>JAGFJK010000509.1 GCA_024102795.1 Pirellulaceae bacterium
CGGTCGGGCGTTAGCGAGAAACCTAACGATCCGCCGGGCAAGCCGGCGGGATTCGAAGCCCAAAACAGTCTGACGGGCGCTCACCGGGAGCGAAGGGCCTTAAACACTGAGGATCCAACAACTTAAATGCTGCACGATCTCCAAATCGGCGAGAGAGCCAGATAGGCATGGAACGGATCTCGCCTGGCAACTCACCAGGCTGCCCCAGCTCGTTTTAGCAGGCCACGCGCCGAGTGATGGGCTTTCCCTGGGCCGGCCTCGATCGCCCAGGCCGCCCGATACAAACGCAGCGAGACGAGCGGGTCGCGGATGGAGGGTGATTGCTTGCGGCCCATCGCCGGCCACCGCATAATGCCAGATTCCGCAGCAATGTCGGATTCCCCCTAGGGGCATCTCACCGCGAGAGGGTCGCCATCGTGAATTTACGCCGCAGCATGTACGGATTCCTGGCGCTGGTCGCCTGCCTGGTGACGAGCCTTGCCGGGGCGGACGAACCGATTCCCCGCGGCCAGACGCGGCCGCCCGGTCCGCCGCTTTCGCCCGCCGAAGCCATCGCCAAGATGCAAGTGCCGCCAGGTTTCCAAGTGGAACTGGTCGCCAGCGAGCCGGACATCGTCAACCCGGTGGCCATGACGTTCGATGAGCGGGGCCGCGTCTGGATCACGGAAAGCCTGGAGTATCCGCGGTTCGAACCGGGTCCGGGTCGCGACCGCATCAAGGTTCTGGAAGACACCGACGGCGATGGCCGGGCCGATAAGTTCACCGTGTTCGCCGACGGCCTGAATATTCCGTCCGGCATCGCCGTGGGCCACGGAGGCGTGTGGGTGGCCAACGCTCCCGACCTGCTGCTGCTGCGCGACACGGACGGCGACGGCCGGGCCGACCAGCGGGAAGTGATCGTGACCGGCTTTGGCCGCACCGACACCCACGAACTGCCCAACTCGCTGACCTGGGGACCCGATGGCTGGCTGTACGGGCTGAACGGAGTGTTCAACCACAGCCGAGTGCAACATGGCGGCCGGACGCATGAGTTCACCTGCGCCGTGTTCCGCGTCCATCCGCGGACGCGCCAGTTCGAACTGTTCGCCGAAGGCACCAGCAATCCCTGGGGCATCGCCTGGGACCCGCGGGGCAACATGTTCCTGAGTGCCTGCGTGATCGACCACCTGTGGCACATCACCGAGTCGGGCTACTACCATCGGCAAGGCGGGCCCTATCCTCCCTTCACCTGGAAAATCGACGCCTTTCGGCAGGACAAGCACCAGATGGCCGCCTACTGCGGCATCCATTACCTGGACAGCGAGGCCTATCCGGCCGAATACCGGGACCGGCTGGTGATGGGTAACATCCACGGCAATTGCCTGAACGTCGACGTGGTGCAGCCCGACGGGGCAACCTTCACGGCCCAGGCGGCCGAGGACTTCCTGACGGCCAACGACGTCTGGTTCATGCCGGTCGTGCAGAAAACGGGGCCCGACGGCTGCCTGTATGTGCTGGACTGGTACGACCGGTACCACTGCTACCAGGACGCTCGCCGCGATCCCGAAGGCGTCGATCGGGGACACGGCCGGCTGTATCGCATCCGCTACCAGGATTCGCCGCGAGCCCGGCCGTTCGATCTGGCCAGCGAAACGGACGATCAGTTGATCGAGCGGCTGCACAGCGGGAACGTGTTCTTTCGCGACCTGGCCCAGCGGTTGCTCGCCGAGCGGAATTCGGCGGACGCACGCGGCAAATTGCAACGGCTGGTGTTGGCCGAATCCACGCCCGCCAAGGTGCGGTTGCACGCGCTGTGGGCCCTGATGGGAGCGGATCGGCTGGACGACGAATTTCATCAGCAACTGTTCACTCACGGCGACTCCTCTGTCCGGGCCTGGGCCGTGCGAGCGGCCGGCAACCAGCGCGACGTCTCGGCCGCGGTGCGGCAGAAAGTCGTGGCGGCGGCGGCCGACGACCCCACGGTGCAAGTCCAGGTGGCGGTCGCCGCGACCAAGATCCAGGACCTGGATCCCCTGACCCTGCTGATCGCCGTCCTGCAGCATTGCGGCGACGACCCGTTGATCCCCCACATCGTCTGGCAGAACCTGCATCCGCAACTCGAAACCGAAAGCGACCGCTTTGTCAAACTGGCCGGACCGCGCCTCAAGGACACACCCAATCTGGCCCGACTGATGCCGCGCGTGCTCGACCGGATCACTTCACGCGGCAAGCCGGCCGACAAACCCTGAGGAGGCGGACTCTCGTGTGCTGTTGTCGACTGCGCGGCGGAAGCCTGGCGGCTGGACTGGTGCTACTGGTCTTGTCCCTGAGCCAGGTTCCGGCCCGCGAAAACCCACCGGACAACTCGCAGGTCGATTCGCTGGTGTCGCTGCTGGAACTGGTCATCGAGGCGGACGCGGATTCCGCTCGCCAGTGCCTGGAGTTGCTGGCCCAGAAAATCCAGGCCCGCCAAATCGACGACCAGCAGTTGCAGCGGCTGAGGCCTCGGCTGGAACCGGTCCTGCGGAACATCCTTAACGGCCAGGCCGATCACCCGCTGTTCTTCGAATCGCACCTGCTGGCGGCCAGTTGGAAGCATTCCGCCAGCCTGCGGCAGATGGCCGACACGTTAGGCGACCCGCGCCAGCCGGAGTCACGGCGCGTGCGAGCCGCCACCGCGCTGGCCGCGCTGGCCGACCCGCGGTTGGCTCCGGCCCTGGACCAGATCCTCTCGCCCGGCCAGCAGAGTTCCAGCTCGCTCCGCGCCGCGCTGCTGGCCGCCGCCGGCAGCGGCGACGATCCGCGGATCGCACAGGTCGTGCTGGCGCGCTACGAACAGCTCGAAGCCGAACTGCAACCCAAGGCGATCGAACTGCTGCTGCAACGCACTGCCTGGAGCCGCCAACTGCTGGAAGCGATCGGACAAGGCAAATTGCCAGCCGAGGTGTTGCACCAGAACCAGGTCGCCCGCCTGCTGGCCTCGCGCGACCAGCAACTGGTGGCCCTGGTGCGAGCCAAGTGGGGCACGGTGCGCACCGAGCGCAACCCGCAGCGGGAAGCCGTCCTGACCCAGATGCGCGAGCTGCTGAGCCAGGCTCAGGGCGATCCCCTTCGCGGCCAGGCGGTCTTCGATCGAGTCTGCGGACAATGCCACAGGATCCACGGCCGCGGCCAGCAGGTCGGACCCGAAATCACCTCCAACGGTCGCGGTTCGTTCGAGCAACTGCTGTCCAATGTGTTCGACCCCAGCCTGGTAATCGGCTCCGCCTACCAGGCGCGGACCGTGATCACCGCCGACGGACGGGTGCTGACGGGTTTGCTGGTCGAAGACAGCCCGCAGCGCGTGGTGCTGAACCTGCAGGGTGGCAAGCAGGAAACGATCGCTCGCGACGACGTGGACGAGGTGGCGGTCAGCCAGTTGTCGCTGATGCCCGAAGGAGTCGAACAGCAACTCAAGCCGGACGAACTGGCCGACCTGTTCGCGTATCTGGTGCTGGAGCGCCCGCCCGATCAACGCCCCGCGCGCCTGATCCCCGGCACGCCCGTCGGGCTGGTCGCGCCGTAAGTAGCATGGGCTTCCAGCCCGTGATCCTGGCTCCGCCAGCCGTGAGTAGCATGGGCTTCCAGCCCGTGATCCTGGCCGCGCCAGCCGTGAGTAGCATGGGCTTCCAGCCCGTGATCCTGGCCGCGCCGGCCGTGAGTAGCATGGGCTTCCAGCCCGTGACTGTGGCTCCGCCTGGCCCAATCACCTCTGGGGTCGATTTGGAAACACCGGACACGCCTCAACGGCCCGCCCGACCTGGGCAAACTCTCGGACCCTCGCCACGCGTTGCGCCAGCCAGTCCACCGATCATCGGCTTCTCGCCCCGCAAGCAAGTCATCCGACGCTATTTCCCCCATCCTGCCAAATCGACCCCAGAGGTCAAATGGTTGACAACCGGCAACTGACAACCGACAACTGACAAATAACCACTGACAACTATTCCCACAGGAAGCGGCGATGACCTCGAAGGATCTGGATCAATT
Organism: Pirellulaceae bacterium; assembly: GCA_024102795.1. GTDB lineage: Bacteria > Planctomycetota > Planctomycetia > Pirellulales > Pirellulaceae > JAGFJK01. Next base: position 4,006 of record JAGFJK010000509.1, read on the forward strand.
GACGGCGGCCGACATCATGCAGCGGGACGTGGTCGCCATCGGTCCGCACGATACGCTGCAGGACGCGATGGCGCTGATGACCGAGAATCACGTCACCGGGCTGCCCGTCATGGATTCGCACAGCCGCTGCGTGGGCTTGATCTCGGCCACTGACATCTTGAATTACGAGCAGGAGCATGCCGAGTACAACAGCGAGGTGAACTCCGAGATGGCTCGGCACTTCGATCCCGACACGCAGCGTTGGGAAAGTGTCCGCGTCTCGTCGTACGCCTTGGAGGAATTCGGGAATGTGCCGGTAGAGGACGTCATGGCGCGGGAACTGATCCACGTCGAACGCGGCACGCCGCTGCGCGAGGTGGCCGAGGCGATGGTCAAGCACGGCGTGCACCGGGTGCTGGTGCTGAACGACGAACGAGCTCTGTTCGGCATCGTGTCGGCAATGGACTTCGTCAAACTGTTCGCTCGGCCATAGCCGCTGCCGCGAGCTCGTCTTGCTCGCGGCCGCTCAGCCAGCGACAGTCGGCGACAGCCAGTGACGACTTGCGGTCGGAAACGTTGTAGCGGTCGAGGACCCGGGGCGGATTGCGAGGTGTACTATGCTGGGAATGCTGCTGATTGCCGGAAGTCTCGTCGTCGTCGTGGGCCAGGCACCCGCCGAAGCGCCGCGGGACCTGGAGGCAGCCGTTCGCCGGTTGGTCCGGCAACTGGACAGCAGCGAGCTGGCCGCGCGGGACGAAGCCGAGCGGGCCTTGATCGAACTCGGGCCCGGCGTGCTCGACTACCTGCCGCGAATCACCGCCCGCACTCCGGCCGAAGTCAAGGAGCGGCTGGGGCGGGTGGCGCAGGCCGTCGAGAAGGTCGCGGCCGAAGCCGTGGGGAAAGCCAGTCGAGTGACGCTGGAGGGCGAAATGTCGCTGGCCGATGCCATCGCCGGTTTGACCGCGCAGACCGGCAACCGGCTCACCGGCTACGAGGATCGCTCGGCCAAGGTCAACCTCAAGGCACAGGACGCCACGTTCTGGGAAACGCTCGACCAGATCCTGGATCAGGCCTCGCTGACGATCAACCCGTTCGGCGGGCGAGCGAACATGCTGACGGTCCAGTCGCGTCCCGAAATGGAACTGCCCCGTTATGGCCGGGCGAACTACAGCGGGCCGTTTCGTTTCGAGGCGATCCGGGTCCAGACGCGGCGCGATCTGCGGAATCCGGAAGTGCAGGGCATGCAGGTCACGGTTGATATCAGTTGGGAGCCGCGGAATACGCCGATCCTGATCTCGCAGCCGTTGGCCGAACTGTCCGCGCGGGACGAGGATGGCGTGGCGATAGAAGTCGATGGCCAGGGAGCGCGCGGCGGGCGAGTCAGCCCGGATATCTCGTCCCTGGAACTCGATTTGCCGTTCCAACTGCCCGAACGGGGCGTCTCCAAGATCGCCCGATTGAAGGGCACCCTGTCCGCCCTGGTGCCGGGCCGAGTGGAATCGTTCGAATTCGACAATCTGTTGCAAGCCAAAGATGTCGAGAAGCGCCGGGCGTCGGTCACCGTCATCCTGGAAGGCGTGCGGAAGAATGGCGACCTGTACGAAGCGCTGGTCCGAGTCCGCTACGACGAAGCGGCCAACGCCCTGGAATCCCACCGCGAATGGATCTACAACAACGACGTGTTCATGCTGGACGCCAAGGGCCGGCGAGTGGAATTCGCCACGCTGAATACCACTCGCCAGGAACCAAACGAAGTCGGCATCGGCTACCTTTTCGCGCTGGAGTCGCAGCCCGCGGACTACAAGTTCGTCTATCGCACGCCCGCCGTGATCATCAATTCGCGGATCGATTACGAACTGAACGATATCGACCTGCCGTGAACCGCGCACGAAACGACCGGCCCGCCGCCGAAACCGACAACCATCCCTGCCGCGGACCGTGTGTTGCGCGTCGAGCGGCTGGCGGGACAATTTGCTCGGCCGTCTGCTGGTTGATCGTGCTGACTGCCTGGTCCGCGACGGCCGGGCAAGTGGCGGAGCCGAGCGTACCGGCCAGCCAGCCTGTCGCGGAAACTCGGCCGGAGCCGTCCGCTGAGCCGGAAGTGGTCGCGGCCACCGTGGACGGGCTGCCGATCACCGTTTCCGAAGTCCAGCGCCAGTTGCAACAGGCGCTCCGCGGCCGACCACCCGACCCGGCCGCCAGGCTCCACCTGCAAGCCCAGGCCCTCGCTCAACTCATCGACCGGCAACTGGTCCAGCGTTATCTGGATCAGAATCAGTTAAGCGCCTCGGCCGACCAGATACAGCTAGCCATGGCCCGCCTGGAAAAGCAGCTCGCCAGCCGCAACGTCACGATGCCGCAGCACTTGGGGCAGCTTGGTCTGAACGTCGAGCAGCTTCAGCGTGAACTGGCCTGGCAACTGAGCTGGCGGCGTTACCTCGACCGCTACGTTACCGACGCCAATCTGCGGCGGTACTTCGCCGACCATCCCGCGGACTTCGACGGGCGACGCCTGCGAGTGGCCCAGATTCTGCTCCGCGTTTCGGGCGAGCGGCCCGAGGCGGCGGCCCAGGCGCTGGAGCGGGCCGAACAACTGCGCGCTCGCATCGCGTCGGGCGAACTGGACTTTGCCGCGGCCGCTCGGCAGCACTCCGACGCCCCCAGCGGCCGCGACGGTGGCGACCTGGGATGGATCGAACGGCATCAGCCGATGCCCGAACCGTTCTCCGCCGCCGCCTTCGCACTCGAGGCCGGCCAGGTCAGTCCGCCGGTGATCAGTCCGCTGGGCGTGCACTTGATCCTGTGCCAGGAGGTCGAAGCCGGCAAGCGGCAGTGGTCCGACGTCCGCGAGGCGCTCGAAGCGGCGATTGGCCGATATCTGTTTACCTGGGCGGCCAACCAGCAACGTCCCCAGGCCCGGATCGAGTTTACCGGCTCGGCACCGTACTTCCGACCCGGCACCGGCGAGCTTATGCTGCCCGGGGCGCCAGCGCCGTGAGCACCGCGTGGTGTTGTCTCTAGTCGTTAGTCATTAGTTGGACAGCACCACTTTGCCGTCATTTGTAGCCCGAAGCGTAAACGAGGGAAGAGGTTAGGCAAATCTCCTCGCGGACGCTTCGGGCTAACAGTGGCAACGACTTGCGTCCAAAGTGGCGCTGTGCAATTCGGCATTAGTCGGTAGGCATTCGTCGGTAGGCGGAAGTCAGTAAGAGACAGTCATTGGTCGTGATTGGCCTCTGGTCTGTCAGGTCGTGCGGTTTGGGCGGGCCTGTCGCTTATGGAGTTCTTGCCCCGAATGGAAGCCAATCTGCCCGATGCGGCCTGGGTGCGATCTCTGCAGCGCCGGCTGCTGCGCTGGTTCGCGCGGTCGGCGCGCGACTTGCCGTGGCGAAAGACTCGCGAGCCGTACCGGATCTGGGTCAGCGAGATCATGCTGCAGCAGACCCAGGTCGCCTCGGTCACAGGATACTATGACCGCTTCCTCCGAGCCTTTCCCGACGTGAAGTCGCTGGCCGCGGCTAGCGAACAGGACGTGTTGAGGCTCTGGGAAGGGCTGGGATACTACCGCCGGGCGCGCCAGTTGCACGCTGCCGCTCGGCGGATCGTCGAATTGCATGGAGGGGCCTTTCCGCGGGAATTCGACCAGGTGCTGGACTTGCCAGGCGTCGGCCGGTACACGGCCGGAGCGGTCCTTTCGATCGCTCACGACGCGCGACACCCGATCCTCGAGGCCAATACGATTCGCCTGTTCAGCCGACTGCTCGGCTCGTCGCTCAACCCCGCCAGTGCCGCCGGGCAGCGGCTGTTGTGGGCGTTGGCCGAGCACATTCTGCCGCGACGCTCGGTCGGGCAGTTCAACCAGGCGCTCATGGAGCTGGGCAGCGAGGTCTGCACGCCTCGCCAGCCGGCGTGCACACGCTGCCCCTTGATGACACTCTGTGCCGCCTGCCGGCTAGGCCGCCAGGAAGAGCTTCCAGTATCTGCCCGGCCACTGCGATACGAAGCGCGACACGAGGCGGCGGTGATCGCCAGGCGACGTGGTCGCGTCTTGCTGCGGCAATGCGGGCCGGGGGAGTGGTGGACCGGCTTGTGGGATTTCCCGCGCTTCCAGTTGCCGGAACTGGCGGGGCCGGAGCTGGCAGGGGAGTTGAGTGCCAGGATGCTGGAGCTGACCGGCTTGCGCATCCTGCCAGGACCAGCCGTGGCCACGCTGCGCCACCAGGTCACCCGCTACCGGATCACGCTGGTTTGCCATGAGGCCACCGTGCTCAGCGGTCGGCTGATTGCACCAGCCTGCCTGCAATGGGTCGCTCCGGAAAGGCTGAGCGAACTGCCGCTAAGCGTCACGGGGCGCAGGATCAGCCGTCTCTTGAAGCTCTGAAAGCGTTAAGTTCCACAAGCGTGACAGATTCGGCGCTTTGAGCTCAACCTGAAAATTCCCCGTGACCGATACCCAGGATAACGAACTTTTTTGGGAGCTTCGCGCGCGGTGCGGCTGGTTCGAAGCGGACCGCAGACCGTGGCGGCTCCAGGCGGCGAAACTTCAATTCCTGGGGGGGAATGAATATGCGCTCCGGAATGCCACCTATCAGGTGCCTCGCACTGCTGGCCGGCTGGCTGCTGCTGGCTGGCGCCGGTGTCGAGGCGCAAGAATACCGGTTGAGCGATTTTGAACCACAGTCCTCGCCGCTGATCAACCCGGCCGGTGGCTGCGACGACCTGGGTTGCTCGGCCTGCGGCGGGCAAGCCTGCCTGGACTGCTGCGCGCCGCGCGATACCTCGTTCTGGTTTCGAGCGGACTATTTGATGTGGTGGATGAAGGGCAACCGCTTGCCCGCGCTGGTGACAACCAGTCCACCCGGCACGCCGCGCGCGGAAGCCGGGGTGTTGGGGCAGGACGGAACGTCGGTGCTGTTCGGCGACGAGCGCGTGGACGCCAATCTGCGACACGGCGTGCGCTTCCGCACCGGCATGTGGCTCAACTCGTGCAACACCACGGGCATCGAAGCCCACTACATCTACTTGAACGACGGTGACAACACGGGCCAATATACCGGCAGCTCGCTGGGATTCCCCATTCTGGCCCGACCGTTCTTCAACACCTCGCTGAACGCCGAGGATTCGCAGTTGATCGCCTTTCCCGGTGTGTCGCAGGGACGGATCGAAATCGACACCTCCAGCGAACTGCATTCGGCCGGGGCGCTGCTGCGAGCCGCCTGGCTTCGCGGCGGCTCCACGTCGGTCGATCTGCTGGCCGGCTACCGTTACCTCCGCTACCGCGAAGGGCTTTCGATCTACGAGAACGTTCTGGTGCTCGATTCCCCCGGCATTCCGCAGGACACGACGATCGACCTGCGCGACACGTTTGTCGCCGAGAACGATTTCCACGGCGGCGAGATTGGCCTGAACAGCACCTATTGCTATCGCGGCCTGGTGATCGACCTGGTCGCCAAGGTGGCCCTGGGCAACGTGCACCAGGAAGTGGACGTGCGGGGCATGAGCCGCACGACGATTCCCGGCCAGACCCCGGTGGTCGACGATCAGGGCTTCCTCGCCCTGCCAACCAACATCGGCCAGCGAACCGAGAACCGGTTCGCCTTCCTGCCGGAGTTGAACCTGGACGTGCGGTATCCGCTGACCGACAGCCTGCAACTGACCGTCGGCTATACGCTGCTCTACTTGACCAGCGCGGTTCGTTCGGGCGATCAGATCGACACCGTGATCAACCCCACGCAGTTTCCCCAGAATGGCGGCGTCCTGTCGGGACCCGAACGCCCCGCCCCGCTGTTTGAGGACACCGCGTTCTGGGCTCAGGGCCTGAACGTGGGTATTGAATGGGCCTACTGATCACGGGATGGCCGTTAGGAGCGAATCGTGAACCGCACCGGGACCAGGATCTCCACGGAGATCGGCTGACCGGCGCGGCGAGCGGGTTCGAAACGCCAGCGACGGACGGCGGACAACGCCGAATGGTCGAGCGCCGCGTGCCCACTGCTGAGATGCACTCGGGCCCGCTCGACCGTCCCGTCGCGGCGGACCAGGACCAGCAGCTTGACAACGCCCGTGACCCGCGCGGCTAGCAGGTCTGGCGGATATTCCGGTTCGGGGCTGAACACTTTTCGCGGCGTGGCTTCGGCCTGAGCCCCGTCCGTGCGACGGCTGGATGCCGAGGGCGGGATCCAAGCCTCGGTCGTCCGCGTGTCGGGCAACTCGGCGCCGGCCCGGCGAGCTCGTGGATTGCGGGGAAACGCCGGCGGCTCCCGGACTTCAGGCTCGGCCCGCTCCCGGTCCGCCAGGTTCACCTGGGATGTGACCTGGGCCGACGAAAGGCTGGTCGCTTCGGGCTCGGCATCCAACGGCCGCTGGCTGCTGATTGGTGGCAACGTCCCCACTGGAACGACGGCGATGGTTCGCGCGGACAACTCCTGGTCCGTCACCTCGTCGCTGGGAACGATCCGCACCGGCTGAAACGCCTTCGACTGGCCGTCCTGACCGCTGCCGTCGGAGGCCCACGAAGCCTGCAAATCGATCGATACCACGCCTCGGGGCGGCGGTATGAACTGCGGCAGCGTGCCGCCCAGCATCCAATGCACCACCAGCACCACCGCGGCCGCCGAGTGAGCGACACCGCTGATCGTGACCCCCAGCCCCCAATAGCTGCGACTTGTGTGAGTAAGTTGGTGCATGGGCCTGGCGACAACGGCGGAACCTGCGGGGCGGAACGCCGGGGGCCGAGACCCCCGCTCCGCGAACCAGAAAGTTTAGCGGATGATCGGCCGCCGGTGGTAGGACGGGTTCGCGGCCCGGCACCACCGCAAGCTGGCAGGCCGGCGTCCCACGATCACCGGGGCCGCCCCTACTTCTTGCCCAACCGCCGCTGCTGGCGGAAGAAACTGGTCAACAGTTCGCCGCACGGCGCGGCCAGAATGCCGGACAGTACCTGGCAACGATGGTTCAGCCGCTGATCGTCCAGCAGGTGGTACAGGCTGTGCACCGCCCCGGCCTTGGGATCGGTCGCTCCGTAGACCACCGTGGGGATGCGAGCCAGCAAGATGGCCCCGGCACACATCGGGCAAGGTTCCAGCGTCACGTACAACGTGCAATCCTCGAGCCGCCAATCGCCGAGCGACTCGGCCGCCTGCGTGATGGCGATCATCTCCGCGTGGGCGGTCGGGTCGCGCAGTTGCTCGCGCTGGTTGTAAGCCGCCGCCACGACCTGCTGCCCGGCGCGGACAATGACCGCGCCGACCGGAACTTCGTCCTCCCGCGCGGCTTGCTCGGCCTGCTGGATCGCCATTCGCATAAAAATTTCGTGCATGGCGCTCCCGCTCGCCGGCCAACACGGGCCCGCCAGTTTAAGGTTTAACCGGCCGGTAGGAGATCTTCCGCAACGAGGCCTTGGTCTCCCACGTGCAGAAGCCCAGCGGCTTGGACGGATCCACCTCGACCCGCGTACTGATCCGGCGATCGCGAATATCCTGATCCACTTCCAGCTTGCCGTCGATCCAGGCCTGAATCCGCTCGTCCGTCACCCGCACGCGAATCGGGTACCAGCGGCCCTTTTCAAACTTCATGTACTTGGTGGTCTCGTTTTCCGAGGCGTCCTTGCCATCGATGCTCGACAAACCCACGACCGAGCCACCCCAGCCGCCGACAATCAGGCTGCAGTGGCTCTGCTTGACCGGAAACGTCAAACCGCAGAAAAAGTCGATGCCTTCCGCCCGCATCGCCTCCAGTTGCAATTCGTAATTGCTGGTGGGGAACTCGCCGGACAGCGTGATGCCCGTCAGCGACGAACCGAAGTCCAGCACGATGCTGCCGTCCTCGACCCGCACTTCGCCTTCGCCGCCAAACCGGGTCGGCTTCCAGCCGGTCAATGTTTTGCCGTCAAAGAGCGGCTTCCAGTTCTCGCGCTGATTCGCCGGCGGCTCGTCGGCGGCCGCCCGAGTGCCCAGCCCGCAGGCCAGGCAGACCAGCAGCAACCAGCGGCTTATCGTGGACTTCGAGCAATCAATCATGCGTGGGTCTCCAACAGCTCTCCGGTTCCAACGCGGCGGCCCGGTCCCAGCGTCCGGCCGCTCACCCCGTAGCCATAGAATAGCCCGGTTGCCTCCCGATGGCCAGTTCCGTCACCGTTCACGGGGGTCTGTAATTCAGATTGGCGACAAGGACTCAATCTGTCACTCTTGGTTCCCTCCGGCCTTTGGGATCGTGCAGCTTTTGAGTTTCTTCATCGTCAGAGTTTAGAGCGTATCAAGAGCGTCCTCGGCGTTCCCGTACGCCGAAGGCGTTCCACAGTCACAGCCCAGGGTCGCCCGCTTCGGGCGCACCCTGGGTGTGGCCGTGATTCTGATATCTCTTGTACGCCGAAGGCGTTCCACAAGGCGCCTTGTGCAACGCCTTCGGCGTAGAAGGGACTCGAGGCGGTCGTCCACCCAGGGTGCGCCCGAAGCGGGCGACCCTGGGCTACGGTTGTT
>JAGFJK010000510.1 GCA_024102795.1 Pirellulaceae bacterium
TCCGCCCCAGCGGCCCGTCTCGCGGCGGTTGACCGCGGCGATCGGCTGGGCGGTCTGGCCCGCCCGGGTTGGAGCATTCAGCGACTGTAACAGGCTGACGGCCTGGTAGACCTTGGCCGGATCGGCGTTCTGCTGTGGCACCACTTGAGTTTCTTCATGGGGAATGCCGAGCGGGCGGTCCAGGGCTCGCGCCACCTGCAGCCAGGCTCTGGCATCCGGACGCGACGTGTCGACGCTGATCTGGTCGGCGCGCCGGTCGACCCGCATCACCGTCCGCGGCCCCTCGCCGGAAGGCAGGATCACCTTGGCGATTTCGCCGTTGCGTTCGGTCTCCAGCGTCAACTGAGCGCCCCAGACTCGTCGCAGCGCGTCCTCGAAGTCGCGCCACGCCATGTGCTGCAGTTGGTAACGCTCGACATCCTCTCGAGGTGAAACGTCGGCGGCCCGCGGCGTCAGCGCGGGTCCATCGGCGGCCGCGCGAGCGGCCGTGGTGCCACCGGCCGCTCGTTCCGAACCGGCCGCTCGTTCCGAACCGGCGCTCCGATCCGGACCGGTCGTTTGGTCGGCCCCGGACAGTTGCTGGCGAATCTCTTCCTGCTGCTGGGCCGGAGCGGCCACGATGACCTGCGACGTGCGTTTGTCGCCCACGATCCGGATCGCGGGACGCGAGCCATAACGCTGCTGCAACTGTTCAACCAACTCGTCCAGCCGCTCAGCCGGAACGGCGTAACCCTTGACCACGGCTGGAGATTCAGCGACCGCGTTGGCGGCGGGCGGAGTGTCCAGGGCCTTGAGAAAGTCGGCGGCCAGACGGTGCGCCTCGTCGCTGCCCTTGAGCAGGATGCGGTTGCCTTGCCGGTCCAGCAGAATCTCGCCCTGGCCGGCGACCCCGTCCAGCACGTCGCGGAGTTGGCCGGCCACCTGAGAGGCCTCCCGGTGCCGCAAAGCGTATCCGCGATAGCCGGCAGGCGTCGATTCGTCGGCCCTGGCCGCACACGGCACGCACAGCCAGGCCGACAGCAGCCAGGCTGACAGCAGCCAGGCCGACAGCAGCCAGGCTGTCAAACGAACCCTTGTTGGGCGGTTGGTTGCCCTGATGACAACGGACACTCTCGGAGCAATCTGACCTGAAAGTTGGCATGTCATCGCGCTGTCCCTGGCATCGATTTTCAGGCTGGCAGGTACCCGCCGCCGCCGTGCGCAACGGTGGTACAAGTCGAATAATCGGCACATCCTGCCTAAGCCGTAAACAAATCGTGAAGCGAAGTGTGTTTTTAGCGGTGCGGAAGAAACGACCTCTGAGGTCGATTTGCGAGGCAAGGCGGACTGGAGAATCTAGGTGGTTGTTAGGGACGAAACGACCGCTGAAGTCGCTTTGTGTGTCGAGGTGAATTGGCGATTCTGGGTAGGTGACTGCACCCTCCGACAATCCTTGCGACCCCCCGGTTTCGGCGGTTAGAATTCGGGTGGCACTCGTGGCAAGTCGCGCGAGCGTGGCGGATCGGCGACAGAGTTGACGCCGATCAATCTGGCCGCTTGCCGACGCGATTGACGAGGCAGATTGTTCGGCAGCGCTGATTTGGAGACGCTTGATGAAGTCTTTTTTGCCGGTGATCGTGTTTGTCGTTCTGACGGCTGGGTTCATGACCTTGGATCACAGGCTGGCGTTTGCCGATGAGGTTTCGGACTTGCGAGAGGAGGTCGTGAAACTGAAGGCGGCGCTCGAGGAGCTCCAATCGCAAATGGCGCTGGTCGAGTCGGAGCGCGACGCGCTGCGGCTGCGCGTGAAGCGAATGGAACTCGAATCGGCCAGGTCCGAAAGCGACCTGTTTCAGGCCGGGATGAGGTGGGAGGGAACCCGGTTCTTGGCTGGGCAGAAAGGCAGACCGCGCGATGAAGGTCAGAACTGGAGTCTGGTGGTCACGCAGCGGGATGGCGAGCGGTTCAAGGGACAGATCCAGTTCGTCAGCCGAGACAAACAGACGCAGCAGTTGGAAGTCTCCGGCAGCGCTCCCACCAAGACCAATGGCCGTGTCGTCTTCAAGACGGACGCGATCGGAGTCCTGCAGCAGTCGTTTGACGGCGTGCTGAAAGGCAACCAGATTTCGCTGACTTGGGAGGGAACCGGTGTGGCGGGCAAACGGCTGGCTGGCACCGCCAACCTTTCGCGATAGTGCAAGCGAGAATTGTCTTCTGAATCTGGAGAAACCCAATGGCGACCATTCTCGACTACGCGCTCATGTCGCAGGCGGTGTACGAAGACAATCCCAGCGTCGGCAATTGGGCCTGTTCGCATTTTCGCGCGGGATTGGGCAGTGGTTTGCAGGCCGCCGTCTTCTCCAACGGCTCGGCCACGGTCGCGGCATTCAAGGGAACGACACCAAGTCAGGTGAATGACCTGGTTGCCGACTTGAAGCTGGGGGTGGGGATGAACACTTCCTACTTCGCCGACGCGGCGGCATTCGTCGAGCAATACGCCAATGTGGAAGGCCTGGTGGTGACCGGGCATTCGCTGGGCGGCGCCATCGCCCAGATCGTGGGGAACCGCCGACGAATTCCCTTTGTCACCTTCAACGCTCCCGGCGTGGCCCTGGTCGCGACCCGCAATCTGCCGTCCGCCACCGCCCCCATGACGGCCATTCGAACCGTCGGGGCGATCGCCAGCATGTTTCGCCATCCGATCCAGGCGATCCAGGATATCGGGGCCGCATTCCATATCTCCCAAGGCATCAATCTCCGGCTGTCAGGCGACGTGGTCAGCCAGATCGGTTTGCACTACGGAGAGATTATCTCGCTCCAGGCGTCCGGCAACCCGCTCTCGCAGCATGGCATTGGCGAGGTGATCAACGTGTTGCAAGCTTGCGCGGCGGGGAGTGTCCAGTTCCCGTAGGCCGCTGATTCGAAACAAAACGACCTCTGGGGTCGTTTTGCGAAACGACGTGAATTGGCGATTCTGGGAAGAGACGTGTCACGAGCCCCAGCCGTTCAGACCACTCGATCCAGCTTGCCAAAGCTTCGTAGTTTTCCAAATTGACCCCAGAGGTCATTTGGCACAATGAGGGAAACGATGCCCGTTCACGATTGGACCAGGGTGCGTCCGGGAACCTCTCACGACTTCCACGGTTCCTGGATGATGCACTTGAAAGAGGCACTGAACGATGGCTTGTTGCCCGCGGGGTACGATGCGCTGGCGGCGCGTCGTCTGTCCTGAAAAGTTGTCGGACTGAACTGCGACCTGCCAGGGTTGCAGATGTTCTACCGCCCCGCGGCGGACGATTCGGCCGGTTGCAGGCGGCCGGCGGCCAGAGCGACGGTCCGTTCCGCGCGCGCGGCCGCCCGGTCGTCGTGGGTCACCAGCAGAATCGTGCCCCCATCGCGATGAAACTCGCCCAGCAGGTCCAGCAGGGCCTCGGCGCTGTCCGGGTCCAGGTTCCCGGTTGGTTCGTCGGCCAGTAGCAGAGGGGGCCGGTTGAGCAGCGCGCGGGCCATCGCCACCCGCTGCCGTTCACCGGCACTCAATTGGCCCGGCCGATGCGTCAGCCGAGGCTCCAAGCCGAAGCGGCCCAGCAACTCGCGGGCTCGCGGCTCGCAGTCCCGCGCCTGGCCCGACATCGCCCCGGCCAGCACATTGTCCAGCACATTCAGGTACGGCAGCAAGTGGAACATCTGGAACACAAAGCCCAGTTTCGTCGCCCGAAACTCGGCTCGCTGGCTCGGACCGAGCGTGGAAATCCGCTGCCCCGCCACTTCCACCTCGCCGCTCGTCGGCAACGCCAACCCGCCGATCAGCGACAGCAGCGTCGACTTGCCGCAGCCGCTCGGTCCCCGCACCGCCACGAACTGGCCCGTCGGCACATCCAATGTCACGTCGTCCAGTGCCCGCACTTCACCCCGCGCACTGCGAAAGACCTTGCTCACACCTGCCAGACGGATCATCGGGGCCTCAGCACGACCAGCGTCACCACGAACATCAACACCAGCGCGGCCACCAGTCCGCCGCCCATCACCAGCAGACTGTAGTCCGGCGCGGCGACCGCCGTGGAAGCTGCGGACTGGCCGGCGGCGGTCGAGTCGGCCGTCGTGGCGCGAGCCAGTTGCGGGTCGGTTTCGGCGCTTGCGGCTGCCGGTCCAACAGACTCGGTTTCCGGTTCCTCTTGGCCGCCAACCGCGGGCGACTCGGCCGAATTCGCGGCCAAGTTGGATTCCGGCGCCCCGGGCTGTGAGCTTACTTCGGGCCGCGAACTGGCCGACGAATCCGCCAGCGAGCCGGCGGGCGGGTCCTCCGGCGAATTGGCCGGCCGAGATTGGTCCACCGTGGCGCCTGAGTTGGCCACGTCCGGCGGCGCCTGGCCGGCGGCGGAAGGGCTGTCCACCGGACCGCTGCGAGGCACGATCAGCTCGGGCAGGAATGAGCCGCCGAATTGGGTTTCGTTCCCCTCCTCGGTGCCGAACTTCTCGGCCAGCGCCGCCGCGGCTCCCTCCCAATCGTAACGGACCAGCAGGTCGACTCCTGGATTCTGTTCCTTGACCGTGCAGGAACAGGCCCCCGTGATGAATTCCACGCACTCCACGAGATTTTCGCGGCTGATCCCGCGGCCGACGTACGGCGGCAGGGCCCGAGCGCGGCCGTAAACGGCGAATACCATCGGCTCGGTCAACCCGGCCAGATCGTCTTCCACGGCCAGCAGCGAGCGGACCAGCCATTGTTCCTGAGGATCGTCCCGCTGGACTTCCAGCAGCCCGATTTCCAGGGCCGGCGGTGTGGCTGGGGGAGCCGCCGTTTGCTCTGCCGGTTGGTCCGGAGTGCCAGACGGCGAGTCGGACGCGGCGCTGGCCGCGGGTTTCACGGGGTTGGCAGAGGCCGCGGCAGGAGCGGAGTAAAGCTGCACTTTGCCGGCCGAGATGTCGGCCACCAGTTGCCGCAGGACACCGCGAGCGGCTTCGTTCTGCTCGGCGTTGCTGCCCGGCAACAGCAAGAACACGCCCGCTTTGCCCGCAGCCAGTTCGCTCGCCAACGCCTTCCTGACCGGTGAGGTCACCAGTTGCTCCAGGTCGAACGATTCGAGCGGACCCGTATGCAGGTGGAATCCCAGTGGCGACGTGACGAGGCAGGCGGGTGTGGCTGGTTCGGTTTGTTCCAGCCACTTGCTCTTGACGTCGGCCGGCACCCGCTCCAACGCTTCAGGCTCGGCCAGATCCACGTCGAACGCCAGCACGTTGGCCGGCAGCAGCTTGTCCCGCGACCACTCGGTCAGTTGTTGCTGCAGCATCCGTTGACGCTCGCTGGCCGCCTCCGTGCGCAGGAAGTACACCTCGTACGGGGCCGGCTGCCAGCGGTACATCGCGTAGCGATAGACTGGCGTTTCGCAGGCCGCCGCCCCAGCCGGCAGCAGCATCGCCAGGCCGAGCAGTGTCGCCAGCAGCGTTGCGATGGTGCGTTCAATTCGCCAGCAGGCGCCGCGGTCGGTGGCAGAGAATGTCGCTCGGACAGGGGCTGAACCGCGCATGGTGGTCTCCTGCGAAAGGGCCGAGGCTATCCTCGATCAGGTTAACCGCTGGCAGGTAGCTTGGCGAGCGGGGGACGTAAAGGCGAGCGGGGGACGTCAGTCCCCAGTTTCAGTGGATCGTCGATACGTGGGGCAAGGAAAAAGAAACAGCGGGCTCACGCCCGCCGCTCGCCATTTGCCAGTCGCCTCACTCCTCCGCCACCACAACCTCTTCCATCTTGTCGCCCTGGCGGATGGCGTTGACGACGTCCTGCCCGTCGAGCACCCGGCCGAACACCGAGTGCTTGCCGTCCAGCCAGGGAGTGGCGACGTGGGTGATGAAGAACTGCGAACCGTTGGTGTTGGGGCCGGCGTTGGCCATCGACAGGACCCCTGGACCATCGTGGCGCAGGTCGGCGTGAAATTCATCGGCGAACTGGTAACCCGGACCGCCGGTACCCGTACCCTGGGGGCAACCGGTCTGGACCATGAAGTCCGCGATCACCCGGTGGAACTTCAACCCATTGTAAAACCCCTTGCCCGCCAATTTTTCGAAGTTGGCGACCGTCTTCGGCACTTTGTCGTCGTACAACTGGCACCGGATGGTGCCTCGGCTGGTCTTGATGGTGGCAACCTTCATGGTGTTCCTTTTCGATTGAAACTCTGGGATTGACGCTGGATTATGGGCCGCTGCTGGCTGGGCCGCAAGCCGCGGGCACCACCGGCCAACGCCTGGCGGGGCCTGTTCGCGGGACCGCCACGCCGGTTCGGCCCAACTCGCCGCCGGCCCGAAACGCATCAGCGAATGTTCACGTATCTTGAAATTCGGATCGGGAACGGTGATAATCCACGGCAGTCACTGGCTTTGCATGGCCCACCTTACTCTGCATGGCCCGCGACTCAACGGCTGGATGCTTGTCCGCGTAGTTCAGACGAAGGGAACCCACCATGCGTTTCGCGTTGCCCGCCCGGGCGCTCCTGCTCGCCCTCACGCTTTCCCTCACCCGGTTCGCTCAACCTGTCTTTGCCGAGGGCGACAAGGTGGAACCCCCGGGGCTGGGTGATCCCGGCCAACTGCAGGCGATCGCGATCGAAACCGGTCGGACGCAGGACGGCACGTTCCTGTTGTCGGGCCGCATGGCGGCTCAGCAGTTGGTCGTTACCGGCCAGTACTCGTCGGGCCAACTGCGCGATCTGACGCGGGACGTCACGTTCAGCGTGTCGCCGGAAGGAATCGTGGACCTGAGCAAGACGGGCTACGTCGAGCCAATCGCCGAGGGCGAGGCGACGATCCACGCCCAGGCTGCTCCGGGAGTGGACGCTCAGGTGAAGGTCCGGGTCACCAACATTCAGCAGGATCTGCCGATCAATTTCCCCAACCAGGTCGTGCCCGTATTCACCAAGTACGGCTGCAACGGCGGTGGTTGCCACGGCAAATCGGGCGGTCAGAACGGTTTTCGGCTGTCGCTGCTGGGCTTCGAGCCGGCGGAGGACTACGAGTACCTGGTGAAGGAGGCCCGCGGCCGGCGCTTGTTCCCGGCGGCTCCGGATCGCAGCCTGCTGCTGATGAAGGCCGTGGCGTCGCTGCCGCACGGCGGCGGAGCGCGGATTGAGGAAGGTTCGCCGGCCTACCGGACGCTGTACCGTTGGGTCGAGCAGGGCATGCCGTACGGCCAGGATACGGACCCGACGGTCACGCACATCGAGGTGCTGCCGGTCGAGCGGCTGATGGGCCGCGAGGCGGCGCAGCAACTGACCGTGGTGGCTCATTACACGGACGGGACCAGCGAAGACGTGACGCGGATGACCCAGTTCGATTCGAACGACACCGAGATGGCCGAAGTCAGCGTGACCGGCCTGGTCAGCACCGCTCGTCTGACCGGCAGCGTCGCGGTGATGGCTCGCTATCAGGGCCACGTGGGCGTGTTCCGCGCCACCGTGCCGCTGGGGATTCCGGTCGACAGCCTGCCGCCGGCCGCGAACTTCATCGACGAACTGGTATTCCAGAAGCTCCAGTCGCTGGGTCTGCCTTCGTCGGCCCTGTGCGACGACCCGACTTTCCTGCGGCGGGTGACGGTGGACATCGCCGGCCGCCTTCCCACGAAGGACGAGACCGAGCAGTTCCTGAACGACGCCAGCGCGGACAAACGCGTGCAACTGGTCGACCGGCTGCTGGCCAGCGCCGACTATGCCGAATTCTTCGCCAACAAGTGGAACGCCATTCTCCGCAACAAGCGGCGGCAGAACCTGGACCGCGTGGCCACGTTCTCGTTCCACGACTGGATTCGCGAAAGCCTGCATACGAACAAGCCCTACGATCAGTTCGTGCGCGAGATCGTCGCCTCGTCCGGCGCCGTCGGCAAGAATCCGCCGGTGGCCTGGTATCGCGAGGTGAAGGACCAGGCGGCTCAGGTGGAAGACACCGCCCAACTTTTCCTCGGGCTGCGCATCCAGTGCGCCCGTTGCCATCATCACCCGTTCGAGAAGTGGAGCCAGCAGGACTATTACGGCTTCGCGGCTTTCTTCGCTCGCGTGGGCCGCAAGAAGGACGTGCTGCCGAACGAGTCGCGGATTTACCATCAGCGGGGCGTGGCCACCGCTCGCAACCCGAAGACCAACCAGGACGTCAAGCCGACGGGCCTGGGGACGGAGCCGCTGGAGATCGCCCCCGACGACGATCCCCGCCAGTTGCTGGCCGACTGGATGGCCGATCCGAACAACCCGTTCTTCTCGGCGGCCCTGGTCAACCGCTACTGGAAGCACTTCTTTGGGCGCGGCCTGGTGGATCCCGAAGACGACATGCGGGTCACCAACCCGGCGACCAACCCGGCGTTGCTGGACGCGCTTGCCAAGGACTTCATCGAGCACAAGTTCGACCTGAAGCACCTGGTCCGCACGATCTGCACGTCGCAAACCTATCAACTCAGCTCGGAACCCAACTCCTGGAACCAGGACGACAAGCAGAACTTCTCGCGCTACTATCCCAAGCGGTTGAACGCCGAGGTGCTGTTGGACGCGATTGACCAGGTGACCGGAACGACGACCAATTTCGGCGGCGTGCCGGCCGGGACGCGGGCGGTCGAACTGCCCGACAACGGCTTCAATTCGTACTTCCTGACCGTCTTCGGACGGCCGGAGTCGAGCAGTGCGTGCGAGTGCGAGCGTTCGTCGGAGGCGAATCTGGCACAGAGCCTGCATCTGCTGAACAGCGGCGAAATCCAGGGCAAACTGACCGCCGGCGGCGGCAGCGCGGCGCAACTGGCCGGCGACAAGGACCGCGAAAACCAGGTCAAGATTCGCGACCTGTACTTGCTGGCGTTCTCCCGAGAACCGAGTGCCGAAGAGACGTCGGTCGCCCTGGAGTACATCGAAAAGGTGCAGGATCCCAAGCGGGCCTTTGAGGATATCGTCTGGGCCCTGATCAACACCAAGGAATTCCTGTTCAACCACTAGAACCTGGGAATCTACAAACCCGGCTCGGGGGCAGTTAGCCCCCTGGCCGGGTTTTTTTGCCAATGATCGCCCGGTTGGATTACAATGAGTCCGGCCAGGCGCTACCACTGTGTTTCCCTCCCGCCCGCCGGACTTCACCAGGTGGCTCCAACCCCCTGGTTCCGGCTCTGATTTCTCCCTCCCCACACCACAAGGATCGGTTCCATGTTGCCAGCGCGACGCACTTGGCGAATTTTTCGTGAGTTGTCGGCGAGGATGCCGGCGCCGGGCGTAATCGGGACGCTGGTTGTCCTGGTGCTGGCCGTGCTGCTGTGGCCCTCCGCGGCCGGGGTGCCGGCGGCCTGGGCGCAACTGCCCGTCACGGAAATGACCAGCATTTACCCGCCGGGCGGCAAGCAAGGCGCGCAGGTGGAAGTGACCGTGGGAGGCGCCGAACTGGAGGATCTGCGGGCGCTGGTGATCTCGCATCCAGGAATTACCGCTCAGCAGAAAATGACCGAACCATCCGAGTTCCAGCCGGAACCTCGGAAGGTGAACAATCAGTTCGTGGTCAGCATCGCGGCCGACGTGCCGCCCGGGATTTACGAAGCCCGCGTGGTGGGGCGTTTCGGAGCGTCCAACCCGCGAGCGTTCGTGGTCGGCACGCTGGACGAGGTTCTGGACGATGGGGCGAACAAACAGCTATCGACTGCCCGCTCAGTTCCCGTCGGCACGCTGGTCAACGGCCGCGTCGATGCCAGCTCGCAGGATTACTATAAGCTCTCGTTGAAGGCCGGCGAGCGGGTGCTGATCGACTGCCGGGCGCAGCGGATCGATTCGAAGATGGACCCGGCCCTGGTCCTGTACGACGCCAGCGGGCGGGAGATCCTCCGCAACCGGGACATGAACGGGGCCGACCCGATGTTGGACTTCACGGCTCCGGCCGACGGTGACTATACGGTCGGCGTGTTCGACTTTCTGTATGGCGGCGGCAACGACCACTTCTACCGGCTGGCGATTCATGCCGCTCCGCATCTGGATTTTGTTCTGCCGCCGGCCGGTCTGCCGGGCTCGAACGACAGCTACACGATTTACGGGCGGAACCTGCCCGGCGGCAAGCCAGTCGCCGGAATGGAACTCAACGGCGCGCCGCTGGAGCAGGTGACGGTCAACATCGCCCTGCCCAGCGACGACTCGCAACTGGACGTCGGCAGTCTGGCCTTTCCTCGGATGGCGGCCATCGATGCCGTCAGCTATCAGCTCGACAAGTCCAATCCGCTGGCCGTCGGTCTGGCCAGCGCTCCGGTTGTGCTGGAGAAGGAACCCAACGACCAGCCGGCTCAAGCGCAGTTGATCACGATTCCCGGCGAGTACGCCGGGCAGTTTTATCCGCAGCGCGACCAGGACTGGGTGCAGTTCCAGGCGAAGCAGGGTGAGGTGTACTGGATTGACGTCATTGCGCAGCGCGCCGGGCCGGACTGCGACCCCTACTTCACCCTGCAGCAGGTGACGGTCAACGAACAGGGCGTGGAGACGGTCCGCGATATCGCTCAGGCCGACGACCCGGCCGATCGCGCGGCGCGTATCGGCAGCGACTTTGACACGTCGACCGACGATCCATCGTACCGTTTCGTCGTTCCCGCGGATGGAATGTACCGCGTGATGATCCGCGATCAGTTCGGCAGTTCGACGGCCGATCCGCGGCTGGTTTACCGGCTGCGGATCACGCCGGAGGAGCCCGATTTCCGCCTGGTCGTGTTCCCCGAACAGATCAAGGTGGCCAACGCCAACCAGGTCCTGCTCTACTCGCCCGTCGTCCGGCAAGGTGGCACGACGCTGCTGCGGCTGGAGGCGTTGCGGTGGGACGGTTTTGACGGGACGATCGAGGTGGGCGTCGAGGGGCTGCCTGCCGGAGTGACTTGCCAGGGAGCCATCTTGTCGGGCGGCGTGAACACGGCCTGGCTGGTGTTCGCGGCGGAGGAGAACGCGGCGGCCTGGCAGGGGCCGATTCAGGTAGTTGGCAAGGCCCAGATCAACGGCCAGGAGGTGATTCGCCGCGCCCGGCTCGGCTCGGTCGTCTGGCCGACCGCCAACCGAACGGCCGACCTGCCCAGCTTCCGGATGACGCAGGACGTGATGTTGTCGGTCATCGACGCCGAGCGGGCCGTGGGCCAGGTCCGCGTGGGCGATGGCAGCGTGCTGGAAACCTCGCGCGGCGGCAAGCTGGAAGTGCCGATCACCGTGGCCCGCTACGGCGAGTTCAAGGAGAATCTGAAGCTGGTCGCCACCGGTATGCCCAACGAAATCAAGCCCGCCGACGTCGACATCGCGGGCGACAAAACCGAGGGCAAGTTGACCATCGCCATCAGCAATGCGAACGCCAAGCCGGGCGCGTACACGTTCTATCTGCGAGCCGACACGAAGTACGCCAAATGGGAACGCAATCCGGAGGCGGTGAAGTCGGCCGAAGCGGAGCAGAAGCGCCTGGAAGGGATCGTGGGGCAGGTCAACGAGGAGGTCAAGACCTCGACGGCGGCCCGTGACGAATCGGTCAAGCAGGCGCAAGCGGCCGCCACCGCCATGACGGCCGCTCAGCAGGCCAAGACCGCGGCCGACCAGGCGTTGCAGCAGGCCCAAGCCGCCGAGAAGCAGGCCACCGACAAGCTGGCCGCGGCGACCGAGGCGGCTGCCAAGGACGCTGCCAACGAGGCGCTGGCTGCCGCAGTCACGGCGGCCAAGCAGGCCGCGGACGAAGCGGCCGCCAAGACCAAGGCGGCCCAGGAAACGGCGGCTGCTAAAGACAAGGAGCTCGCGACGGCGGCCGAGGCGGTGAAAACGGCCGAAGCGGCCAAGGCTCAGGCCGAACAGGCGCTGAAAGACCTGCAGGAAAAGGCCAAGCGGGCGGTCGCTGCCAAGGCGGCGGCCGACAAGGCGCTGGACGACGCCAAGAAGGCGAACGCCGCCAAGGATATGAACATCGCCCTGGTTTCCACGCCGATCCGCCTGAACATCCTGCCCTCGCCCGTGCAGCTCAGCAGCGCCGAGAGCGTCACCGCCCAGCTCGAAGCCAAGGTCGAGATCCCGGTCAAGGTGCAACGCGGCTACGGTTTCGAGGACCAGGTGGAAATCACGCTCCAGCCGCCGGCCGGCACCACGGGGTTCACGGCGGCCAAGCTCACGATCCCCAAGGATCAGAGCGAAGGCAAGCTGGAACTGACCGTCGCCAAGAACGCGCCGGTCGGGCGCCATACGTTTGCGCTCAAGGGCCAGGTGAAATTCAACAACGTGACCTGCGATTCCGCCGCGGAGGTGGTGGTGCAGGTGGAACCGGCGGCGGAGGCGAAGTAACAGTTCGCGCCCGGTCGATCCGGTGTTCGTTCCAGGACAGCTTTCCAACTATTCCAGCAGGACTTCCACATGCGTACCACACGACTGACCATGACCCTGGTCCTGGCCGTTTTCGGAGCCTTGCTGGGCTTCGGCCCAGATCAGCTGCGAGCGGATGAAAGCGACGCGATTCAGATCGCCGAGGTGCAGCACGAAGGGGACGTGGATTTCGAGAAGGAGATCCTGCCCATCTTCCGCCGCAAGTGCCTGGCCTGCCACAACTCGACCGACGCGGAAAGCGAGATGGTGCTGGAATCCCCGCAGACGATCGCCAAGGGCGGCGCCACCGGTCCGTCGGTCGTCGCCGGCAAGTCGGCGGAGAGTCTGCTGCTGAAGGTGGCCGCGCGGCAGGAAGAACCGTACATGCCGCCGGACGATAACGACGTGGGAGCCAAGAACCTCACGCCGCAGGAACTCGGTCTGCTCAAGCTGTGGATTGACCAGGGTGCCAAGGGCGAGGTCAAGGGCATCGCTCAGATTGAATGGATGCCGCTGCCTCCCGGCGTGAATCCGATCTATGCCGTGGCCATTTCACCGGACGGGCAGTACGCCGCGGCCGGCCGCGCCAATCAGATCTTCGTATACCACGTGCCCAGCAAGCGCGAGCTGGGTCGGCTGACCGACAACTCGCTGCTGGAACTGGGCGTCTACGACAAGCCGGGAGTCGCCTTGCTGGACCTGGTGCAGTCGCTGGCGTTCTCGCCTCAGGGCGATGTGCTGGCGGCCGGCGGCTTCCAGACCGTCAAGCTCTGGCGCCGGCCTCGGAACGTGCACCTGGCGGACCTGGCCGGCGTGGAATCGCCCGCCCAGACTCTGGCGGTCAGCGGCGACGGCAAGTGGGCCGCGGTGGGTGAGGAGTCGGGGCGGATCCGCCTGTTCGACCTCGCCGCGCAGAAGCTGTCCCGTACTCTCGAAGGGCATCAAGGCGCCGTGACCTCGCTGGACTTCAGCGCCGACTCGGCCACGCTCGTGTCGGGTTCAAAGGACAAAACGCTACGGCTTTGGAACGTAGCTTCCGGCGAGGCGGCCGGACAGATTGAAACGCCGTCCGAAGTCCTGGCGGTGGCCGTGCTGGCGCAGGGGCCACAGCTTGCCACCGGCGGCGGCGATAATGTGATCCGCGTCTGGGAGATGCCCGGTGGAGCGACAGCGCCGGTGGCCGAGCTGACCGGGCACGGCCAGGCAGTCACCTCGCTGGCTGTCATCAGCGACACGTTGCTGCTGTCCGGCAGCCTGGATGGAACGGCCCGCGTCTGGGACGTTCCGGGCAAGAAGATGGTTCGCCAGTTGGCTCACGGCGGCCCGATTGAAGACGTCGCCGTGCGAACCGGCGGCACGCGGATCGCCACGGTCAGCTCGAACAATACGGCCAAACTGTGGGACGGCGATGGCAAGCAGCTCGCCGAACTCAAGGGCGACTTCCGCGCCAAGATCACGGTCGATGACCTGACTCGCGCGGTCAACCTGGCCAAGCGGCAGATCGACGCGGCCAAGAAGGATCTGGACGACGCCGACAAGCGAAAGAAGGCGGAAGAGGAGAACCAGAAGAAGGCCGAGGAGGCGTTGAAGAAGGCCGACGAGGAGTTCAAGGCCAAACAGGAAGCGGCCAAGAAGCCGGTCGCCGACAAGGAGGCCGCGGACAAGGCGCTGGCCGATGCCCAGACGGCGCAAAAAGCCGGCGAGGAGGCCAAGAAGAAGGCCGACGAAGCGGTCACCAAGGCCGATGAGGCGCTCAAGGCGGCGCAGGCCGAACAGGCCGCCGCGACCAAGGCCGCGGAGGAAGCGGCGGCATCGGCCAAGCAGGCCGCCGATCAACTCAAGGCCGCCCAGGACGCTTCCAACGCCCAGCCCGACGATCAGGCGCTGAAAGACGCCGCCGCCGCGGCCCAGAAAGCCCTGGAAGAAGCCGACGCAAAATCCAAGGCCGCCGCGGAAGCCAAGACGGCCGCCGACAAGAAGGCCACCGATGCCGACGCCGCCAAGAAGCAGGCCGACGCCGATCGGACCAAGGCCGATCAGGAACTCAAGACGGCTCAAGATAACTTCAAGAAGGCGGAAGCCGAGGTGAAGAAACAGGAGCCGATCGCCAAGAAGGCCACCGACGAACTAACCGCCGCCGAACGGACTTTCCAGGCCGCCGAACGCAGCGTGACGCG
Source organism: Pirellulaceae bacterium (assembly GCA_024102795.1). GTDB lineage: Bacteria > Planctomycetota > Planctomycetia > Pirellulales > Pirellulaceae > JAGFJK01. The sequence continues at coordinate 14,462 of JAGFJK010000510.1, forward strand.
GGCGAAGGAGGCGGTCGAGAAGGCGGCCGAGCAGATCCCGGTGCAGCAGAAGTCGGTCGAGGCGGCCGAGCAGCACCACAACCAGCAGAACGAAGCGCTGGAAGGCGCCAAGAAGCAGGTCACCGAAACCGAGAAGCCGTTCCACCGCGCCGCGTTCAGCCCCGACGGCAAAACGCTGGCCACGGGCGGAGCGGACGGGATCGTGCGGACCTGGGACGCGGAAGCCGGCGCGGCGGTTGAAACTTACGAGGGGCACTCGGCCGCACTCGGCGGACTGGCCTTCACTCCCGACGGGCAACTGCTCTCGGCGGCCGACAAGTCGGCCATTCTGTGGGAAACCTCGCCGGCCTGGAAGCTGGAAACCACCATCGGTGGCGTGGGCCAGCCGCAACTGGTCGATCGCGTGACCGCCCTGGCGTTCAGCCGCGATGGAGCCAAACTGGCCACCGGCAGCGGCGAGCCGTCGCGCAGCGGCGAGCTGAAAATCTGGAACGTTGCCGACGGCAAACTGATCCAGGAAGTCCGCGAACCTCACAGCGATACGATCTTCGGCCTGGAGTTTTCACCCGACGACGCCCAGATCGCCAGTTGCGGCGCCGATCGGTTCGTGAAAATCTTCGACGTCACCACGGGCGACTTCGTGCGTTCGTTCGAGGGCCACACGCACCACGTGCTGGGCGTCAGTTGGCAGGCCGACGGTCGAGTGCTGGCCAGTGCCGGGGCCGATAACGTGATCAAGGTCTGGGATGTGCGGACGGGCGACCAGTTGCGCACGATCACCGGCTTCTCCAAGGAAGTCACCTCGATCCGGTTTGTCGCCGACACGACGAACGTCGTCGCCTCGTGCGGCGACCGCAACGTGCACATGAAGCGGGTCGATAACGGCGGCAACGTGCGGGCCTACGGCGGCGCGGCCGACTTTGTCTATTCGGTCGGCGTCAGCGGCGATGGGAAACTGATCATCGCCGGCGGCCAGGACAGCGTGCTGCGGATCTGGAACGAAAACGGCCAGGTGTTCGTGTCGTTCGATCCACCCAAGACCGAGGAAACGGCCGCGAAGTAGGGTGTCCAATCGGGACGGGGGTTGAGCTCAGGCATCTTTACCCCCGTCCCCTATGAGGTCTTGCAGCTTATAAGTCCTTTGCGAGCAGGGTTCAGGATAACTTGGTCGATTATTCGATCTCGCCCTCACCACGCCGCGCCAACCCCACAAATCACTTCTGGCTCCCTCCCCGCTTCGGGGAGGGCTGGGGAGGGGCCTGCGGGATTCGAGGGTGTCGACACTATCCTCAACCCGCACGATGGTCTGCTGGGCACGAGGAGCCGGAGTGATTGGTGTTTGGAATCAAGACCTCACTGTACGCATTCTGTTGGTTGTTGAGCGAATGTTGCTGGTGAATGTATAGTTCGGTAATTGAGAAGATGTGGCGGGTGCAGGTCGAGTTTTTTGCGGGTGCCAAGAGCCCCTCCCCAGCCCTCCCCGAAGCGGGGAGGGAGCCAGAAGTGATTTGTAGGATAGGCGAAGCGTGTTGGGTGTCGGATCGACTAGGATTTCCTGGATCCTGCTGGCAAACAATTGACAAGCCGCACGACGTCCTTTTGTTCCTATCGGAGACAGGCTATGTCGTCCAGCACCTTGAGACTGACGGTTGCCCAGTACGACGCGATGGTCCAGAAGGGAGCGTTTGACGATCTGCCGCAAAAGATCGAACTGATTCATGGAGAGATTCAGGCCAGGAACCCGGCCGGCCCCGTCCATGACGATCTGATTGAATACCTCAATCACTGGTCCACGCGAAACACGGATGACGCCCAGATTCGGGTGCGGGTTCAGGGTGGCTTGAGCTTGCCGGAACTGGCGAGCCGCCCGGAACCGGATCTGATGTGGATTCGAGCGGATCGTCCGCGAGGGCGGCTCCCGCTGGCCCGCGAGGTGCTGCTGTTGATCGAAGTGGCTGACAGCAGCCTGCGGATCGATCGCACCTTGAAAGCGGATCTCTACGCCGCGGCTGGAGTCACGGAATACTGGATCGTCAACAGCGTGGATCGGCTGCTGCACGTCTACCGCGATCCTGGTGCTCATGGTTACGCGAGCGTGACCACCTTTCGTCCGGGCGATTCCGCACCGCCGCTGGCCGAACCGCAGGCCCGATTATCGCTAAGCGACCTGTTCGCCACCGATTGAATCACGTCCCGTTAGCCGTCGCGCTTTCCGCGATCATACCGTTGACTTCCGCGATCGGCCTAGCGCCGCAGCAGGTGCTGTCTGAGGAAGTCGAGCGCGTGTTTGGTGCAGCGTGTGCGGCGGATGTGGGGATGCCCGCCGTAGGGCGCCCAGTCAGTGGCGACCCCGCCAGCCCAGGCCACGGCCAGCGGAATCTTGTCCTGCTCGCGCGGCGGGTCGCTCAGCGGAAGTCGGCCCAGGGCCAGCCCATAGTCGGCCTGGAAGAGGTGCCGGCATTGCTGGGCGAGCAGCGCGGCCAGCTCGCGGCTGTCCAGGCCGTGCCGGGCCACCGCGTCGGACGCCTCGTGGACGGCGGCCAGCAACGCCTGGCCGTCATGCAGGACAAGTCCGCCGCGATACGTGTCGCCCGCTCCCGCAGCGTCGCTCAACCATTGGGAAAGCAGGCCGCTGGAGACGATCTCGGCCGTGGCCAGCGTCCGCCCTGACCCGCGCAGCAAACGCACCACGGCATGCTGCAGCTCCTCGTCTTCCTCGCCGAACACCAGGTCGCCCAGGCACTGGTGGATGGTGTCAATGGTCGGCTGCATCGCCAGCCGGCACGCCTCGTCGGTCGCCCCGCTGGCCGTGATCCGCAGCGTGATTGTGGCATGGCTGACCGTGATCCCGACCTGCGGCTCGCGCCCGCGCCGAATCAGATCGGGCAACATCTGCTCCAGGTCGCTCTCGCCCACGCCAAAGCACTTCAGCCGGTAATGGCGGATCCGCTGCGCTTCCGGGCCCAGTAGTCGCTCCAGTCGGGGTCGCACCGTGGCCTGCCACATCTCCTTCATCTCGGCCGGCACGCCGGGCAGGGCGAAGACCCAGGCCGGACCGCGTTCCGGCCGATCCATCGCCAGCTCGATTCCGGGCGCCGACCCATGCGGGTTGGGGATCGGCGTGCTGCCGGCGGGAAACATCGCCTGGATCACGTTGCTTTCGGGCATTGGCCGCTGGCGGCGGCGGAACAGGTTTCGAATGTGGTCGAGCGACGGCTGGTCCAGTTCCAGTGGCCGGCCGGTTGTCTCGGACAGGGCCTGGCGAGTCAGATCGTCGGCCGTAGGGCCCAGGCCGCCGGTGGCGACCACCACGTCCGCTCGCTGGCTGGCCAGGAGGAACGCCTGCCGGTTCGCCTCCAGATCGTCGGCCACCGTGGTATGAAACAGCACGCGGATCCCCAGCATGCCGAGCTGTTCGCTGAGCCACTGGCTGTTGGTGTCTAGCCGCTGGCCGCTGGTCAGCTCATCACCGATCGAAATAATTTCCGCGTGCATTTGGGGACCGCTGGGCGGGACTATCGGGAAAAAAACGCGGGGCAGACGGCCGGAGTGCGGCGGGTGCCAGCCCGGCGGCGACTTCCCCCGCTCGACCTATTCTCGCCGCGGGACCGTTTGGCACAAGGCTCGGCGGCGGCCACTGGGAGTATAATGAGCGGACTGTTCACGGGGAGGGTGGAAAGTGGCCAATCAACCTGCTGGCGGCGATGGCGGTGCAGCGCTCACAGTGCTGTCGAATGGTCCCGAACCGGTTGCAGGCGGCCGGAAACGCGACGCGGGTGACTCGCGCGTGCTGCTGGACATCGAAGGAATGCATTGCGCCGGTTGCGTCGGCCGAGTGGAGTCGTCGCTGGGCAAAGTCCCCGGGGTGTCCGGCGTGTGGGTCAATCTGACCACGCAGCAAGCGACGGTCGAGTGGAGCGGTGGCCCGGCGGGTGGTGGCCCGGTATACCGTGGCCCAGGGGGCGGTGGCCCGGCCGGGACGACTCGAAGTGAAGCCAACTTGGCCGATCTGGTCGCCGCCGTGGAGCGGGCCGGATTCAAGGCCCGACCGGCCGCCACCGCCGAGCAGGCGGCCGACCAGTTGGCTCGGCGATCCGCCAGCGAACTGGCCGGATGGCGCGGCCGCCTGGCGTTCTCGTTGATTGCGCTGGCGGCGATCTGGGCCCTTTCGCACGACGGATTGATCCCGGAAGTGGTGCGGCCCTGGCTGCTGCTGGCCCTGGCCACGTCGCTGCAGGTGTTCGTGGGATGGCCGTATTTTCGCGGCGCCGCGATCCTGCTCCGCCGGGGGACTGCGAGTATGGATACGCTGGTCGCGCTGGGCACCGGCACCGCCTATGTCGCGGGGGTCGTCGAGTTGCTGACCGGGCAGCACAGCATGAACTTCATGGATGGCGGCATGATTCTGGCATTCATCACGCTGGGCAAGTACCTGGAGCATCGCGCCAAGGGGCGGGCTTCGGCGGCCATTGGCCGACTGTTGGACCTGGCACCCGCCGAGGCGCTGGTGGTGCGGGACGGGAAGACCGCCTGGCTGCCGGTCGCGGCCGTCTCGGTGGGCGACGTGCTGGTCATCCGTCCCGGCGATAAGATCCCGCTGGACGCCACGGTCCAATCGGGCGCGAGCCACGTGGACGAATCCTGGCTGACCGGAGAATCGCAGCCGGTCCAAAAGCAGGCTGGCGCGCAGGTCTTTGCCGGCACGATCAACGGCGAAGGCTCCTTGCAGGCCCGCGTACAGCGCACCGTCGGCCAGACCGCTCTGGCTCAGACCGTCCAACTGGTGCGGCATGCCCAGGAATCCAAGGCGCGGATCCAGCGGCTTGCCGACCAGGTCGTGGCCTGGTTCGTGCCGGCCATCCTGCTGATTGCCCTGGTCACGCTGATCGCCTGGGCAGTCCTGGGTGACGCTGGCACGGGCGTCCGCTGCGCCGTCGCCGTGCTCGTGGTGGCCTGTCCGTGCGCCTTGGGACTGGCCACGCCGACGGCGATCATGGTCGCTTCGGGTCGAGGCGCCGAGGATGGGATTCTGATCAAAAACGCGCAAGCACTGGAACTGGCGGGCAACGTGACGACCGTCATCCTGGACAAGACAGGCACGGTCACGCTGGGGCGGCCGCGAGTGTGCGAGCTGCTGCCAGCCGCGGCGGATGGCGAGTCCGAACTGCTGGCGGTGGCGGTCGCCGTCGAACAGCTCAGCCAGCATCCGCTGGCCAAGGCCGTGCTGGACCATGCTCAGCAGCGTGGGCTGTCCGTCGAGCCGGCCGGCCAACTGCAGACTCGGCCGGGCGAGGGGCTCGAAGCGGACGACCGGGGACGGCGCCGGCTGGTGGGCAACGAGCGTTTGCTGGAGCGGCACGCGGTGCGTGTGCCGGACGAGCTGCCGGCAGCGCTGGCCGAGCATCGGCGGCGGGGGCGCACCGCGCTGCTGGTGGCCGAGGACCAGCGGTACCTGGGCGCGATCGTGGTGGCGGATCCGGTAGCGGACGGCAGCCGCGAGGCCGTGGCCGGACTGCGGCGGCTGGGGATGAGGGTCGTTATGCTGTCGGGAGATCGCCGGGAGACGGCCGAATCGATCGCCGCCGAGGTGGGCATCGACGACGTGCGGGCCGAGGTACGGCCCGACGAGAAACAGCAGGTAGTCCGCGATTTCCAGGGCCGGGGCGACGTGGTGGCGATGGTCGGCGATGGGATCAACGACGCGCCGGCATTGGCGGCCGCCGACCTGGGAGTGGCCATCGGTTCGGGGGCCGACGTGGCGGTGGAAGCGGCGGACCTGGTCCTGATCCGGGCACGGCTGGAACTGGTGCCGCGGGCGATCGTACTGGCCCGGCAAACTCGGCAGACAATTCTCCAGAACCTGGGCTGGGCCTTTGTTTATAATGCGGTCCTGGTGCCGGTGGCGGCGGGTGTGTTGGCGCCGCTGGGAATCATGCTGCCGCCCGCCTGGGCCGCGGCGGCCATGGCCGCCAGCAGCGTGTCGGTAGTGGCGAACAGCCTCCGGCTGCGCCTTCGCAGACGGAACGTGTGAGAAGTTGTCAGTTGTCAGTCGTCAGTTGTCAGTCAGACGTTGTTAGCAGAGCGATTGCGCTCAATCGCACGGCATGGTGGAGCGATTGTCCTCAATCGCTCGGTATGGCAGTGCGATTGTCCCCAATCGCTCAGTATGGTGGAGTGATTGTCCTCAATCGCTCGGTATGGTGGAGCGATTGTCCCCAATCGCTCGGTATGGTGGAGCGATTGCCCTCAATCGCTCGGTATGGTGGAGCGATTGTCTTCAATCGCTCAGTATGGTGGAGTGATTGTCCTCAATCGCTCGGTATGGTGGAGCGATTGTCCCCAATCGCTTGGTATGGTGGAGCGATTGTCCTCAATCGCTCGGTATGGTGGAGCGATTGTCCTCAATCGCTCGGTATGGTGGGGCGATTGTCCTCAATCGCTCGGTATGGTAGTGCGATTGTCCTCAATCGCTCGGTATGGTGGAGCGATTGTCCTCAATCGCTCGATATGGTGGAGCGATTGTCCTCAATCGCTCGGCATGGTGGCGCGATTGTCCCCAATCGCTCGGCATGGTGGAGCGATTGTCCCCAATCGCTCAGTATGGTAGTGCGATTGTCCCCAATCGCTCTTTGCAGCCCAAGACGCCGCTTCCCACGAGAGCTGGCCCGGTGGTGATAGGCCTCTGGCCTTACCAACTTCAAACGCACGACCGGTTGGGACAGCCGTCCAAGACCTGGTGAGCACAGGATGCACGAGCCGACCGACGCAAATCCTCCGGCGGACGAACAGCGACCCGCGGAGGGACCGTCGGGCAAGCGGCCTGTCCCGCCGGTTGTGGCCCCGTCAACTCCGGGCCGCCGGCCGCCGGAACCACCCCTGCTGTACGATTCGTCCGAAAGCCTGTTCGAGCAACCAGCGGCTCCGGCCGCGGACAGCCAGCCGCGGCAGCCGGTGCTGGGCGACTATGTGTTGCTGGGACGCATCGGCAGCGGTGGGATGGGGCGAGTCTTCAAGGCTCAGCATCGGCGGATGGACCGCCTGGTGGCGCTCAAGGTCCTGCCGCGTGCGGCGATGCTCGACCCGTCCGCCGTCCAGCGGTTCCATCGTGAGGTACGGGCCGCCGCCCGGTTGTTCCACCCGCATATCGTGGCGGCGTTCGATGCGGGCGAGCAATCCGGAATCCATTACCTGGTGATGGAGTACGTGGACGGGCAGTCGCTGGCGCAAGTCGTCGAACAGTACGGGCCGCTGCCAGTCGACAAGGCGGTCGACTACATCGTGCAGGCGGGCCGCGGGCTGGAGTACGCTCATTCGCGCGGCCTGATTCACCGCGACATCAAACCCAGCAACTTGATGCTGGACCGGGACGGGGTGGTCAAGATTCTGGATCTCGGCACGGCCCGGTTTGGTGACGGCGAGACGAGCGACCTGACTCAGTCGGGCGAGATCATGGGGACGGTCGACTACATGTCGCCGGAGCAGGCGCGGTCGGCGGCCGAGTTGGATCATCGCACCGACATCTACAGTCTGGGTTGCACGTTGTTCTACTTGCTGGTCGGCCGCCCGATGTACGCCGGCGACACGATCCAGACATTGCTGGCCCACGCCCAGGAACCGGCGCCGGCGTTGAGGGATTTTCGCCCGGATGTGCCGACGTGGTTGGAGGCCGTCTATCGACGAATGGTGGCCAAGCGGCCCGAACAGCGCTATGACAATGTGAGCCAGTTGCTGGCGGAACTGGACGAGGCCGGCTCGGCGTTGCCCCGTCCGTCGAGCCCGGACTTTGCCGCTGGAACCACGGGCACCGCCGCGGCCGGCGGCCTTGGCACCGCGGCCGCGCCCGTGGGC
>JAGFJK010000037.1 GCA_024102795.1 Pirellulaceae bacterium
ATCTCTTGTACGCCGAAGGCGTTCCACAAGGCGCCTTGTGCAACGCCTTCGGCGTAGAAGGGACTCGAGGCGGTCGTCCACCCAGGGTGCGCCCGAAGCGGGCGACCCTGGGCTACGGTTGTTCAACACCTGCGGCGTAAAGACAGCGCGGGAGTCGAACCGAAGGGCCACCCATCTGTCTTGGAGTCGCGCGCTTTGGAGGTTCTAAACACCGAGGTTCCAACGCCTTAAGACCTGCACGATCTCCGCTTCCGGGGAGGGGAACTTCTTTGCACTGCCAGACTCAGCCTTCCCCAAAGTAGCCATCACACTCCGCGTGATGAGCCTTCCGGCCGCCGTCGGAACCCTCCGTCGCGGTCAGTGTCCAACCGGACTTGCGGGTGGCACGGATTCGGGCGCTCCGCAACGACCGATGGTGACTCCCTGCGACAGGAGACGTTGAGTCTGCAAGGGCTCGTCACGCGGAGCGTGATGGCTACTTTGCCGGAACTCCCCAGCCTGCCAAATCGTGCCAAATCGACCCCAGAGGTCAATAGCCACCATAGATTTCCGCCAGCTTGCCGATGATGCCGGCCAGCGTCTTGCGGCACGATTCGGGAGCCAGCAATTCGGCTTCGGCTCCCAACGCCAGCACGCGGGGGATGATCTCCAATTCATGTGCGGCCTGGACGCTCAACACAATACTGCCGTCCGGCTGGCGTTCGATCTGTTGCTGCGGATGCCACGGATCCTCCACCACCCAAGGCGCCGCGTAGCTGCTGATCCGGATCTTGAAGTTCTTGGGGCGCTGGGAAGCGAAAATCCCCACGCTCTGCCCCAGATGCCGCTCAACGTCGAACGCCGGGTCCGGCTTGAACCATTGATCCAGTGCGGTGGCCTTCTGGAAGCGGTCGAGTTTCCAGTGTCGCATCCGCGACTCGTCGCTGCTCGAATCGTGCAACGCGGCCACGATGTAGAGGCTGGAGTGGTAAAACACGACGGCATAGGGTTCGATCAGCCGCTGGGCCACGGGTTTGCCCAACGAATGGTAGTGGATCTCCACCACGCGGTGTTCCAGGATGGCCCGGTTGATCGTCTTCAGGATGCCCTGATGCGCCTCGTACGACTTGGCGGGCATCCCCATGACGTGCAGGAACCGGCGATACTTCTGGTAGTGTTGCCAGACCGAATCGGGCAGCTCATCGCGAATCTTGTTCCAGAACGATTCGATCCCCTGCCAGAACGGAGTTCCGGCCAGCGGGTACAGCAGGTCGCGGCTCAGCGACAGCGCGGTCAGCTCGGTCGCCGAGGCGGTGATCCGCAGCGTGCCGCGGGCTCGCGGACCGAGCTTCCAGACTCGGCCGCGTTCCAGCGAATCCGAAACGATGTCGATCCCAGCGGCTTGCAAGGCCTCCAGATCCCGGCGGACGCTGCGGGTGTGCAACGACGTCAGCCCCAACTCCTCGACCAATTCGTCGCGGACCTCCTCCAGCGTCCGGCCGAACCGGGTCCGTTCCAGGATCTGCAGGATCTTGTGCTGTCGAATCAACTGTTCGTTGCGAGCCATGTCAATTCAGCGAGGCACGCGGTCCTCCGCCGTCGCTGCTGACGAAGAAATCCGCAAACTCCGGCGCCGCCTCGGCCGTTCCCTCCAGGTCGTACTCGTCCGAAATCAGCGAACCGATCCAGGCCTGAATCGAGCGGTTGCCGGTCGCCGACGCATGGTGCGTGGCCACCTCGCTGGCGAAGTTGATCAGATCATACACGCGGCAACGGGCCGGCAGCACGCGTTGCCGCTTGACGCTGAGCGCATCCAGGTTGGCCAGCCCGTACAATTCGTTCAGGTTGCCCGTCAACCGGTGCAAGTCGCGGACCAGCGTCTCCTTGCCGGTTTCCTGGTCCTGCTTCATGCGGGTCAACAGCTTGTACACCTTAACACATTCGTGGACGGACGCCCAGGACCGCTGAGCGCTCTCGAAGCGCTGCCGCAGCGCGGCGTAGCCGTCGCCGTTGTCGTAGCTTTCCAGGGCCCGGGCGATGCACATCCCGACATCCTGGCCGACACTCACGTCACTGCGGAACGCCCGGCTGTAACCGATCGCGCCGTTGCTGCAGATCAGCCGCAGAAACGAGAGGAAAATCCGTGGCTGGCCGAAGCCGTCGACCGGGGTCTCCAGCACGAAGCGGTGCTGGAACCGGTCGCCGCTGATGGCAAACGTCTGATCGCCCGAACGGGGCCGGTGCGTGCTGGTCACGATCCCGTCGGCATAGCCCGTGTCACAGCCGTCATGGCGGCCCACCAGATCGTGGACTTCGCCGAAGCGGATCACGGCCCGCCGCGGGTTGCTGACCGCCAACAGCCGCCCGCCGACCGCCGCCTTGGGATGATGACTCGCTGGCGGATCGGAGAAGCAGGGGGCTGACGCCCCCCGCTCGCCACTGGTCGCAGCCTGGCTGCCCCGTTCGATGCAGTACCGCAGCGTGTCGTCCGCCGCCCGCTCCGAGATCCGCTCGAACACCTCCGCCGGTTCAAAGTAACGGAAGACATTGTCGGCAATGCCAAAGCGGGCAAAGAACGACTTCCAGAATCGGGGCGTGGGCTGCAGCGGCTCGCCGCCAATCTCAATCGCCCCGATCGAGATCTTGCCGCGGCGCTTCTCGCGCTGCCCTTGGACCCGCAAATCCCGCACACGAGCGTATCCATACTCGAAGTTCCACTGCATTTTCACACCTCCTGAAAGTGGCCGGCCGCCGCCGGCAAACAACTCGGGGGACTACCGCCTCAACTCGCAGCACGGGGCCTGAGCCCCGTCCGCTTCCTGTCTGCCTGGGACAGGCCGAAGGCCCGTTACCACCCGCTACGGATCCTCACGCCGCCAGGGCATCGCGCGAGCCCGCTGGCCGGCCACCAGCTCCGGCAGTTGGACCTGCGCCCGGGCCACCATCCGCCGAGCGTTGTCGCTGATGGCGGCCAACTGCCGATTCAAACTCAACGTCCGCCAACTCCCGTCCATCCACACGTACTGCTCGTCGGCCAGCGCCGTCTTCAGCAGCGGATGCCGCGTCTGCCGGCACTGGACCACCTGCTTGAACGCAATCGGCTCGTGCTTGCGCAACACCCGGCCGGCCATCTGAATCGTGCAGGCCTTCCCGGATGGGCGGCAAAAGACGGTCCGCAAGTCGGGGCAGTCAAATCCCTCGGTCAGAATGGCCATGTTCAGCAACACGTCCACCCGACCCTCCTCGAACGCCTCGAGCTGCCGCGAGCGGTCGGTCCGCGAGGTGACCACGTCGGCCCGGATACCGTGCCGGTCCAGCTCCACCCGGCACGCCTCGCACTGCTCCTGGCGATGAAAGAAGATCAGCGACTTGCCCCAGCGAGCCTGCTGGCGGACGTAGAACTCCGCCACCGCCCGCGGCGTGTACTCCGGGATCGTGTAATGGTGGTAGCGGCTCAAGTAGCCGTCCTGGATCAACTGGTGGATCCCGGCGTCCGTGATCACCTTGTCGAAACACAACTTGATGCGATCCGTGCGGTACGGTGTCGCGGTCAAGCCCAGGATCCGCCGCGGCCGGATCTGGCAGTGCAGGTTCGCCATGGTCATCGCGCCGTCATGCTGCGCCTCGTCGATCACCAGCAAGTCCACCTCGGGCGGCTGCTTGTCGAACATCGAAATCAGCCGCAGATCCACCTGGAACCCCCGCCGCTGGTTCTCCCTTTGAGCCTGATCCAGCAAGTTGCGGCGCATCGCCACCCAGCCGACCCTGCAGTTGCCGTGGCGCTGCAGGTACCGGGCAATCATCAGCCCCATGATCGTCTTGCCGCTGCCCGTGGGACTTTCGATCAGCACCGATCGAGCCGCCGGCTCCAGCTCGCCCCGCCGATCGCGGTGCGAACCCTCGAACATCGACAGCGCCTTGTCGGCAATCCGCCACTGATAGTCCCGCGGTTCCAGCTCCAGTCCCTCGGTTAATTGACTTATCACCGCAATCCTCCTGGTCGTTGGGGCGTTTCCGACGGATGGCCCGGCCGCCGTGACGAGAAACAGGGGGCTGACGCCCCCCGCTCGCCTTCCCGCTCGCCTTCCCGCTCGCCTTCCCGCTCGCCTTCCCGCTCGCCTTCCCGCTCGCCTTGGGGCCGTGACGAGAAACAGGGGGCTGACGTCCCCCGCTCGCCTTCCCGCTCGCCTTGGGGCCGTGACGAGAAACAGGGGGCTGACGCCCCCCGCTCGCCTCCCCGCTCGCCGTCGCACATTATCGCTCTGTCCCGTGACACGTCTGGTCCGTTGAAGTTCACTTTTTCGGAAAAGCCTCCGCCGCTCGCCGTCCTTCCTCCCCTTCCTCGCGTCGATTAGGCTGACTCGAACACCCGGAACACCCCCAGGAACACCCACCATGCCAACTCCGCCCAAGGCCGTCGTCCTGCTCAGCGGAGGACTCGATTCCACCACGACGCTGGCCATCGCCCGCCAGGAACAATACGCCGTTTACGCGCTGAGTTTTCGCTACGGCCAGCGACATCAGCACGAAATTCTGGCAGCCCAGCGGATCGCCGCGGCGCTGGGAGCCGAAAGGCACCTGATTCTGGACGTCGACATGCGCCAGATTGGGGGTTCCGCGCTGACGTCCGAACTGGCGGTGCCAAAACATGACTCTGCCGACGAAATCGGTTCGCAGATCCCCATCACCTACGTACCGGCCCGCAACACGGTGTTTCTGTCGCTGGCCCTGGCCTGGGCCGAAGCCCTGCCGGCGGGCGACATCTTCATTGGCGTCAACGCGCTCGACTACAGCGGCTACCCCGATTGCCGGCCCGAATTCATCGCCGCCTTCGAGCAGATGGCCAACCTGGCGCTGAAAATGGCCGTCGAAGGCACCACGCCGATCCGCATCCACACGCCGCTGATCCAGTGGACCAAGGCACAAATCATCCGCCGCGGGTTGGAACTGGGCGTGGACTACGGCCTGACCACCAGTTGCTACGATCCCGATCCGGCGGGTCTGGCCTGCGGCCACTGCGACGCCTGCCTGCTGCGGCTGCGCGGCTTCGCCGAATGCGGCCAGCGGGATCCGGCCGCCTATCAATGACCAGGGGATGGGCGGGGTAATTGCCGTAAACTACCTCCGTCCCCTTTATTCGAAGATCTCCCGCATCAGCTCGGCGGCGGTCTCCCAGGCTTCGGCCGCGGCGGCGAAATCCACTTCCATCCACCGCACCGGCTGGTCCGGAGCCGCCCGCGAAACGTCCTCCACTGCCGGGTTGACGGGAAACTGCGCGCTGGCTCCCGCCGCCAGCCGCCGCTCCACGTCCGCGCCCAACAGGAATTCGACCAGCCGCCGAGCGGACTCCGGATGCGGACAATTTCGCATGATGCAGAGCGTGTTGGGGATGAACAGCGTGCCGAGCTGGTCGGGCGCCTGGTCGGGAAAGACAACGGTCACCGGGCGACCTTGGTCCAGTTCGATGATTGCGTCGTCCGTGTCGGTCAGGCCGAATGCCAGTTGCCCCCGTCCCACGGCCAAGGCCACTTGCTTGTTGCCGCTCAACACCTGGGCGTTCTCCCGCACCTGCCGAAAAAACTGCTCGGCCCGCTCCGGACCCCAGGTGGCCATCAGCACGGCGGCGTGCGTGGCGGTGGTGCCAAACAACGGCCGGGCGATGCCGGCCTGGCCCTTCCACTGCGGGTCCACCAGGTCTTCGATCGAATCGGGCCGGTTGCCGGCAGGGACCAGGTCCGTGTTGACCAGCAGCACTCGAGCGCGAGCCGCCAGTCCGTGCCACGTGCCGTCTTCCGCGCGGTAAGCGGCCGGAAAACCGCGCGCCGCCTCGGCCGGATAAGCCTCCAGCAAGCCCAGCTTGCGCAGCCGCAGCGTATGCAGGATTTCGTTGTTCCAGAAGACGTCGCACCGCGGCCGCTGCTGCTCCTGAATAATCGCGTTCACCAAACCCACCGTCTTGGTCGATTCCACGTCGAACTTGCTGCGCACGGCGATGCCGGTTTGCCTGCCAAAATCCTCCAGAATCGGTTCCGAGAACTCCGCGTCCAGCGCCGCGTAGACAACCACCTCGGACTTGGCCGACGGCCCTTCGCCATCACCCGGTGGCGCCTCGGACCTGGCTGACGGGCGGCACCCGGCCAGCAGCAGCACCGGCAGCAGCACACGCAGCAGCAGAGACGCCAGCCCCCATGGCGGAAGCCCAGCGGTCGAAGGCGATCTTCGTCTTGACTTCATCGGTCGGCCTTTATCTTACGTGAGGTCACCGGTCCGGACTTGTTCGCGCCGGCGCGACCGGCGTTACGGGTTCCGTCCAAGAGTCTATGCCCAAGACAACACCCCTGGCCACACCTGACCGTCGATGGTTGCTGGCCACCGCATCGGGCGCAAACCTGATCGGCAACGGCAGAGACTCGATCCACAGCAAGCCCAGCGCCGTGACCAGCGTGGCAGCCACGTGCGGCAGTTGCCACGGCAGCCCCAGCCGCGCGACACCGGGCGATTTCTCTCGACCGCCGCCCGATAGCAGGCTGCCACAAGTTGGTCGCCAACCGTCGCCCACCAGTCGCACGCTGATGGTCAGGCCCAGCGACACGAGGGCGATGGTGCCCGCCAGGGAAACGAAGAATTCGAGCCCCAGCAGCAGGCAGCGCGAGTGCCATCCGCGGAGCAGCACGTAGGCCACCGCTCCCGCCACGGCGACGTGGTTGGCTCCGAACAGCCAGACGTCGGCCAGCGCGGCCCGACCCCGCCGCGGCAGCTCGCGCGACCAGAACCAATGGACTCGACCCGTCAGCGCCGCGTACCCGGCGACGGCCAGCACCGCGGTCGCGGTCATGCCCTCCAGCGGCCCGGTACCAGTTGCCGCCGGCGCGAAGAGCCAGGCCAATGCGCAAGCGGCGCTACCGCAGACGCACATCACGGCCCACACCCGGTGCGCTGGCGAGAATCGCCAGGCGGTACGGTTTCTCGATTCGTTCATGGTATCCTTAACCATATCCGATTCGGCGCCTCGCGGCGCTCGCTCCCGCTCCGACGTTGATTCCCTGAACAGGAACCTCACCCGGTGAAGGTTAATCGAAACGTTGATCGAAACGTTGATCGAGACCGCCTGCCGGTCCGGGTCGGTGGCTGGTGGAAATCCGCCTGCCTCGCGGTCCTGATGTTGGCGCTGGGCCCGGCCGGCAGGCTGATCGCCCAGCCAGCCCAACCTCCCGATGCCGCGCGGCTGGCGGCGGCGGGCATCCGTGTGCTGAGCGGCCGGCATCTTACCTTGTACACCGACGTGGCCGTTGACCCTGCCGTGGACGAGTTGCCAGGGGTGTTCGATGCGGCGGTGCCGCAGTGGTGCGAATACTTCGGCGTGCCGCTCGAGAAGGTCGCCGAGTGGCGGCTGAGCGGCTGCCTGATGCGGCAGTCCGAGAGGTTTTCCGGAGCCGGCCTGCTGCCCGCCGACTTGCCCCCATTCTTGCACGGCTACCAGCGGGGCGACCAACTGTGGTGGAACGAGCAGCCGACGGAGTATTACCGGCGGCATCTGCTGTTGCACGAGGGGACTCACGCCTTCATGAAGCGCTGGTTGGGCGGCGCGGGCCCGCCCTGGTACATGGAAGGCACGGCCGAGCTGCTGGGCACGCATCGCTGGCGGGACGGGCAGCTCGAACTGGGAGTGTTTCCCGGTACCAAGGAAGAGACGCCAGGTTGGGGACGCATCAAAATTGTCCGGGACGAACTGGCGGCGGGACGCGGCATGTTGCTGACGCGCATCATGGGGTACGACCAGCGGGCACATCTGCGGAACGAACCGTATGGCTGGTGTTGGGCGGCGACCGCGTTCCTGGACCGCCACCCGGCCACCCAGGCCGCGTTCCGCGAGCTGCGCAGCCAGGTGGCGGACGAAGGCCTGGATTTCTCGCGGCGGTTTGTCGAGCAAATCGGCCCCGCCTGGTCCGCGATCCAGCACGATTGGCAACTATTCGTCCTGGAGCTGGACTACGGATACGATGTCCCTCGCATGGCCATCGACGCCCGACCGGTCCGCGACGTGCCCGCCGACGGCGCGCTCGTGCGCGTGGCCGCCGATCGCGGCTGGCAGTCGTCCGGCCTGCGGCTCGAAGCCGGACGAACCTACCGGATTACCGCCAGCGGCCGTTATCAGGTGCACCACCTGCCTGAACCCTGGTGGTGTGAACCTGGGGGCGTGACGATTCGCTACGTCAGCGGGCGTCCGCTGGGCATGCTGCTGGCGGCCGTGCGGGACGAGCAGCAGGCGCGGCCCGGCCTCTCGCCGCTCGCCGCGCCTCAACCGATCGGCCTGGACCACACCTGGCAGATCCCCGAGGGAGGTACGTTGTACTTGAAGATTAATGACAGGCCGTCCGGCCTGGCTGACAACGCCGGCCAGTTGACGGTCCGGGTCGTGCCGCAATGATCACCCGCGGGAGAGCCCGCATGTCGGCTTCCGTTTTTCGGGCAAGTATGCTGTACTAGGTTGGTCGCCTGCGTGCCACGCGGGCGGCGTACGCACGAACCAAGGCTTCGCCCAACGCACATTCCTGGCGGTGGAAGACCGCTCCCGACTCACGGAAACGGCATGCCCAGCAAGATCCTGATCGCCGACGACAATCAGGCCAACTGTGAGCTGCTGGAGGCTTACCTGGCCGAGGTGGACTGCGAGGTGGAACTGGCCGCCGATGGCCAGGAGACACTCGACAAAGTGGCCTCGTTCCAGCCGGATCTGATCTTGCTGGACGTGATGATGCCGAAACTCAGCGGCTTCGAGGTCTGCAAGCAGCTCAAGGAGGACGCCCGGCTGCGGCGCATCATGGTCCTGATGGTGACGGCGCTGAACGAGCGTGGGGATATCGAACGCGCGGTGGCCTCGGGCACCGACGACTTTCTCTCCAAGCCGGTGCAGAAAATCGAATTGCTCAAGCGGGTCGAAAACATGCTCCGGCTCAAGGACGTGGCCGACGAGAACGAGCGGCTGAGGCAGTATATCGAGCGGATCGAGGCCTCCAGCGGTCCGTTCGGCGACCAGCGGCCGGCGTAGTGGTTGCGTCGCCGGGCGGGCGTTCGCCTTGCCGTGGCCGCTTGTCCTGGAGTATTCTAAATCAGGATTCGGTCGGCTCCATTGGCAACGAAGGGGGTGCTCCCCATGACGCTGGGCAAGACACGAGGCCGCTGGTGGGCGGCTGGCTGCGCGGCCTGTCTGGTGGCGATCCTGGGCGGGGCTCCGGTTGGCCGCGCGGAACCGGGGGGCCAGGATCAGGCGCCGGCGGGCCAGGACCAGGCGCCGGCGGGCCAGGAAGTCGCGCCGGCGGCAGCGCGACCTTCGCAGGCCGAACTGGATCGCCGCGTGCAGGAGTTGATCACGCAGTTGGGCGCGGCGCAATACGCCAGCCGCGAGCGGGCTCAGGCCGAGCTGCAGCAGATGGGGCTGGCCGCGTTCGACGCCCTGCTGGGCGCTCAGCAGCACGAGGACATCGAGATCGCCCTGCGGGCCCGCTACCTGCTTCGCAGCCTGCAAGTCGATTGGGCTCACGAGACCGATCCGCCCGAAGTCAAGCGGGTCTTGAAGTCGTACGGCGAACAATCGGACGCCGAGCGGCTGAACCGGATGGTCAAACTTTCGAAGCTGACCGACCAGCAGGGACTGGATGCTCTCTGCCGGCTGGCCCGCTTCGAGACGTCGGATGTGTTGTCCAAGCAGGCGGCGCTGCTGGTGATGAGCCAGGTGGTGGCCGACGATGCGGCGGCCCGCGGTCGGCTGGCGGACCAGATCGACCGCAGCGTGGGACTCAGCAAACGGTCCGCGGGGCTCTGGCTGCTGACCTATGCCCGCACGCTGCGCGAACCCGACTCGGCCGTCGCCACCTGGCGCACCTTGTCCCGCGACGAACAGGAGACGCTGGCCCAGTATCCGGACAAGTCCAGCCGCACGATCGTCCGCGATCTGCTCCGCTGGAACGCCGATCTGCTGTTCCGTCTGGAACGCCCCGAATCGGCCGCGGAAGTGCTGGGCGACGCCTTGGGCCTGCTGGACGGCAGCCGCGAGGAACTGCTGGACATGGCCGACTGGCTGATGGTCCGTTCCAAGTGGTCGCTGGTCGAGCAAGTCGCCGGGCGTTTCCCGGACCCTTTCAGCCAGGACGCGCAACTGGCCTACCGGCTGGCCGAGGCGATGCTGAAGCAGGGCCGGCAGGCCGAGGCGGACCAGGCGGCCGAGCGGGCCGGCAAGCTGAACCCGGAGGACGCCGACGAACATATCCTGGCCGCGTACTCGCTGCAGGAACGCGGCATGACGGCATGGGCGGAGGCGGAGTATCGGCGGGCGATCGAGATGTCGGCGCCCGGAGCGCTGGAAGATCTTCGCTCGCGGTTCCTGCTGTCCGAACTGCTGCACGATCACGGCAAGGAACTGGACGCCGCCAAGGTGCTGGAAGATGTCGTCCAGCGGATGGACAGCGACGAAGCGGTCATGCAGCGGATCCGGGCGCGGCTGGGCCGCGATCCGGGCGGCATCCGTTCGCGGATGCACCACTTCTACGCGCTGCACCACCTGGCTAGCAACGAGCGGGCCAAACAGCTCGAACATCTCAGCAAGGGCATCGAGCAGGATCCGACGGACGCGGACCTGCTGATCGCCATGTACCGCGTCCCCGATCCGGAGCCGGCCTTCCGCCAGAAGACGTTGGATTACATCGGCCAGGCCACGCAGAAATTCCGCCAGCAGATCGTGGACTACGAACAGCAGGCGGATCAGGCGCCTCAGGAGGAGTTTCGCGCCTGGGCCTACCGCCAGCTCGCCATGGCGCACAACCAGTTGGCCTGGCTGGTCGCCAACACGACGGGCGACTACGACGAAGCGCTGCGGAGCAGCCAGCGATCGCTGGAACTGCGGCCGGGCGAAGCGGGGTACCTGGACACGCTGGGGCGCTGCTTCTACGCCAAGGGCGATCTGGAATCGGCCGTGAAGTACCAGGCCGAGGCGGTGCGGCTGGAACCGCATTCGGGCCAGATTGTCCGGCAGTTGGAGATGTTTCGGAAAGCGCTGGAAAACTCGCGCCAGAACCCGGCGGGAAGCGGTAAACAATGACCGGCGACTCGGTCGTGACCGAATGTGCCGCCGACCAGGACGACGGCACGGACGAAGCCGGGCAAGCGGCGTCGCAATCGCCCACGGCGGCGGACCCGCTGTACCATGGCGTGATGCTCGGCATGGCTCTGGCCATAATCGTGCTGGCCGGCGTGCTTCGCGTGCGCGGCGAGGAGCATGTGGTCGTGCCGTTGCTCGGCCAGCCGCTGCCGGCCGTCTGCAGCTTGAAACGGCTCTCTGGACTCGATTGTCCCGGCTGCGGACTGACCCGGTCGCTGATCAGCCTGGCTCACGGCAACGTCGCGCAAGCCTGGCATTTCAACCCCGCCGGATTGGCGGTGGCGGTGGTCGTGGTGATCCAGATCCCCTACCGGCTCTGGCAGATTGGCCGTTGGAAACGCGGCCTGCCGGAATTTCGTTGGCGCGGCTTGACCAATGGCGTGATCCTGTTGCTGGCCGTCGCCCTGTTCGCGCAGTGGCTGGCCAGGATCATCGCGGGATTCATCGGCTGACAACTGACCACTGATAACTGATAACTGACAACCCCATGCTCCACGTCTCACGGCACCAACTGCGTGAAGTTGCCCTGCACGTCGTGACCAGCGGCAGCGGCCCCGCGCTGCTGCTGGTCCACGGGTTCCCGCTGGATCACGGCATGTGGCGGGGGCAGTTCGAGGAGCTGGCTGACAGCTATCGCTTGATCGCGCCGGATCTGCGCGGTTTTGGCCGCAGCCAGCCGGGTTCGGAACCGGCGGCCACCATGGATCGCATGGCGGATGATCTGGCGGAGTTGCTGGACGCGTTGCGAGTGACGGAACCAGTGACGCTGTGTGGGTTGTCGATGGGCGGTTACGTCGCGTTGGCTTTCTGGAGACGGCATGGGGAGCGGCTAGGCCGATTGATCTTGTGCGATACCCGCGCGGCGGCCGACACGCCCGAAACGGCCGCGGGGCGTCTGGCCACGGCCGCCGCGATTCTGGACAGGGGCACGGACGAACTGGCCGAGAGCATGCTGGAGCGGTTGTTTGCCGAGCGGACCTGGCGAGAATCGCCAGCGCTGGTCGAGTCGATTCGGCAGGTGATGCGTCGCACGCCCGCCCGCTCGGTGGCCGCCGCGCTGCGCGGGATGGCCCAGCGGGTCGACATGACGGAGGCGTTGCCGCGGATCCACGTGCCCGCGCTGGTGATCTGCGGCGAGTACGACGCGATTTCGCCGCCGGAGGAAATGCGTGGCCTGGCGGCGGCGCTGCCGCGGGCGGAGTACGTCCAGATAGCCGGCGCCGGACACATGGCGCCGCTGGAAGAGCCCGCGGCGGTGAACCGGGCCATTCGCCGCTTCCTGGCGGAGACCGAAGTGGACGCGCCGTCGTAAGCCGGGCCTGCTGCCTGGCCGGCGGAGCTCAGCCTCGTTCCGCTAGGGCAGTTCGAACAGCGATTCGCTTTTGACGATGGCGTTGTCGTCGGGAAACGTGTGGAACGCCTGCACGCGCAGACTGCGATTGCGGGTTTCGACGTGGATGTAGCTGAGCGCTCCGAGCGCCATGCGGCCGCTGGCATCGAACGAGTGGAACATGCCCTCGCGTTCGCCGTGATGCACCAGTTCCTGCTGGCAGGTATAGAACACTTCGGGGCGGACCGGTTCGAGCTGGAACTTGACCTGGTACACGACACCGCCGCGGCATTGCACCCGGTCGCTCCGTTCGCCGCGGAGGCGATACCGCATCAGCCGCCGCTTCTGCGGCAGCGGGTGCTGCGCCGAGGCGGCCACCTCGGTCAGCGTGATCCCCTTGTAACGCCAGGTAATCAGGTGCCCGGCGCTGGTGATATCGATGCGGGCTTCGTATCCGCCCCGCTCCAGTCGCTGCGATTTGTAGATCTCGAACAGCTCAGGGTGCAGGGAACGGCCATATAGTTGGAACGCCAATTCGGCGACTTTCGGTCGAACGGAGAGCACAGCTTTGGTTCCTTGTAGTGTCGCTCAACATGCGTCACAAACCTTTCTGTTTGCTGCAGCCGTCCTGATTATAGACATCCTTGGCACTCGTCACAAAGCCACTTTCTTTGATCCATGCAGAAGCAGAAAAATGGGTCTTGACAAGCGGCTGATGGCGCCGCGCGCAAGGCCTCCGCGCGGCGGGAAGTTGACCGGCGCGTGCGGGGCGAGAGGTGGCCCGCGCCGCGGACTACAGCAAGGTCAGCAGCATGTCGTAGCCGGCGTGCGCGCCGACCGCGATGCCGAAGCCGCGCGTGATGAACAGCAGCGCGAAGAACGATCCGGCCAGCGTGCGGAACGTGAAGCTGAACCAGTGGAAGTCTTCGCCATGCACGCTGACCAGGCTGTAGTGCGCCAGCGCGAACAGCAGGCTGGTCGAGATCACGGCGGTTAGCAAGGCGCCGCCGCGCGGCAGGCCCAGCCCGCGCAGTCCGCAAGCCACGGCCGGCAAGGCCAGCAGCCGGAACAGCAGTTCCTCGTAGATCCCCGCGCCGCAGTAGGCCACCAGTCTCGGCAGCGTTCCCGGCCCCGCGCCGCCGGCGGCAAGCTGGCCCGACGGATCGGGATCGGCGAACAGCCGGCCCTGGAGACGCGCCACGATCAGCAGCAGCACCGCCAGCAGCGTGCATTCGAGCAGCATGGTGACCAGCAGCGAACCGCGGAACGTCCATGGTTCGCGCAGCACGTGATGCCAGGCCAGCAGCACGGCGCAGGTCGCCAGCGGCAGCAGCAGGTACTGGCCGAAGCCGAGCCACTCCAGCCAATCGCGCAGCCAGATGTCGGCGCCGTTGCGCATCGCCCGCGGACCGATCCACAGCACGCCCGCTTCGTAGGCCAGCAGCAACGGCGCGACGAACACCAGGCTGACCAGCGGCCGGCGCGATTGACGCCAGTAGTCGGACCAGCCGTCGAGTGCGGAGGCGGTGGCGGCTTGCATGTCGCGTTTTCGGCTCCGACCGTGAAAAGACACGCCGCGGCGATGGCCCATCTTGCCGACGGGCCTGGCGCGCACCCTATTCTGACTTCGGCAGCCAGGGGCGGGCGACTTGAGAACAAAAAGGTGTCCGAAAAGGTGTCCGGTACCTTTACGCGGCTCAGCCCAGCACGATCGGCTGCCCGATCACGTTGTTGTGGCTCGCGTAGGCCGCATGTCCCAGCAAGGCCGACAAAGGCTGAGCGACAACCGGTAATGGATCTGCCAGCAAGTCCCCGCGCACGGTCAGCCGTTCATCCTTGCCGGCCGGCGTCAGGCTGAGATCATGGTCCAGCAACTGGCCCCAGATGGTCAGCATCGAGGTGGCGTTGACTTCGGTCGGAGTGGCCGGCTGCTGAGGGAACAAGGCGTTGCTGATGGCGCGAGCGCTGGGTCGTTCCGCGCCCGCCGGAGCGGCCATCTGATCGGCATATTGAGGGACGTAGTCCGTCCGCAGCGGCTCGCCGGCCAGCCCCAGCCGCGGCTGATCGGGATGATTGCCGCTGCCGTCCAGCGACCGGAATTCGGTCGGCGCCGCGCCGGCCGCCTGGCCTCCGGCGGGCGGTCCGGCCGGTTGGGCGTTTGACGTGAAGACGTGGCTGGCGATCGTCGTGATCGACGTGTTGCGCAGGATCACATCGGACAGCCGCGTCTGGCGAAGCTCGTCCAGCTCCTGGCTGGTCAGTTGGCCATTCTCGTACCAGAAGCGGTCGCCATCGCGTAAGCTGAGGAACTGCTGCCGCAGAACCGTGTGAAACAATTCGCCCAGCATGGCTCCCGGCACGCGATCCTCCGCCAGGCCGCCCACCCAGACATCGACCTGGTTAACGTCGGTGTAGACTGCGGCCAGTTGGGTCTGCACGGACGGGTCGGAGTTGACGTCGGCAAACGACTCGGCCCGCGCGAGCCCCAGTTGCTGCCGAAGCTGGTTGTAACTGGGCAGCCCCAGATCGCGGCCGCGCTGGATGTTCAGCGAAACCAGGTCCAGTCCGCCGGCTCCCGGAGGCCCGAACAGAAAGTTCCTTAGCGCGTCCACCACCTGGGTGTCGAGCTGCTCGGCCGGTTGCGCTGCCATGCCGAGCAGGTAAGGTTCGATGCCGTCCCGTTGCAACGGGCGGGGATTAAAGAACGCATCCCGCAGGTGCAGCGGCCCGCCCGGCAGCGACTCGCCCTGCTCGTCCAACCGCCACAGCGTGTCGGTGATCAGGCTGTGTCCCAGGCGATAGACCCCGGTGGAAAACAACCCTCCCACGCGCGGATCGACCATCGGGTGGAAACCCGTGTAGGCGGGCAGCGGTTCGGGGCCCAGCAGCAACGGCAGGAACTCCTGGTAGGTAATGTGCTGCACCAGTGCCGCGACCCAGCGGCGAGCATGCTGGTAGAGCTGCTCGTCGCTGAGTTGCGGGTCGGCGGCCGACAATTCGTCGGCCCGGCGATTATGCTCGCGGACCAGCAGCGTGTGCAGGGCGCTCAGGGCCGGGTTCTCGCTGGCCCGCACGTCGCCGGCCACGTAGAGCTGGCTGGCGGGCAAGGGGCCCGCGTTGTCGTTCGCCAGCGGTCCCTCGGGGAAGTGGTCCAGGTCGTTCAGCGGCAGCAAGCCACCGCCGGATGTCTTCAACTTGCCGCTGCCGTCCAGCGTCCGCAGAGCGCGGGCCCGGGCCGCGTCCGATCCGTAGACCATGCTGGCATCGATCAGCGGAGTGACCAGGTTCGGATGCCGCAAGGGATTCTCGGCCGAGTCGCCCGTGGCCGGATCGCCCACGGCGCGCTGCATGGGGATCGACTGCTGCCCCGAATGAGTTGGATCGAACATCGGATCGCCACCTGGCACCGGCACGGGCAACGCGGCCGTCGGCACATGCTCGGCCAGCATCTCCAACTGAAAGCGGCCGTCGGCGCCCGTTGTGGTCTGACTCCCGGCTAGCTCGATCAGCACATCCGCCAGCGGTTGTCCTTCGGCGTCGACCACCATGCCGGACACGCGGGTCGTGGTGATCGGATCGGGAGCCATGACTCGCGGCTGGAGCGAAAAGGCGACGCGCGCTGGATTCTCCAACAGCACGGTGACTGGCAAACTCTCCTGACCCGTCCGCAGTCCGCCGGCCCCGACTGCCTGCTCCAGACAGATGTACGGATCTCCGGTCGAGTTCGAAGCGTTCAGCACTCGCACGCCCGCCGGCAGGTCGGACAGGACCACGGTCACTTCCGATGCCACGTCCGGCCCGTGATTCCTCACGCGGATGTCGGCCGCGTAGAGACCTGTGCCGGCATCGAAACGGACGTTGTCCACGACCGCCTCCAGCGACAGGTCGGGCATCAACCAGTCCATGTTGACCGGCCCGCCCGCCTCGGCCATCGCCCGAGGAGGGGGCCGGGTTGCCGAGGAACTGCCGTGGGGATCCACTTCGTTGCGCAAGGCGCGCAGCAGGGCCTTGGTCCCCGTCTGGCCATCGTGGTTCAGCAACTGCACGATCAGGTTGCCCTGCGTCTGGTCGGCCAGAGAGGTCAAGTCGATTGCGACGCGCTGGCCGTCATACGCGACAAGCTCCGGCGGGAACTCGGCGCCTTGCGGGCCGATCGACAACAACGCCGTGCCTGGCATCCCCCGATCCAGCAGCGTTTGGGACGGGTCCAAGGGATCGACCAGGTAGACCAGCAGCAGGTCGTGCAGAGCGGCGTTGGGGCTGTTGCCACCAAAGCGCGTGGCCACTTCGAATGAGAGGGTCCTCGATCCGGCGGACTGCCCCAGTTCAATCGGCTGAATCACTTGCCGCATCAGGTCGGGCCCTTCGCCCAGCGCCACCAGGCCGTAGTCGGGCCCTCGATTGAGATGATTAATGACCACCAGAGCGTCCACCGGCGAGACCTGATTGTCGCCGTTGACGTCAGGGAACATCGTCGTCGGCTGTTCCGGAACGGCCGGGGGAACGGGATGCGAGCCGGAGACGATCAACCGGTTGATGACGGCCAGCGCGTCGACCGGCAGGACGAATCCATCGTCGTTGACATCCAGACGGTTAAAGTCGTTTTGCCAGAGGCCGGCCAGCAGGCGTCGGCCTTCGAGCCGTTCGAAACGCGGTCGGCGCGATCGGCGCGATTGGCGCGATTGGCGCGGTCGGCGCGGTCGGCGCGGTCGGCGCTATTGGCGGCGCGGCGGGTCGGGGGGTCGGTTGGGGGCGGCGGGGCGTCGTTGTCGTTGGTGCCGTCCAGCGGCGGAATCACCAGATCGTTGGCCCGGGTGCCGTCGGCGTTGGCAAACTCACCGGCCAGGATCGTCAAGCCCAACGCCATCACGCCCAGCACCACGATT
>JAGFJK010000076.1 GCA_024102795.1 Pirellulaceae bacterium
GCGCCCTCGGCGTTGGACGACCGTAGCCCAGGGTCGCCCGCTTCGGCCGCACCCTGGGTGGGCGACCGCCTCGAGTTCCTTCTACGCCGAAGGCGTGGCTCAAGGCGCCTTGTGGAACGCCTTCGGCGTACAAGAGAGATCAAAATCACGGCCACACCCCGGGTGCGCCCGAAGCGGGCGACCCTGGGCTGTGACTGTGGAACGCCTTCGGCGTACGGGAACGCCGAGGACGCTCATGCTACGCTCTAAACTCTGACGACGAAGAAGCTTATAAGCTGCACGACCTCCGATGCTAGACCGGAACCGGTTGAGGTGCGGCGGGCAGTTGGACTTCGCCGCGAGCGATCTGCCGGGCGGTGGCCAGAAAGTTGCGATATCGCTGTGGCGCCGCGCTGGGATCGGCGTACGAGGCGGTGATCAGCAAGGCGCCGGTCAGTGCCTGCCCCAGCAATCGCGCGTCGGGTTCGACTTCCGGCAGGGTCGGTTCCGAGATGCTGCCGCCGCTCCAGAACGCGGCCAGTGCCATCCAGGCGCCGCCGCTGTCCAGTTTGGTGGCGTTGGCCGCCTGTTCGGCCGCTCGGCGCGTCTCCTCGCCGGGCTGCAAGGCCCATTGACGAGCGGCCAGCACGGCCTTTTGGTCCGCCGCCGGCAGACCGTCGCCATAGGTCGCCTCCACGCAGCGGCAGCCCCACCAGACCGCCTCGCGGCGGGGCAGCAGGTGGGCCTGCAAGCGGACGGCGGCGGCGAACAGGTCCTTGTCCGTGAGCAGCTCCAACAATTGGTCGGGCGTCTGCCCGTCCTTGGCCAGCGCGCGAGCGTCCGGCTCCAGGTCCAGGTATTCGCAGATCTGGAGCGTGGTCCTTTGATCCTTGGGTTTGGCCTGGGCGGCCTGCTCCTCGGCCTGCTGCTGCTGGTCCCTCGAGGGAGGTTGAGGGACGCCTTCCAGTTGGATTTCGAACTGCGTCCGGCCCGCCGTGATCCGGTCGCCCGTGCGGAGCAGGGCTTCCTTGACCGGCTGGCCGTTCAGCCGAGTGCCCTGATCCTCGTCCAGGTTCTTAAGCTGGCAGAGCCCGCGCGTGCAGTCCAGCAGGAATTGCAATTCGGCCATCGCCGCGTCGTTGGGGAAGCTGAAGTCGGCCCAGTCGGTCCGCCCGAACTGAGCGACCTGGCCGTTGTAGAGCTGCACCTGCTGCCGGTAGCCCTGGGGACCGGTGATCTGGACGATTACCTGCATCGCGGCATCCCATCAGTCAGACGATTAAGTGATATCGGCGAGCGGTCCACAGACGAGTCGAGCGACCGCCCCGCGGGGCCGGGAACTGGCCGAGCGGCCCCTGGATGATACGGATCTTTCGCAACGGTGAAAACCGCAGTCCATCGGCGGCGCGCTCCCAGGCTACTCCGCGAACGAGGGGTATCGGACGGTCCGAGCCCGGCAGCCGGGCGCTTAGTTGATCTTCACCAGACCACCCTTCAGGATCAGCATCGCGGAACCTTCCACGTTCGTCATGGC
>JAGFJK010000083.1 GCA_024102795.1 Pirellulaceae bacterium
ACCCACCGCGTAAGCGCGGGGCTCGCGCTTTTCGCGGAGCGAAAGGCGACTATGCTCCGCAACAGCAGCGTCAGCGGCGCGTCAGTGTCGCGAATCCAGCGCGTAAGCGAGGGGCCCGCGACTTTCGCGGAGCGAAAGGCGACTATGCTCCGCAACAGCAGCGTCAGCGGCGGATCGGTGTCGCGAATCCAGCGCGTAAGCGAGGGGCCCGCTACTTTCGCGGAGCGAAAGGCGACTATGCTCCGCAACAGCAGCGTCAGCGGCGCGTCGGTGTCGCGAATCCAGCGCGTAAGCGAGCGGCCCGCTACTTTCGCGGAGCGAAAGGCGACTATGCTCCGCAACAGCAGCGTCAGCGGCGCGTCAGTGTCGCGAATCCAGCGCGTAAGCGAGCGGCTCGCGACTTTCACTCCGCCAGAGTCGCCTTTCGCTCCGCGAAAGTAGCGGAATCCTCGCCTTTCACTCCGCAACAGCAGCGTCAGCGGCGCGTCAGTGTCGCGAATCCAGCGCGTAAGCGAGCGGCTCGCGACTTTCACGGTGCGAAAGGCGACTATGCTCCGCAACAGCAGCGTTAGCGGCGCGTCAGTGTCGCGAATCCAGAGCGTCAGCGAGGGGCCCGCTACTTTCGCGGAGCGAAAGGCGACTATCCTCCGCAACAGCAGCGTCAGCGCCGCGTCTGGTTCCAGTAGATCTTCACGTTCTTCGTCTGGCGGCCGACCGCCACGATATCGGGCCGGCCATCGCCGTTCAGATCGCCCGCCGCCAGGTCCTCGATCGCCACGCTGCCAGGATCGATCACGTGCCGCTGCCAGCGCGTGCCGGTCGGATCCTGAGCGTCGTAGATACGCAGGCCACGGCGAGCGGACTCGTTCACGTCGTCGCGCACGCCGATGATCAACTCCTGGTCCCCGTCGCCATCCAGGTCCTCGCACCACACGCCGTGTCCCCACAACAGTTGATCGTCCAGGACCTGGCGATTCCAGAGCCACTCGCCGCTGGCCGGCCGCGGTGCGGCCGGGCGAGTGTAAACGACCACCTGGTTGCCATGCCAGGGCTCGATCGTGGCGATGTAGTCAGCGCCGCTGGCCAGCCGTCCGCGTTTGATCTCGCTGGCGCCGCGGCTGGGCCGCGACTGCTGATTGCCGCTGCCGATCCGCGTGCCCCGCCAGGTTCCATCGTCGGCTCGTTCCAACAGCGAGACCCCCTCGAAGCTGACGACCAGCAGTTCCAGGTCGCCATCGCCGTCAAAATCCGTGGGCTGGAAATTGTGAGTGACGTGCAGTTGGTCGAAAATCACGTCGGCCTTCCACGGGCCCGCGACCGGATCGGAGGGAATCTGGTACGACAGCAGGCGGACTCCGGCCTGCTGAAAATCGGGCGGCGTGGTGTTGCGGCCCTTGAGCGGAGCGACAATCAGCTCCGGCCGCCGGTCGCCGTCCAGGTCGGCGAACTGCATGCGGTGTACCGTCGGTTCGGTCCCGATCGGATGCAGACGCCAGGGCTGGCCAGGACCAGCGCCAGTGATCCACTGGATCGTGCCGCCATCGCGGGAGTTGTTGAACTGCCAGTCCGCTCCCAGCGCGAAGTCCAGCCGCCCGTCGCCGTCAATATCATGGGGCGCGAAACAGACATTGTCGAACGGCTTCGACGAATCCTCGATCAGCACATGTTCGTTCCAGTTGGGATTCTCCAGCCACAAGACGCGCTTGGAATCCACAATCACGATGTCCAGCCGCTGGTCGCCGTTCATGTCCAGCAGCCGCACGGCGTAGCCCACCGTCAGTCGAGTGGGCAGTTCCTGCTCGCGGAAATCCAGTTCGCCGCACCAGGCCGTGGTTGCCGCTAACATCAGAAGGGCCGCCCCATAAAGTTTCATCTGTTTTCCACCTGCTGCTGATCGGCGATTGACGTACCAGGAATCCCAGTAGACACAATGCGCCTGGCCGCCGCAACAATCCGGCTCGCGGCCGAATAACCACCAACGTTCCTCTTTCCAGGGCACTTGGACTCCGGTCCGGCGAAGCGGATAATCGAGGGACGGAGGATGCCGCTCAGCACGAAAGGACTGCCATGTCGTCCGATTCCAGCCAGTCAGCAACCGATCCATCGCCCCCGGCAACGACCGCCAGCCACACGACAGAGGTTGCCGGCCACAAGGCAACGGTCGCCGGCCGGCAGTCGCGCCGGCTGCCCAAACCCTGGCGCTGGCTGCTGTTCATCCTGGCGGTGCTTGCCGGAGGTTGGCTCGGCTACCGTCGCTGGATCGACCGGCAATCGGCGTCCAGCCCACCATCGTCGGAGTCGGCCGCCGCGCCGGCACCCGCCGCGGTGGACCAGCGGCCGCGGCACCCGCTCGACCCGGCACTCGAAATCGCTCGCCAGGGTCTCGAAAGCTTCCGCCGCGACGTCCGCGACTACACGGCCACGCTCACCAAGCGGGAACGGATCGGCGGTGCGCTGACCGAACAGAAGCTGCAGGTCAAGATCCGGCAGCGCTCCGGCAGCGACCCGCAACCGGAAGTCCCCATGTCGGTCTATCTGCACTTCCGGGAACCTCCCGGTGTGGCGGGCCGGGAAGTGATCTGGGTCGAGAACCGCAACGAAGGCAAGCTGATCGCTCACGAGGGAGGTTTCAAGAACTTGCTGCGAGTGAACCTGCCGCCCAATGGGATGCTGGCCATGCTGGGCAACCGCTATCCCATTACCGACATCGGCCTGGAGAACCTGATCGTCAAGCTGATCGAACGGGGTGAGAAAGATAAGCTGTTGGGCGATTGCCGGGTTGAGTTTCTCGACGAACAAACGGCCGACGGCCATCCCGTCCAGGTGATCCAGGTGACGCATCCCGAGCGTCAGCCGCAGTTCGATTTCTACCAGGCCCGGATCCATATCGACCAGAAATTGAACGTGCCGATCCGTTATTCCGCCTACCTCTGGCCTGAAACGCCGGGGGGCGATCCCGTCCTGGACGAGGAGTACGTCTACGAAGACATCCAGTTGAACGTCGGGCTGACCGACAGCGACTTCGACCCGGACAATCAGCAATATAAGTTTCCCTGAAACGGTCCGGGGCGAGGGGCAGCCGGTTGCGTTGTGCCCCCACCCCCTGGAGGCGCCCCCTGCGGGTATGCGTTGCGTAGCGGGACCGAGGGCCGTCCCGGGACGGCTGACGAAAGTCGAGCGGACGCCGAGCGAGAAGTGCACGGCGTACTGAGACGCCCCGGCCGGATCGTTGCCAGTTGGAATGGCAGCGCGGGTCAGGCGGTGAACTGCAGCAGCTCTTGCCGCTCGCGGGACACCGGCTTCTTCCGGCGGACAGGCGGCTGCTGCTTCGGCTTGATCTTGCCGTGCAGGGCCTTCGCAATCGGGCTCAGCCTGGTTTGACCCAAGGTTCCTTCGTAGCGAGGTGCCATCGCGAGCAGCGTGGCGAAGGCACCGTGCACGGCTAATACGACTCCCAATAGCGCGAAGAAGCGGCGCGAACCCGTGACGTTGCCGTCGTCCGCTCCCCAAAAAATCTTCAACCGCGCGTTCACTCGCTCCACAGCCGTCCGCCCCTTATACAACCGCTCGAACTTCATTGTCGCGCGGGGCAAGGATGGAAAACGGCGGAGATCGATATCGCGAGGCACGCGGACCGTCAAGCCATACGACTTGTTCGCGTTGCAGAACTTCGCCATCGGACACTCAAAGCCTTCATGCATGGCCGGACAGCGGTACTTCAGTGTCTCGCGCTGCGGTTCATAGCCGATATAGGACATCTTGTGCCGGACTATCGGTTCACTCACGCGATCGTAGCAGTGCACGGTTCCCGCCTCGTCGTAAACGATGTTCGAGTTCCCATCGTGTCCGGGCAACATCTTCTCGTGCTCTTCCTTCCACAGGGAGCGATTCTGAATCACTGGCTTGATTGACGCCGCCGAAAGAAGTTGATGCACGGCGTTGGTGTCCGCCGCCTTGTCGTAAGCCAGCGTCTCGATGCGCTTGTCGGGCAGGTTCCGCTGGGCATCGGCGAGCACGGCCGGCAGAGTTTCTCCATCACCCGCCTTGGTGTCTGTGATCTTATAGGCCAGCGACACCTCATGCTTCACGTCCACCAATAGGTGCAGCTTGAAGCCGAACCACTCGACGACTTTGTTCACCTTGCCATCATCGTCGGTATATTCCTTGCGCCCGCCGCTAGCCTGCGGCAATCCCTGCTCTTGTTCCTCCTCCGCGAGCGCCGTCTTCCGGCGGCGGGCGTTCAGCGACGTAGCGTCGCCCGCCGTATTACGGCCCAGGTCGGGAACGGATTCTCCCAGACGCTGGATCAGCGCGTCGAACACCTGGTGCAGCAGCGTCAGATGAGGTTCGGTACCAAGCTTCTCCAGGAACCGCGACAGCACCCATTTCGGCGGGACGCGGTCTTCGGATTCAACGCCAATCAATTTGCGGAGCGATTCGTTGCGTCGCAACTCCGCGAGGCATGCCTCGATGTTCTGATGTCGCAGAGCGATGCTCAACACGAGCACACCCCACAACGTGCGCACCGAGTAGTCATTTCGCCCCTTGCCGCGGGACGCCTCGAGCTGCGCCAGGAGGGCTTCGTCGGGGATCACATCGAGCAACTGCTGGATCGTCTTGAGCGTCGGGCTGTCTTCCAACGAGTCCCAGGCAAACAGTTGCTTGTTGATTTGGATGCGCATCGGGCGTTCTCTCAGGGCGGGCGCGGAGTGGAAGCCAGTTGGAGGCGCGCATTATACAACGCAACTAATACCCGCACAAGCCCGGAGTTGGTCGAAAAATGCCAAAGAATTCTGTTTTTGGAGCCCCACCCCTGCGGAATCCCGGGAGTTACCGCCGGGCCTGCGGGGAAGGCCCTGCTTGGAGTCAGGCGCAAGTCGTGCGTCTGAGGGAACTTGGGGTACAACGCAACCGGCTCGTACCGGTCCGGGTCCTCTTGAAGTTTTTGGCGGACTCCCGTACCCTTTAACATCTTGGCCGCGCACGGGCTGGACAGCGTCTTCCAGTTCGTCCATCAAGCAGGCCGCCACCCAGGACACGGACAAAAATGGCACGCCGCGACGTTGGTGTTGCCTGGCGAGGGCTGATCGGCCTGGTGCTGATCGCCCTGATTCCCATCGGTCCGCCGCTTGTCTTTTCCTGGTCCCAATCCTCGGCGGCCCGAACCGCCGTCGATTCGCCGGTGGTGGTGCTGGACTGTCCGGCCGGCTTCCGCCCTCTGGCGGGGCTGACCTCCGAAGGCTGGAGTGCCACCTGGTGCTTCCAACCAGGCCGACCGACCGGCGGCTCGGAGCTTACCTGGCTGCCTGGAGCGGGTGAGTTCCCACCTGGTTGCGGCCTCTGGCGGCCGGCCGGCAGCGCTCCACGCGCGCCGGTCACCCCGCTGTTCTCCCTGGTCGCTCACGACGTTCGGCTGCAGATTTAATCGCCACGAGTGGGCGGTACTGCTGCTGGACATCTTTGGACCCGCATGGCGATCGGCCGCGTTGTCCGCCGCGCTGCGAGCTGCTCGCGGCGGACAACCGGCTTCTTTCAGGGAGAATACGTTCCATGAGTTCTCGGAAACGAAACAGGCAAGCGTCGACAACTACGACTTCCATCTCCAATCCCGTTTTGGCTCCCACGTTAAATGGGCCGAAGACGGCGGCTTCGCCGGACTCCGCGGTTGCGGCGCCCGCGACGGAGCCGAACCGGCCAGCGGCCGGCAAGCCCGCGGAGCCGCACG
>JAGFJK010000095.1 GCA_024102795.1 Pirellulaceae bacterium
CTGCCCCCCGCGCCTGTCCCCCTGCCGCCCGTCCCGCCGCCGCCCGTCCCGCCGCAGGCCGGCGGTGGCCCCAGGGAGTTCTAATGGTACGGCGTTACTTTGGATTCCGATGTAGCCCGACGCGTTAGCGAGGGACGAAGTTACGACCAACTTCCCAAGCGGCAAGAGGGAGCCTCGCCGAGGCGTCGGGTTACAATGCTTCCCGGTAGCCCCCGAATGTTCGCCATCTCGCAGGTCGCCTTGCGCAAGTTCAAGACTGTCCCCGCGGGTGCCTTCAGGGACGCAGGTAGGCGCTTAACGCTTCCACGTTCCGGCTGAACACTTCGCTGGACAGGTATTGCTGGCCCGGCAAGAACTTGGGCTGCCCCACCAGCCGTTCACCGGCGTAGGTGCTGACCCAACGGCCCAGGGAGTCCAGTTGGGCAAGGATCCGCCGCACATCATCCGGGGAAGTTTCCGGCGCGGCACGAGGCGGATCGGCCGCGCGTCCAGCGATTGCCGACTGGTACGCGGCGTCCAGTTGCTCGATCTGGCTGGCGAACTTCCAACCGTAGTGCTCGGGCAGGTTCCCATCGTCATAGGTTAGCCGGTAGTCGTCCCCGCGGCGCTCCATGTACAGCGGCCGGTTCGTCCGCAACTCGTAGTAACGGGCCAGCCTGCCGTCCGGAAGCAGCGATCGTCGCAGCCAGGCGAGTGCCCGCGGCAGCGGCTGCAGATACTTGCGGTCACCGGTCACCTGGTGGATCCGCAGCAACGTGGCCAGCACCTCTTGCGTCTCGTCGCCGGCCACGGCCGGCGGTTCGAACCTTCGCGCCCAGATCGGCTGCATGGCATAGTTGTATTGCTGCGCCCAGCCAGGCTGCGGCTCGGGCATCTGCGCCAGCAGCAGGAAGTCGCCCAACCGCCGCAGCGCTGCCAGGTACCGCTCCTCGCGGTACACCTCCCAGGCATCGATCAGGGCCTCCGCGACGTATCCGGCCACGTTGTCATTCAGTGTGTACATATCCCAATAGTTCTTCACGCGGCCTTCCGTGCGCCAGTCGTGTTCGGGAAAGTTTGCGGCCAGCACGGGCTGCGCGGTTACACGTCCGGTCCAGACCTGGGGGAATCCACCGTTGGGGAATTGAGCGGCGAGCAGTGCGTTGAGTGCCACGCCGGCCGCGTCGTGGATGGCGTCGTCGGTCTGCTCAAGCGCTTGGTCGGCGCGAACCAACAACCGGATGGCCGACTGCGTCTGGCCGTCGTCGAGCGACGAATTGTTCTTGCCACGACCTCGCCCGTTACGATACTCGGCGACCCGTGCGCCCCGGGGATCGAAGTCAATACAGTTGGTCCAGCCGCCGGACTTCAACTGGCCGTAGACCAGGGCCCGGGCGGCGGCGGTCGCCGCTTCCAGGTAAAACCGGTCCCCTGTCGCCTCGTATGCCCGCAGGTAAGCCAGTCCGACGGTCGGCGTGCCGGGAGGCTGAACCCAGATCTGGTCCGGCGATGCCTCCCCCTCACCCCATCGCTGCCGGAAGTCGAGGCTGTAATGATAGACATAACCACCGTGTGCCGCGGCATGCTGGCGGTAATACTCGGCCGCTCGCTTGAGCGCCGCGGCGGCCTGCTCGGCCAGCCGCGGATCCTGGCCGGACGCGGGGAGCGAGACCGCCCAGAGCGTGATGAACAGCGTGGCCAGCCGGTAGGCCGTTTCGCGCAAAGCTTGCATTTCCCGTCTCCTGCCGCTCAGTTCGACCCCTATTGTCACAACGCACCGCTGGCGGGGTCAAGCCAGCCACGGGCAATCCGGCAGTTCAGACCACGATGGGCCTCAGGTACAATACCATCATGCAAGACCCCTATGACGCTCGTGCCCTGATCGTGGACGCCGTGTTCGGGCGCCGGCGTCCCGATGCGCCGGACGCCGAAAACGACCGCGAGCGGCGGCAGCGCCAATCGTTCCTGCAGCGATTGGGCCGCGAGCCGATCCACCTGAACGGCGTCGAGTATCGGATTCTGGCCTTTCTGGCCTCCCGCCCTTACCACGCCTTTCCCCGCCGCCGGATCGTCGAGGCGGTCAGCACGCGGGACGAACCGGTGACCGACACCACGCTCGATCAGCACATCGCGTCGCTACGGGACAAGCTCGGCTTCTTCCGCGACTACGTCCAGTCGGTGCCGTACATCGGGTATCGGTTCAAGGCGTAGAGTTGTTGTTGGTCATTGGTCATTCGAAAAGTAGTCATCACGCTCCGCGTGGCCTGCCAAAAAACAGGGTGGTTTTGGTCAAGTATTGAGGGTTGTCGATCAGGCTGCTTATGTTCCGTACCCATGTTGGAGCTAAATGGCCGCGCCAGCCTCGCAAATCACTTCTGGCCCCCTCCCCGGCTTCGAGATCGTGCAGCTTTTAAGGCGTTGGAAGCTCGGTGTTTAGAACCTCCAAAGCGCGCGACTCCAAGACAGATGGGTGGCCCTTCGGTTCGACTCCCGCGCTGTCTTTACGCCGCAGGCGTTGAACA
>JAGFJK010000105.1 GCA_024102795.1 Pirellulaceae bacterium
GTTTGACATGGCAGGACTTAACGCATAAGTTCGGGGCTTGTTACGTTGCGGGTTATGCCGCCGAAATCGCCACCATATCTAATTACGACGGCGCTCCGGCGGCGGCATAATTAATAGTTCGTCGTGATGGACACGGTCTACATCGAAACCTCGATTGTCAGCCACGCGACTGCACGGCCAAGCTCGGACATCCAGATCGCGGCGCTTCAGCAACAGGCTCGCAATTGGTGGTCAATCGAACGATCAAACTTCGATCTTGTGACGTCTCAGCTTGTCATCAATGAAGCGGCCGCAGGCGACCCTTCGGCGGCGGCAGACCGTCTGAGGCTACTCGATGGGCTTCCAACTGTTCCGATCGATGATGACGTCCGAGCATTGGCACGCGCGATAGTGTCTGCGTCGATAATGCCGCCAAAGGCTGCGGCTGATGCATTGCACGTTGCCGCCGCCGCGGTCGCTGGAATACAATACTTGCTGACGCTGAACTGCAAGCACATCGCAAACGCTCACGAGCTGCCGCGCATTTACCGTTTGCTGGATCAACACGGGTACGGGCAATTGTTGATCTGTACTCCTGCGGAGTTCCTCGGTGGAGACGACGATGACGAAGAATCCAATTCTTGATGAACTGCACGCGGTCCGCGAACAACTGCTGGCGGATGCCGGCGGTACACTCGATGCTTTGGTCGATCAGCTTCAAGCCGAAGAGAAGAAATCCAATCGTCCACGCTTCACACCGCGACGAACAAGACGGTGCACCGGAGCGGCGAAGTCCGACGATTTGGCAGTAGAGAATCAATCGTCGCCGCCCGGTGACCTTTAGTGTTCGGACATGACGGAACATGAACAATCCGACAGTGTATGTAGAAACGACGGTGATCGGGCATATTGTAGCGCGTCAGCAAGCCGACATTCTCGTCGCTGCGCGTCAACTCACATCGCAACGATGGTGGTCTGTTCGAGACCGATACGAATTGGTCGTGTCCCAGATCGTCGTTGATGAATGCTCTGCTGGCGATACGTCCGCAGCATCGGAGCGTCTTGCGTTGATCGCCGCAATCCCCATCCTCGCCGTGTCTTCCGATGCAAAGGACCTCGCAGACGAACTGATGCTCCAGCATGGAATCCCGGCGACTGAGCCGCGTGATGCCCTGCATATTGCCATCGCTGCTGTGAACGGGATACAATACCTGGTGACCCTGAACTTCACGCACATCGCCAACGCGGAAACCAGGGCGACAATCGAGCAGATATGCCGAGGTTGTGGATACATTCCACCCGTGATCTGTTCCCCCGACGAGCTTTTGGGAAATTGACCATGAGCGATGACACGATTAACGACGAGATCCTGCGAATCAAGCGCGAACTAGCCGCTAGATTCGACAATGATCTGGAGCGGATTATTGCCGACGCAAGATCGCGTGAGTGCAATGTCATCTCGCTGCCACCGCGTCGATGCCGGTCCGAATCGGGTAGCCGGGCGGGTTTCCCCGCCCGGCCCCCACACCACCTGGCATGCGGGTCCGCACCAGGCGGTTCGACGAAGGGGAGCAAGTTGCACCCAGAGGGTCTTCAGGCTGAGTAGTCCTTGTGCTTGTAGCCAGGCGTTGGTCAGACCGACACCCGTGGCGATGGACTTGGCCATGTGCCAGGGGCCTTTCCGACTGCGGGCGTGACGGATGGCTTGCCGCCGGGCAGCGCCGAGTCGAATGAGTTCCCGGCGGCGCGTGCGGACCAACCGCCAGCGCTTCCAGTAGCACATCCGCAGGCGACGCCGGAGCCACTGATCGAGCTTGTCGAACAGCTTCCGTTGGGTTGCCCGGCGCTCGACCGCCCACCGGCGGACTACATCCGCGAGCCGCGGAGGGCGGCCGACAGCAGGCCGCGCTCCGAGTGGCAGGCTTCGCAACTGCGGACCACCGTCGCCAGCGTGGTGGCTGAGGTGTGGTGGGGCGAACCGGGCAGGTGGCAGTGCGTGCAGCACAGATAGCCTCCCTCGGCCCGCGCTGGCTGGTTGGATTCGTTCCCGGAATCCAGGTGCCAGGCGACAGGCTCCACCAGCTTCGGCTCCACCAGCTTCGGCTCCGTCCGCGAGCGTGGTTCTCCCGTGGACACCGGCGGGATCCGCAGCGGGTCGCGGCAAGACGCGGGCAGTTGCACCTGGCTCAGCCAGAACGGCCCCGGCGCGGCCAATCCAACCGGCACGTCGGCCGACGTGAGCGCAGGCCCCAGCAGCCGCTCGCCAGGCAGCGACCGGCGAGCGTCCCAGGCCAGGCCCAACAGCAGGGCCAGCAACAGACTGGCGGCCAGTGCCGCCGTGGTCAGCGGCCACCAGCCACGCCCGGACGATTCGCTTGTGTCAGTCGGCGCGGCGCCCGAGGTCCGCCCACGCTGGTCGCCCGCACTCGACTGCGGGCCCGGACGACGCGGCTCACCCGGACGAGGCATGCTCGCCAGGTCTTCCCGCAACCAGGGACTGAGCTTCATGTCCGCCGCCGCGACTCGCGGTTCCCGCACGGGTTGTTCCGGCCAGCCATGGTCCAGCATCCCGCGATAACCGGGCAACTGCCGCGACTCCTCCGGTTCCACGCATTCATGCAGCAACTCGACCGCCGGCCGTAACGCCTCGGCCAACAGCCGGCACTCGTGGCACACCAGCAAATGCCGCTCCACCTGCGGGTCGGCCGGATCACCCGAGGGAAATGGACCGCGGGTCAGGATCTCAAACACCCGATCACAGTTCACAAGTCATTCTCCCTGGTGGTGGCAGCGCCCTTCAGACCGGTCGCCGCGTCTTGACCGATCGGCTCCAACATCTGGCTCAACCGCACCAGCCCCCAACGCACACGATTCTTGGCGCTGGACAGACTGCAACCCATCGAAGCGGCGATTTCCTGGAATTTCAGTCCGCCGAAAAATCGCAGCCGGACGGCGTCCGCCTGCACCTCCGGCAACCGGTCCAGCAACTGCCGCAACTGCTCCTGCCGCTCGTGGCGCAACAGCCGGGCCAGCGGCAGCTCCTCCGAACAGGTGGGATCTGAATCAACCGCCGGGGCCGGCTCACCAGCCGGCGGTTCCAACCTGCCCACCGCGCCCTGCTCACGCACTCGACGCTTGTAATGCCGCCGGCACTGGTTCAGCAGGATGGTCCACAGCCAGGTGCGGAAGCTGTAGCGGGAATCGTAGCTGGCCAGCCACTGAAACGCACAAAGAAATGCTTCCTGGACCGCGTCTTCGGCCCAATCCCGGCGCCCCAGCCGACTTTCGGCCAGGCGCAGCAGGGCATCCTGGTAACGGCGCACCAGTTCGGCGAACTGCTCGCGTTGCCCGTCAAGCACCGCTTGGACCAGGCAGCCGTCGGTTGCCAAAGTCCAATCGGTCGAACTGGAATGTTCGGGATGCACGGAACCTTAACCCTCTTCGCGGATTATAGCGCGCCGCGCGAGGAAAAGGGCACCGGGGGCAAAAACAGAAGCCGGAAGGCGCGAGGCGACCGTCGATCGCTGGAGCTGGAACCCAACATCCACGGGGGAAGCAGCGTACCCCGTTCGCTCAGCTTTCAAGTCGCTTGCGGCCTTCCGGCTTCAAGTGCAGTCGGGCAAGGACCGCCCGAGTCCCGCTTCCCCATGGCGCGAGACTGGACCGGTCGCTTCGCGTCGGCAACCGGGAGCTAACGTCCCTATTTTCTCCCGATGACCTATTTCATCGAAAAACGGGGCGTGCCAAGTGATCCTGAAATGCGGTTGTTTCGGAATGATTGCGTCAGGACGGGTGGTGCGTGCGGGTGGTAACGACTGTGACGATGGTCGAGAGTGGCCCGTTTCGCGCGAAAGCGCTCTTGGACGCTGGGAGCAAGCTGGTATAGTAGACATCTGTCTAGTCCAGCGTGGGAGCTTCGTCATGGATGTCGCGCGCTTTCTGGAACGGTTGCAGGACGACCGAAGGTATGCCGGGCAACTGGCGCATGTGGAGGTCCTGGAGGCTCGGCCGGGAACGTTCGCTCAGCCCAGCGAACCGTTGCCGGAGGATCTGCGGCGGCTGCTGGCGGGCCGGGGGATCGACTGCCTGTACAGCCATCAGGCCGAGTCGCTGGAGACGGCCCGCGGCGGGCAGGACCTGGTGGTGGTGACGGGGACGGCCAGCGGCAAGACGCTGTGCTACAACCTGCCGATCCTGGAACGCTGCCTGGCGGATCCCGAAGCGCGGGCCTTGTACCTGTTCCCCACCAAGGCGCTGGCACAGGATCAGCTCAAGGGGTTGCTGGAACTGCTGTCCGGCGACGACGTGGTGGCCGGGCGGATCCGGCCGGGGGTGTACGACGGGGACACTCCGACCAGCCAGCGGCGGCGGATCAAGGCCGAGGCGAACCTGGTGCTGTCGAATCCCGACATGCTGCACGCCTCGATTCTGCCCTACCATCCCAAGTGGAGCCGGTTTTTCGCGGCCCTGCGGTTCATTGTGCTGGACGAGGTGCACACGTACCGGGGCATTCTGGGCGCTCACGTGGCGGCCGTGCTGCGGCGGTTGGACCGCGTCTGCCGGCACTATGGGGCCCGGCCGGTGTATCTGGCGGCCAGTGCCACGATCGCCAATCCGGGCGAACTGGTGTCGCGGTTGATTGGGCGGCCGGTGCACGTGATCGACCAGGACGGATCGCCGCGGGGGCGCAAGTATTTCGCCCTTTGGAACCCCTCGCCGCTGGGCCACGACCAGTTGGCTCGCCGCAGCGCCTCGGACGACGCCGTGTGGCTGATGACCGAGGCGATGGAGCAAGACGCTCAGACGCTGGCGTTCACGCGCACGCGGCAGGCGGCCGAGCTGATCAACCGCTACGTGCAGGATCATTTCCGAGCGACCAACTCGCCGCTGGCCCGCCGCATGAGGGCTTATCGGGGAGGGTATCTGCCGGACGAGCGGCGGCGCATCGAACAGGAGCTGTTCGCCGGGGAATTGCGGGGAGTGGCCGCCACGAACGCCCTGGAGCTGGGCGTGGACATCGGGTCGTTGGACGTGACGCTGCTGATCCACTATCCGGGCACGATCGCCAGCACCTGGCAGCAGGCGGGGCGGAGCGGACGGCGGCAAAGCGAAAGTCTGGCCGTGCTGCTGGCCGGCAACGACCCGGTGGATCAGTACCTGCTGCGGCATCCGGAGTTCTTCTTTTCGCAGTCGCCCGAACATGCCGTCGTGGACCCCGAAAACCCCTACGTGCTGGCTCGGCACCTGCAGGCGGCCGCCTTCGAGCTGCCGCTGGAGGAACAGGACGCGGAAGGTTTCGGCGACACGGCGCCGCGCATCGCCGGCGTGCTGTGCGACGCCGAGCAGCTTGCGCAACTGGACGGCAAGTTCTACTTCTGCGGCGGCCAGAATCCGGCTCAGCGGATCAGCCTGCGGCACATGAGCGACAATACGTTCAGCATCGTCTGCCGGTCGGCCGCGACGGCGGGCCGGGTGCGCGACCATGAAGCCGGCCGGCTGCGCGATCATGAAGTGATTGCCAACGTCGACGCGATCAGCGCTCCGGAGCTGGTCTACCCGCAGGCCGTCTACCTGCACAACGGCCAGTCGTACTTCGTGCGGGAGCTGGACCTGAACGGCAAGGTGGCGTACGTTGAGCGGCACGAGATGGATTACTACACGCAGGCCGTGCTGGACAGCAACGTGCGGATCACGAGCACGCGCGAACACGCCGAGCGGCCCTGGGGTACGCAGGCCTTCGGCGAAGTGGATGTGAGCTGGAAGACGGTCGGGTT
Organism: Pirellulaceae bacterium; assembly: GCA_024102795.1. Taxonomy (GTDB): domain Bacteria; phylum Planctomycetota; class Planctomycetia; order Pirellulales; family Pirellulaceae; genus JAGFJK01. The sequence continues at coordinate 5,754 of JAGFJK010000105.1, forward strand.
CAAGAAGATCAAATTCGTCACGCGCGAGAACGTGGGCTACGGTCCGGTCGATATTCCCGCTCAAAACCTGCCCACCACCGCTTGCTGGCTGGTGCCGAGCGACGCGGTGCGGGCCGAGTTGAAACGGCAGCGGCTACGGCCGGGCGAAGCGTTGTGCGGGCTGCGGAACCTGGCCGTCGTCGCCTTGCCGATGGTGGCCATGTGCGACAGCCGGGACGTGGGAGGCGTGGTGGACAGCCAGAATCTGGGACGCGGCGCGATGATCCTCTACGACCGCTATCCCGGCGGGCTGGGGTACTGCGAGAAGGGCTTTCACTGCCTGGACCAGTTGCTGCAGCTTTGCCAGCAACTGGTGGCCGACTGCCCTTGCGAGGATGGTTGTCCAGGGTGCGTCGGGCTGCCCAACCTGCGGCCCGCGATTCACAGCGACCCCGATCTGGTGCGCGGCTACCCGATGCCCAACAAGGCCGCCACCCGCCGCATGCTCGAACTGCTCACCCGTTCGCCGTTCCTGGCCGACGCCGAACCGCGACCGTCGTCCCTCGCTCCGCCATAGTCGTCCCTCGCTCCGCCATAGTCGCCTTTCGCTCCGCGAAAGTAGCGGGCCGCTCGACCGGACTTTCCACCTCGGAATTGCCGCGCGCCACCCTTGCTCCCAGGCTGTGAATCCACACCGGACACTCCGCTGAAATCGCCACGACCAAGGTGAGGATCAACTCCAAGGCTTGTACGGCACGCGTGAACCGCACTCGACCAGCGAAGGGGGGATGATCACATTGCGAAATCCTCTCTGGCTCCCTCCCCGCTGCGGCATCGTGCAGCTATCAGGTTGTTTTCCCGAATGGATTTGGCGTGACAACCGCGGGGTACTTGGAAGGCCTGGGCTTTGGCGAGCGTTTCCCCTGGAAATCCCTCTGGCCCCCTCCCCGGCTTCGAGATCGTGCAGCTTTTAAGGCGTTGGTAACTCGGGATTTAGGGGGTGTGGCTACCGGGAACTTGGGACGGCCTCTGCTTCCGCGAGCTCTCCCCCCTTGAAATCCCTCTGGC
>JAGFJK010000106.1 GCA_024102795.1 Pirellulaceae bacterium
GGTCAAGACGCATGGAATGTGACAGTACCATGAGCGAGATGGAATACCTGAAGTTGCCTGCACGGCCGACCCCACTGGCGCCCCTGCAGGGCACTAGCGTCCCGGAACGGGTCCACGTGTTCGAGCAAGAAATGGTGGATGCGGTCAATACGGCGCTGGCGGCTCGGCGGCCGCTGTTGGTCCAAGGCGAGCCCGGGGTGGGCAAGACCCAGTTGGCCGAAGCGGTGGCCCACGAAATGAAGCGGGCCTTCTACCCCTTCACCGTGGACTCGCGCAGCGAATCCCGCGATCTGCTGTGGCGGTTCGACGCGGTCCAGCGACTGGCCGACGCCCAGTTGTGCGCCGCCGGCGGTGTGGGGAGGGCGGAATCGACGCGCGAGGAGCGTGACAAGCTGCTGCGCGAACGTCTCGATGTCGGACGCTATCTCGAACCGGGGCCGCTCTGGTGGGCCTTCGACCCGCTGCACGCGCAACGCTGCGAGGCCAAACGTCGCGGGCTGGGGGATGCCGTGGCGAAAAAACCGACCGAACTCGATACGAAACTGTTTCCCCCCAACATTCTGCACCCGGAGCACGCCTTGAGCGGATGGGTGGTGCTGATCGACGAGATTGACAAGGCCGACAGCGACCTGCCCAACGGACTGCTGGAGGCACTCGGCGCCCGGCAATTCGACACACCCGCCCGCGAGCGGGTGGAAGTCCGCGGTCCGTCGCCGCTGATCATCGTCACGTCCAACCGCGAACGGATCCTGCCCGACGCCTTCCTCCGTCGCTGCCTGTGCCTGACGCTGGAACTGCCCGGGGTGGAAAAGGAAGACGAGCGAACCGAGTTCCGGAAGTTGATCAAGACGCGAGGCGAAGCGCACTTCGAGAAACGGACAAATAAAGACGTGCTCGATAAGGCGGCCGATCTGTTGATCGAAGACCGCCTCAAGGCGCTGGAACACAAACGCACGCCCCTGCCGGGTCTGGCCGAATACCTGGACATGATCCGGGCCGTGGTCGAACAGCGGTCCGACTTTGCCGAGCAAGAGAAGTTGCTGGACACCGCCGCCAAATACTCGCTCGGCAAGCACCGCTGAGGATCACTGGAAACCGCACGAGCGCCGGAGAAACCCCGATGAAGCAGCCCGTCGTTGGTCGCGGGGACCTGATCCGGTCGCTGGCCGCCAGGCAGTTGAGCGACCAGGCGGTGGCGCTGCTGGGCTTCGAACCGAGTCCGCCCTCGCCAGGTCCAGGCGCCGCTCAGGACCAGGATCAGCGACGCGGGGCGGCTGGCGGGCACGCGGACCACGCCCAGGCGGGTTCAAGCACGCCGCCTGCCACGCAGTTCAAACCGCTACCCACCCTGTTCTGGCGGCTCGAACGGCTGGAGGTTGCCGACGACCAGTCGGAGGCGAAGTCGAACGAGGAGTCCGACCGTAGCCGAGAAGTTCAGGTGGCCCGCGAAACGTCCCGGCCCGCAAGTCGCGGCGAAGACGACTCGACCACCCGCCCGTTGGAACTGCTGCCGCTGGCCACGTCGGCCGAGCTGCGCAGCCGCGTTCGCCATCTGTCGGCGCTGCGAGGGGCGTCCGACGAGCTGGACATTCCCGCGGCCGTCGAACGAATCGCTCGCGAAACCGTGGTTTTCGATTTGCCGCGGCGTCAACATGTGACCCTGGGCCGGCTGCACGTGGTGGAGGACCGGGCCGAACACCTGATCCCTTACTGGCTGGACCAGGATCTGACGACGGACTTGCTGCGCACGTTCTACCCGGCGGACGACCTGTGTGTCGCGCGGATCGAACCGGGAAGGCTGGAGCCGGCCGTGCGCTGGCCGCGCTCGCAAGCGCACCGCGCTGGCTGGCCCGAACCGGGCGTCACGTTGCTGGTGCTGGGGGACCTGGGCTGCCTGAACAATGCGACGGACTATTGGCTGCAGGTCGGTCGTCGCATGCGGAAGCAAGGCAGCGCGGCAATCGCGCTGGTCCCGTGCCGTCGCGAGGAAGTGCCGGACGATGTCTGGCGGTGGTGGCAGGTGATTCCCTGGGAGAGTTCGCCGGCGGGGGCCAGCAGCGAAACCCCCCTGGACGCGGCTCAGTTGGCCGCGCTGTTGGCCCTGACGATCCGTTTGGAACCCGGTTTGCTGAGGTCCGTGCGGCGGGCGCTGCCGGGCGGTGCCGGCAATCCGGGGCTCGAATCCCGGGTGTGGTCGGATCGGGCCATTGCCAGTCCCCACCCGCTGGGCGCCACCTGGAACTCCGAGCAGCTCAAGCCTCTGCGTCAGATCGCGGACTCCGTCCCCAGCCAGTATCTGGCGCTGATCTGGAGCGAGATCGACCGCTGGCACGGCCGCTTGTCCAAGTCGATCGGTCATGCCGAAGTGCTGGCCCTGGATTGCGTGAACCCGGAGGTGTGCCGATCCGTGGTCGGTGACGGCCGCCGACGCGAGGCCGTGTCCTATGTTCAAGCGGCGGCACGGGCCCACGGCGGTTTGTCGGAGGAGCG
>JAGFJK010000111.1 GCA_024102795.1 Pirellulaceae bacterium
CTCGGCTGCTGGCCGCCGACGTGCTCCGCGGCCGGCCCGCGTTGGGCCGGCATCGCTGCCGCCAGGCGGCAGCGGCCTGCCGCCGGCTGAATGCGTACCTGCAACAGTTGATTCAAGACCATGTGCGGCCTGTGTTGGCAAGCGGCGAACGGTTGCACAACAGGCGATCGATTCCACAACAGGCGAGCGGGGGGCGTCAGCCCCCTGTTTCTCGATGCGTGCCAACATCAACCTGCACCTGAACACAACGCCAAAGAAACAGCGGGCTGACGCCCGCCGCTCGCCAAGCGCACCACGGCGATCCGGATCGCGTCAGCCCCCTGTTTCGCAACCGTTGATGCCACGAAAGACCAGAGAAAAGGAGAGTTCCAGGATGCATGTCTCGGTGATCATCAGCACCTACAACTCGCCCGAATACCTGGAAAAGGTTCTCTGGGGCTATCGCGTCCAGAGCATGTCGGCCTTCGAGCTGATCGTGGCCGACGACGGTTCGACCCCCGACACGCTGCTGTTGCTGCAGCGGTTCCGCAAGAGCACTCGCATGGATGTCCGGCATGTGTGGCACGAGGACCAGGGGTTTCGCAAGTGCGTGATCCTGAATCGGGCGATCGTCGTTTCGCAGGGCGACTATCTGATTCTGTCCGATGGCGACTGCATTCCGCGTTGGGACTTTGTCGCCACGCACCTCAAGCTGGCGGAGCCGGGCTGCCTGCTGTCGGGCGGGTGTGTCCGCCTGCCACGCGAGCTGAGCCAGCGCATCGGCGTGCAGGACATCGTCGGCCGCCGAGTGACCAACGCCGGGTGGTTGCTTACTCAAGGCGTGATCCCGAACAAGGATCTGCTCAAACTGGCCGGCGACACCCGCCTGGGCCGGCTGCTCGAACGGCTCACGCCCACCCAAGCCACGCTGAACGGCCACAACGCGTCGCTCTGGAAACGGGACTTGCTGCGCGTGAACGGCTTTGACGAACGCATGCAGTACGGCGGCCTGGATCGCGAGTTGGGCGAGCGGCTGGTGAACGCGGGGGTGCGAGTGCGGCAGGTGCGCCACCGCGCCGTGTGCGTCCACCTGGATCATGGCCGGCCGTACGTGCACGAGGAGAGCTGGCGGAGGAATCGGGCCATCCGCGCCCAGACCCGGCAGCTCGGCGTGACCTGGACCGACTATGGCATCCAGCGGCCGGCGGCTGGCGGAGCTGACCAGCACACGGGGCTGTCGCCGCACCGGTCCGCGGACGCGGCGTCGCCCCGGCGACGAGCGGCCTGACGCCAGGCGGCCCAACCACGAGTGGCCCGACTACGGAGAGCGACCAGGTGCTGATCTCGGACGAACATCGCTTCATATTCATCCATATCCCGAAGACGGCCGGTTCCAGTATCACTCAGGTGCTGGGCCCGCACTCCCGCCAGCCGGCCGACTACTGGATGAACCGCCTGCTGGCCCGCTGCGGCCTGCGCACGAACCTGCTGGCGCCGCCATGTCACCGCTGGTTCCGGCGGCACACGACCGCTCGCCGCTTGCGTCCCTGGGTGCCCGCCGCCGTCTACGATTCGTATTTCAAGTTCGCGTTTGTCCGCAATCCCTGGGACTGGCTGGTCAGCTACTACCACTTCGTGCTCGAACGACCGCGGCATCGCCGGCACGGGCAGCTCCGGCAACTGGGCAGCTTCGCCGAGTTTCTACGCTACGAATGCACTCGGCGGACTTTCCTGCAAAGCCGGTTCGTCACCGACGCCCGCGGACGGCTGATCGTCGACTACCTGGGCCGGTTCGAACATCTGGAGGCCGACTTCCGACAGGTCTGCGACCGCGTGGGGCTGAATGCCACGCTGGTCTGCCGCAACCAATCGCGGCACCGGGACTATCGGGATTACTATGACCGGCGTACGATCGACCTGGTGACGGAAGGTTACCGGCGGGATATCGAATTGTTCGGGTACGCCTTTGACGGGCCTTGCAGCCATGAACCAAGCGCGGGGCGAGTGGAGGCAGGTGACGCTGGCCGGCCACGACTGCGAACTGTTTGAGCCGGCGGAGCGCAACCCGCACGGCTGGGTCGTGCTGTACCTGCACGGAGTGCACGTCGGCCGGCTGGCCGAGCAGGCGCCGACGATGATGGCCCAGTTCGAGCGGCACGGTCTGCCGGTCGTGGTTCCGATCACGGGGCAGAGCTGGTGGACCGACCGGATCAGCCCCGACTTTGATCCCCGCATCTCGGCCGAGCAGCATCTGCTGGAGAACGTGCTGCCGCTGATCGCCGACCGCTGGGGGAGCGGCCCGCCCCGCATCGGGCTGCTGGGCACCAGCATGGGCGGGCAAGGCGCGCTGCGGCTGGCCTACCGCCACCCGGAGACATTTCCGGTCGTGGCCGCGATCGCGCCAGCCATCGACTTTCAGCTTCGCCACAAGGAAGGCGACCCGGTGCTGCAGGCGATGTACGCCGACGCCGAGTCCGCTCGGCAAGACACGGCCACGCTGCACGTGCATCCGCTGAACTGGCCGAGGCATCAGTTCTTCTGCTGCGATCCGCGGGACGGGCGCTGGTTCGACAGCGCGGACCGGCTGCGGATGAAGCTCTGGTCGCTGGGGATTCCCCACGAATGCGACCTGGAAACGTCGGCCGGCGGCCACGGCTTCGAATACTACAACCGGATGGCTCCGCGGGCGATCGGCTTCCTGGCCGAACGGCTGGAACGCGAACGGCGGCGGCTAGTCTGAACGGTGTGGTCCGAACGGTCTGAATGGCGTGGTCCGAACGGTGCGCGCGGTCACTGGCCCAGGTTCAGGTACTGGAACGAGTCGACTTCGACTCGCCCATCGCGGCGCGAGTACATGATCTTGCGGGCGGCCGCGCGCGAGCGGCCCGGTTTCCCCAGCATCTGCCCCTCCCAGGTCGCGTCCCGGCGGCCGTCGCCTTCCATCACCAGCAGGTCCTTGGCCTGCACGTAGGATAGCCGCTGTGCCTGCGCGGCGAACCGGCCCTGGTGCGTCATGCCTTCAACCAGCGTGTTGCCCGTGGCCAACAGTTCCAGTTGGGCCGTCCCGTCGCGTCCCATGTCGGCCACCGCCAGCGTATCGCAGTTCATCGTCACGCTGCCGGGCGGAAGCTGTTCGAGCGCCATGCCGCGGAGCTGCGACTCCCAGGACGGAACGGGTCCGTAGACCACTTCCACCTGTTTCAGGAAGTGCAGCTCGCGCTGCAACATGTTGCCCGCAATCCGATCCTCGAAGGAAACAAACAGATAGACTAGCTGCGGCGGGCGAGCCGGTTGCGGGGGAGGCGGCGTGAGCTGCGGCGCGAATCCGGCCGCCGGCGGCGAGCCGGGCGACTGGGCCGTTTGTTCCGACGACCGGCCCGCGGGGTCCAGGAAGCCGTCGCGTCCAAAGCGGGTCGTGCGAACCCAGCCCGGCCCCTGGGCTTCGAATTTGCCCGTGGTTCCCTCCAGCGTCAACTGGACGGCTTGCATCGCGTCCAGCGACTGGCGCGCGCCGGCCGCGTCCCGGCTCTCGTTGGTCAGCAACACGCCTTGTCCCTGCCCCGCGAAGCGCAACTGCTTGACGTCCACGTCGCGGGCCTGGGGCGCGGCGAAATCCAGCATCTCGGTCAGTTCGACTTCCAGTGTGGCCGCCTGAATGCCCAGCTCGTTCCGCGTGCCATCGGTCGCCGACTGCTGCCCGCGGGTCTCCACCTGGCGATCGAACAGCGCCGTGTGCCCGTTGAACCGCATGCCGCCTTGCCAGGTAATCGTGATCGGCGGCGGGGCGGCCAGCGCCCGCGAACCGTTCCCCGCGCTGGCACCCGGTGGGAAGACGCCAGCCGGCCCGGGTCGGGCTGCCGTCGACGACGCCAGGCCGCTCAGGGGCAACGTCATCGAGCCGGGTCCGTCCATCCAGAGCCGGTTATCCCGCTGCCGGAGATGCACGTTCGACCCGACCACGGTCAGCCCCTGGGCGGTAATCGTCGCCGGCCGACCCGTGATGTCCAGTTGGCCGCGCCCGTCCACTCCCTGATCCACCTCCAGCGCGTCGCCACGCACCACAAGTGGCTGTTGGTCGAGCGGCTGCTGCTGGTCGACGGGCGCCTGTTGGTCGGGCCGCTCGACCGCCTGGTCCAGTTGCACATCGCCCAGCACGGAGGCGTGTTGCACGTTCCACCTGTCGCGCTCCACGATCTGCAGGCGAATCAGGTTTCCCCGCAGCCGCAACTGCGCAGCGCCCGGCTTCCCACCTGCCAACGGCGGCCGCACGATGCCCGTCGGCGACGGCGTCGCGGCCCGGCCGGTCAGTTCGCCCGACTCACCCGGACCGGCCGCCAGACTGGGATCCGCCGGATGGAACCAGGCTTCCAGCCTCTGCGTGCCGCCGGCCAACTGCGGTGAATCAAAGGCCACGTTCCCCTCGGCCAGCAGCTTGGACGGCACGATGCGCGCTCGTCTCGATTCGCCGGCCTTCGGCCCGCCCGTCACTGGCCCGCCGATCGCTGGCCCGCCGATCGCTGGCCCGCCGGACGACGAATCGCCGGCCGGCGTGTCGCGGGGCGGCGCGGGACCGTGCGCGGGGCCCGTGGGGGAAACTGCGTGGAGCCAGAAATAGAGGCGCTGAGCGGAGAAGCCGCCCAGGTTGTCGAGGCGGGCGCGAGCGCCCGCGTCCAGCGACAACACATGTTCCTGGCCGTCGGGCACCAGACGCAACTGGCCGTTCCACGAGGCTTCCAGCGGCGGCAGCCCTTGCTCGGCGGCATGACTGACGAACTGTCCCGGACCCGAGGCCCAGAGCCGACCCAGTCCCTGGGCGGACTCGGCCAGTTGATACTCCAGTTCCGGTGCGGTCACATGGTGGTGTTGCTGTCGCAGCCGGACCCCTCGGCTGTCGCGGACATGCAACGTCCGCGTGGCGAACCGATACTCCAGCAGCTCGGCGCGGACGTCCGAGTCGAAGGAGAACAGGTTCAGTTGCACCGGGGCTCCCACCGCCACGACCCGATCGATTTGCATCGCTCCCAGACCGCTTCCGGCGCGTTTGCCATCCGCTGCGACGTTCGCCGCGGCATCCGGCACGGCAGCCGCTGCGCCGTCCGCCGCGGCCTTCCGGAACAGGATCGTCAGCCGATGGCACTTCAGCGCGTCGCTGGGTCCCTCTGGCCGCAAGCGGATCACATCCACATTCCGTTCGAACGAGGCCGCTTGCTGCTGGAAATCAAAGCGAAACGGCCCCTCGCAGGTCAGTTCCACGGGCGTCAGCGCAGGCCCGGCGTCCTGCGCCGGCATCCGCTCCGCCGCGGTGGCAGACTCCGCGGCGGACTCCGCGACAATGACTGACTCCGCGGCAGACTCCGCACCCTCCCTGCCAAGTCCCGCACCCGCATTGCCCGGCGATGCCGCCGGCGGCCGTTGCGGTTCCAGGTCGCCCGGCAGCAGCAGGCTGAGCTTTTCCACGTGGGACAGTTCCAGCCACTGGACGGCGGCGGGTGATTTACCGGACGGCCTGGCGGCGGCGACGCGGTCGGGCGAACCGAGCTGCACGGTCAATTGCCGGCCTCGGCCGTGGTGCGGACCGAACTGGAAATCCAGTTCGTGGGGCGTCCAGATCCGTTGCTGGCTGATCTGAACATTCCGCGTGGCGATCCGCAGGTGCTGAGCGGAATCGGGAGCGTCGGGGGCCGTATAGACCAGCACGTCGCCTTCCAGCCGACCGCCCCGCAAGCGTCCGAGTCGGGCCTTCAGCAGATCGACGTCGCCTTCGAACTCCAGCACGGCCCGCTGGGGAGCTCGCAGCACCAGCGCCCGCCGCTGTCCAGCGCCCGTGCCTGGCGCCGGCTGCTCGCCGAGCTTCCCGTCGACAAAGAACACCAGCGTGCACGGACGCAGCTCCAACTGGTTCCCGCCGATGGGCCGATAGTCCTCAAACAGCAGCATCCCTTGGTCGGTCTTGAGCAGTTTGGGGTTGCCCAGTTCCCAGGAACCCTCGGCGAACAGCTCCGCCAACGGGTCCTGGCGAGCGGCGGGGGCGGCCGCGGTGGCAGGACGATGGTCGTCGGCCGGCCGAGTGGCCAGCGACGGCTCGATCCATGGCACGGCCAGCAACGAGTAGGCCCAGTAGGCCAGGCACGTTGCCAGGAAGCAGGCCAGCATCCGTACGCCGCGCGACATCATCCGATGGCTTGACCCGTGCTGGGAGAGTGGTGGTATGGGTTGCTCGTCGAGCCTCAAGGCGCTGCGGCCCGCGGCGGCTCAACCGTTCAGATACTTGCGGATCAGGTCGTCCCAGCGCTGCTGGGTCTTCAGCAGATCCTCGATCAACTCCCGGACCGCGCCGCTGCCGCCCGGCCGCCGGGTGACGTGGTCGGCCACTTGCCGGGCATCCTCGGCCGCGTCCGCCACGGCCACTCCCAGACCGGCGTACCGCAGCACGGGGATGTCGGTCAGGTCGTCGCCGATGTAGCAGACCTGCTCCGGGCTCAACCGCAGTTGCCGGACGATCTCCTGGGCCGCCGGCAGCTTGTCTTCAAATCCCTGCCGGACCAGATCCACACTCAGTTCGGCGGCCCGCATCTTCACGATCTGCGACGTGCGGGCGGTCAGGATCCCGAAGCGGTATCCGGCGCGCTGCCAGAGTTTGATTCCCAGGCCGTCGCGGATATGAAACTTTTTGGTCTCGATCCCCTGGTTGTCGAAGACGATCCCGCCGTCGGTCAGCACGCCGTCCACGTCGGACAAGATCAATTCGATGCGGCCGCCAAGCGCTGCAATGCTCATAACGATGCCTGGTCCGGGGAACGAGGAGGAAAGGGCAAGGTGACGGGCAAGTCCCCTTCGACCGCCGCCGCGGCCGCTGTTGCCGCCGCCGGGCGGGAGAAACCATCTGGGGAAGGCCCCGGCCAGGACAGCTCCACGACGTCGGTGATGTCCACCAGCCCGATCGGCCGGCCGAACGGATCGACCACCGGCAGCTCGCTCAGCTTGCGCTGCGCCATCAGTTCCACGGCCGCGGTGAGCCGAGTGCCGGAGGCCACGGTTTTCGGTTCCCGCGTCATCAACTGCTGAACCGGCCGATCCAGTTCGCCATCGCGCCGCGATTCCAGCAGCCGGGCCAGATCGCTGTCGGTGAAAATCCCCCGCAGCAGTCCCCGCTCGTCGATCAGCATCACCGCGCCGCTGCGGCGGCCGGGACGTCCCACCTCCACCAGCACCTCGCGGACCGTCCGCGATTGCAAGGCCACCCGGCAATCGGCCAGCGGGCGCATCACGTCGTCCACCTTGGCCAGCTTCCGACCCAGGCTGCCACCCGGATGAAAGCGGGCGAAATCCTCCGGGCCAAACTGCCTCATGCGGCTCAGCACCAGCGACAGGGCGTCCCCCAGGGCCAGCATCGCGGTCGTGCTGGTACTGGGCGCCAGCCCCAACGCGCAAGCTTCGTCCAGGGGCCCCAAGTCCAGCGTGACAGTCGCCTGCCGCGCCAGCGGGCTGGCGGGCTTGCCCGTGATGGCGACGATCGCAATGCCCAGGTCGGCCAGCGATGGCAGCAACCGCACCACCTCCTCTGTCGCCCCGCTGTAGGACAGCATCAGCACCACGTCTTGCCGATGTATGCGGCCCAGGTCCCCGTGCACCGCTTCGCCCGGATGCAGGAAGTGGCTGCGAGTGCCGGTGGACGCCAGTGTGGCCGCGATCTTCTGCCCGATCAGGCCAGCCTTGCCCATGCCGGTCACGATGACGCTGCCTTCGCAGCGATAGAGCAGTTCCAGCGCCCGGCAGAACTCGCCCGGCAGCCGGCCGGCCAGCGCCAGCACCGCCTGCCCTTCGATCCGCAGAATCTGGCGGGCAAAATTCAACTGTTCCAGGGGACTCAGCGCGTCGCCGGGACGTGCCGCATCCGCGCTCAAGGCATCCGTGCTCATGCGGTTTCGGGTCCTTCCGGTTCAACAAATTCCTGGAGCCGAGAATCAGGACGAAGGCGTGGCGATCGGCGAGACGATCCGCTCCGGAGCGAACAGGTCATCGAACTGGGTCTGAGCCAGGCGAATGAGCAGCAGCCGCTTATGCTTCCTGGCGGCCCGCTCGGAGACAAAGAACTGCCGCCCCACGCCGGCCGCGTCGCTCGTGCAGCTCAAGACCAGCGTTTCACCGGGCGCCAGCGTCAACTCGACCCGCAACTGGTCCAGCACGCGCCGCTGCCGCTCGGCGTCCCAGCGGAACGCCCCTTCGTGACCCACCCAGCCCTGCTTCGGTTGGCCATAATGCACTTCGGGCGTCAGTTCCAGCCTCACGCGGCCATCCGCCAACGGCTGGCTGACCAGGCTGAACTGGCACTGAGCCTGTTCGTAGGTATCACCGCGCAGCGTGCCGTCGTCGTCGCGCAACAGCACGACCAGCGATGCCAGCAGCTCCTGCCCGGCCAGAATCTGCGCTCGGCGCCCCGCCCGCAACTGCCGGCGCTGCGGCCGCTCGTCCAGCGACGCTCCCTGGCCGCGGGACGCCTCACTCAGACTGGCCACAATGTCCGGCGGCTTGTTCAGCAGCGTCTGCAGCGAATCGGGCAGTTGCGTCCCCAGGACGCCGCCGCGAAAGCCGTTGCGTTGCAGGCGGCGGCGAGTTTCCACGGACAACTGCTGCTCGTCCACCACGCTCCACAGCTCCGACTCCAGATCGAGCTGCCCTTCCTGGACCGTCACAAACACCTGCTCCAGGACCACGCTGTCCGGCGACATCCGCGGCAGCGGCAGCAGCTTCTCGTCTCCCAATTCGGTCGCCCATTGCGCGCAGCCGCAGACGGCCGGCAACAGCGCCAGCAGGTAGGCCGTCCGAACACGCCAGGAGCTTCCCAAAGTCGCCACTCTCCCCAACATTCCCAGGCGCGCAGCGGCGCCCCGCGAAAAATGCGGCGGGAAAGTAGTGGAACCGGCGTTCACCGTCAAGGCGAAACGGGGCGGGGCGGCGGTTGTGGGAGTTGTCAGTTGTCAGTTGTCGTTTGTCAGTTGTCGGGCGCGGTGGCGCCATCACAAACTGGCGAGCTGGGAGCGTCAGCCCCATGGCGAGCGGGGGGCGTCAGCCCCCTGTTTCTGACACGCCGCACGGTCGGACCAGGCACGGCCACACAAACTGGCGAGCGGGGGGCGTCAGCCCCCTGTTTCTGACACGCCGCGCGGTCGGACCAGGCACGGCCACACAAACTGGCGAGCGGGGGGCGTCAGCCCCCTGTTTCTGACACGCCGCGCGGTCGGATCAGACACGGCCACACAAACTGGCGAGCGGGGGGCGTCAGCCCCCTGTTTCTGACACGCCGCGCGGTCGGATCAGACACGGCAAGGAAGAAATGTGCTCTGAGGACACTTGGTCCGAACGGCGAGCGGGTGGGCGTGACAACCGAGGGAAAATTGGACGGCCTGGGCGTCAGCGAGCGCACCCCTCAATATCCCTCTGGCTCCCTCCCCGGCTTCGAGATCGTGCAGCTTAGAAGTTTCTTCGTCGTCAGAGTTTAGAGCGCAGCAATAGCGTCCTCGGCGTTCCCGTACGCCGAAGGCGTTCCACAGTCACAGCCCAGGGTCGCCCGCTTCGGGCGCACCCTGGGTGTGGCCGTGATT
>JAGFJK010000147.1 GCA_024102795.1 Pirellulaceae bacterium
TGCAGGACCAGCAGAACATCCGCAACCAGCAGACCAACATCGTGGGGCTGCGGGAAAACCTGGTGGGACTGCGCGAAGTCCTGCGGATCAGCGAAACCAACCCACCGACCGACGCGCAAGGGAATCCCGATCCAACAACCGCCGTCCGCAATCAGTTGCAAATCGCCCAGGCCCGCCAGGCCCTGTTCAGCGCCGAGGGCCAGTTGCTGAACCAGCAGAACGGCTATCAGGCGACGCTCGATTCGTTCAAATTCACGCTGGGCCTGCCACCCAAGACGTGCATGAAGGTCGAGGATCCGCTGCTGGACCAGTTCAACCTGATCAGCACGGAAATTGGCGCTCTGCGGGATCGCGCCAGCGACTTGCGGGTGATTGTGGCCACGGTCAACAGCCAGATTCTGGACTCGATCCAGCGGGCTGAAGTCGACGGGCGGCGAGTGGAACGGCTGCCCTGGACGCCGCAACTTGGCGAAAGCCTGGCCGCCTTGCGGCAGATCGTCGCCGACGTCGAACTGGTGCGCCAGCAGTTGTTGCGGGACGCCCTGCCGATGGTCGAGACCGAAGTCGACGAGCTGGAGCAGATCGTGCCGCGGCGTCAGGAGCAGTTGAACCGGCTGCGCGCCAAGTACGTGCAGCTCCGCGACGACGAGCAGCGGCAGCGCGAGCTGGATTGCCAGACCCGGCTACCCGCCGACGTGGACCCGGAAGTCACCGACGCCAAACGGTTCGCGGGGCTGGTGGAAAAAATGCGGTCGCAGCTCGAATTGCGGCACACCGAACTGCAGCGCATCGAAGCGCCACTGTCTCAGATCGGGCGGACCTTGGACCAACTGCTCAGCGCGGAAGCCAGGCCCGCGCCCGACGAGCTGCCGAACCTGCTCAAGGGGCCGGTCCTGATTGGCTTGCAGGAGCAGTTGCGGAGGCTGGCCGACCAGGCGCTGTTCACGTCGCTGATTCAGGCCCGCTCGCGCGCCGATCGGATCGAACTGGTGGACATTGACTTGACGTCGCAGCAGGCGTTCGACATCGCTCGCCGCTTCCGCCGCGACTGGATGAACCAGCGGGCCGGGCTGGTGGACCAGTGGCGGCTGATCGAATTCAACGCGGACAACCTGGAGGGCTTCGCCAACGTGGTCGCCGCCGGCGACATCTCGAACCAGGGCCAGAATCCGCTCAAGTTCCGCGGTACCCGCGGCCACTTGCGGTTCGGCCTGCAGTTCGCCGCGCCCTACACGCGGCTCCAGGAACGCAACACCTACCGCCAGTCGCTGATCGAATACCAGCAGGCCCGCCGCTCGTACTACCGCTATGTCGATCAGGTGTCGCAAGGCTTGCGGGGCACGATCCGCCAGGTCGAACTGAACCAGTTGAATTTCGAGGCCCGCCGGGTGGCTCTGCTGGCGTCGATCAACCAGGTGGAGCTGACCAGCGAGATTCAGACGTTGACGGGCGAGCGGGGGCAGGCCCAGAGTCCCACGGCGGCCCGCGACATCGTCAGCGCCCTGGGCGACTTGCGCAACGCCCAGAACGACTTCTTGAGTGTCTGGGTCAACTACGAAGTGCTGCGCCGCACGCTGGATTTTAACCTCGGCACCATGCAACTGGACGACCGCGGTTTGTGGATCGATCCGGGCCCCATCGGTCCCGACCATGGCAGCGACCTGCCATATGCCGAGGACGCCTGTCCGGACCTGTTCCTGGCGCCGTTCCTGTCGTCGCCGCTGGTGGACGAATCGATGGAGGCCTTGCCCTGGGGAGAGGAAGTTCTGCCGCCCGGACAAGCCGAAGAGCAGGCTCCGGCCCAGCCGGCTGATGAGCCGCCAGCAGCCGGAAGCACATTGCCTCTGCCCCCAGCCCCGGCTGATGCTTTGCCGGCCGATGCTGTCCCGGCTCAATCTGCCCCGGCTGAAACTGTGCCGGCTGAAACTGTGCCGGCCGATGTTGTCCCGGCCGATGCTGTCCCGGCCGAGTCCCCGCTGCTGCCCGAACCGCCCGCGGCCCCGCCGTTGGGACCGCCGACGGGCGC
>JAGFJK010000226.1 GCA_024102795.1 Pirellulaceae bacterium
GCTCTACGCGGCCGGCCTGCGCTTCTCCGAAGCCGCCGAACTGCGGATTCGGGACATCGACAGCCAGCGGATGCAACTGGTCACGCCTCACGTCCTGCGCCACTCGTACGCCACGGGTCTGCTGGAGCAACCGGCGGCAGATTGCAACTGGTGCTGATGGAAACTCGGCGAAGTTGGCGCGACGTCCTGAATTCGCCGATCGCTCCCATCTGGTACCGGCCCCAAAATCCCTTGCGACCACCAGTCCCCGGCGGATAGAATTCGCATCGTCCGTGGCGCGGGGTCGGTGGGCGGGCGACAAAGTTCAACGCCGATCTATCCGTCCGCATCCTGCCGCCGGATAGATCGCAATTCGTTCGGCACTCTGCCGCCGGATAGACCGCAATTCGTTCGGCGGCTCAGTTGAAATCGACTCTGCCATTTCAAGAACGAACGGATGCCACAGCTGTTCGAGACGATTCAACGCGTGGTCGCGGCGGAAAAGTACGTCATCGGGCTACACGCCTCCGAGCGATTGGAGGAGCGTGGTATCGTGGAGTGGTAAGCGGTGTCGGGACTGGCGGATGGCGCCGCACCGTCTCGGCCTTCGCGGTGTCGAGGAAGCGCCGTCGAGTCTTGCCCATGGAATAGCACTCCCCAGGTTGGTGCATTGCTCCGGCCCATAAGGGGGGGGTCTTGCGGGTCCGTCTGGTGCGGGACACCGACTCACCGCATCGGTCCGACGTTCCGAATGCAAGGCGTCCGGGCGGGGCCGACCCGCTGGAGGAATACGCACACTCGACGGCCGAGGCTTCGGTTTGCCGCGAGCGGGCGAACCGCTGACCGAGTGCCGTCGTAGCGTGAAACAGGCGGTTCGAGAAACAGGGGACTCACGTCCCCCGCTCGCCTGGGCATCGGGGGTTCGAGAAACAGGGGACCCACGTCCCCCGCTCGCCTGGGCACCGGGGGTTCGAGAAACAGGGGACCCACGTCCCCCGCTCGCCTGGGACCGGTCGCCTGGCACCGTTGAGTTCAAGGCGAATGCGGCTATATTGAAACGCCTGTTGGAAGTTGGCACATGGTGATTCTGGCGAGTGAGAGTGATGAGCGATAGCAAGGCGGAGAAACAATCGGCAACTCGGCCCGCCATGATCGAAGCGGATGGGCTCTCGAAGTTCTACGGCATTTTCGCCGCCACGCGGAACGTCTCGTTCAAGGTGTACGAAGGCGAGCTGGTGGCGTTCCTGGGTCCGAACGGGGCCGGCAAAAGCACCACGATGAAGCTGCTGACGGGCTATCTTTCCCCCTCGGAGGGAGTGGCCCGCATCGCCGGGCACGACATGATGGAGGATCGGCTGGCCGGCTCGGCGCGGCTCGGATACCTGCCCGAGAACGGCCCCTTGTACCGGGACATGACCCCGTATTCGGTGCTCGAATTCTTTGCCGAGGCCCGCGGGATGCCTCGCGACCGCAAGCAGGAGCGGATCGAGGCGGTGGTCGACCTGTGCGTGCTGGGCAGCGTGCTGCACAAACCGATCAGCAAGCTTTCGAAGGGTTTTCGCCAGCGGGTCGGCGTCGCTCAGTCGTTGCTCCACGAGCCGGACGTGTTGATTCTGGACGAGCCGACGGCCGGCCTGGACCCGAACCAGATCCGCGAGATGCGCGAGACGCTCCGCAAACTGGGCGAGCAGAAGACCATCCTCTTGTCGACCCACATTCTGCAAGAGGTCGAAGCGATGGCCAGCCGCGTGATCCTGATCAACGAAGGCCGCCTGGTATACGACGGGCCGGTGTCCGAACTGGACCGCGGCAAGGGGCTGGACAACGCCTTCGCCCGCCTGACGACGGCCGAGACGGCGGTTTAGCCGTCACTGGCAAGTTCACTCACTGGCACATGAGGACGTGAAGCAACCATGTTAAGTGCATTGCTCTGGCTGTTGGCCCTGGACGCCCTGTTTCTGGGCTTGCTGGCCCTGGCCCTGGTGCCGCTGTGCATCTACCGGCCCGCGGCCTCCGCCGTGCTGAAGCGAAATTTCGTCAGCTACTTCAACAACATCCTGGGCTACCTGTTCCTCTGCCTGTTCGTGCTGTTCTGCGCTGTGTTCGCCTTCTGGCCGCACGAGTTCTTCACGAACAACCTGGCCAACCTGGACCAACTGAACCAGACGATCCCGTTCATCCTGGTCCTGTTCATCTCGGCGATCACGATGAGCATCTGGGCGGAGGAGCGGCGGCAGGGGACGGACGAACTGCTGCTGACGTTGCCGGCGGGTGACTTCGACATCGTGATGGGCA
Source organism: Pirellulaceae bacterium (assembly GCA_024102795.1). GTDB lineage: Bacteria > Planctomycetota > Planctomycetia > Pirellulales > Pirellulaceae > JAGFJK01. The sequence continues at coordinate 2,275 of JAGFJK010000226.1, forward strand.
AGTACCTGGCGGCCGTGGCCATTTTCACGGCGGCCCTGCTGTTCTCGCAACTGTTCAACTTCGCGGTCCTGGCGATGTTGACCGAGGGGAACGTGGACACGGGGCTGATCTTCTCCACCTACCTGGGCTACTGGCTGGCCGGCCTGGCGATGCTGTCGATCGGCATGGTCGCCTCGTTCCTGACCGGCAACCTGACGGTGGGCTTTATTCTGGGGCTGCTGTTCAACGTGCCGCTGGTATTTTCCAGCTACGCCGACGTGATTTTCAACGCCCCCTGGCTGGCTCGGTGGAGCATGACGCAGCACCTGGAGACGTTCGGGCGGGGCGTGATCAGCCTGGCTTCGACCGGTTACTTTCTGATGATCGTGGTGCTGGGCATCTACTTGAGCATGGTGCTGATCGGCCGCCGGCACTGGTCCGGTGGCCGCGACGGCCACTCGATGCTGGGCCATTTCCTGGTCCGCATCGTCGCCTTGCTGGTGATTGTGCTGGGAGCGACCGCGGTCCTGGGCAACAACGATTTCATTCGCCCGGATGCCAGCGAGGGACGAGTCAGTTCGCTGTCACCGGAAACCCGGCGGCTGATGCGCGACCTGGAGGCCGAGCACCCGATCACGATCGAGGCGTTCATCAGCGGCCAGGTCCCCGAACTGTACGCTCAGACCAAGCTCGACCTGGAGAACAAGCTCAAGGAGTTCGCGGCCTTGCCGCGCGGCGGCAAGACGAACATCGAGGTGCGAATCTACGACAACCTGGAGACGTTCAGCGACGAAGCGGCGCTGGCCGAGGAGCGTTACGGCATCATTCCCCAACCCGTGCGCACGCGGTCCCGCGGCGCGATCAAGGACGAGGAGATCCTGATGGGGGCGGCCTTCACCTGCGGGCTGGAGAAGGTGGTCGTGCCGTTCTTCGACTACGGGCTGCCGGTGGAATACGAACTGGTGCGCTCGATCACCACGGTGGCCCAGAAGAGTCGCCGCAAGCTGGGCGTGGTCCGCACCGACGCCCAGATGTTCGGCGGCTTCTCGTTCGCCGGGGGGCGCCCGCAGCAGATTCCCAAGCAGGCGATTCTGGAAGAGCTGGAAAAGCAGTACGACGTGGAGGAAGTCGACCCGACCAATCCGATCGACCTCGGCACCTTCGACGTCCTGCTGGTCGTGCAACCCTCGTCGCTCGGCCCGGCCGAATTGAACAACGTGGTGGACGCCATCGAGGCGGGCCAGCCGACCGCCATCTTTGAGGACCCGCGGCCGATCTTCATGGCCAACGTGCCGGCCACCGGCGAACCGAAGCAGTCGCCCGGAGGCATGTTCGGCATGGGCGGCGGCCAGCAGCCCAAGGGCGATATGCAGCGGCTGTGGAGCGTGCTGGGGCTGGAAGTGCCCGGCGAGCGGGGCCTGGGCGGGATGTACCAGCCCGAACTGGCCTGGCAGGAATACAACCCGTACCTGAAGCTGCAGATTCAAGGGATTCCCGACAGTTGGGTGTTCGCCAGCAATGACGCGCCGGGCGACAGTCCGAGCATCAATCCGGACAGCCCGATCACCTCCGGACTGACCGAGATCTTCTTTCCCGTCCCCGGCACCATCCGACCGTCGCGGGACAGCGAACTGGACTTCACGGCCCTCGTGACCACCGGCGAAGTGGCCGGGACGCTGAAGTTCGAGGACTTCATGCAGTCGCAGGGCAACCCGCTCATGCTGCGAGCGCAACAAGGGTCGCCCACCGGCCGGCAGATCCTGGCTGCTCGGATCCGCGGCAAGGCGCCGGCGGAGTCGGGCGACGAGCAGGCCGCGGCGGATGAGAAAGCGGCGGACGACAAGCCAGCGGACGAGAAGCCCGCGGAAGGGGCCTCCGAGACGGACGGGGACGCGGCGAAAACCCGGCCGATCGACGTGATCTATGTGACCGACATCGACCTGATGATCTCGACGTTCCTGCGGATTCGGGCTCGTCCGGATGAGGACGAGGAGATCGACTGGCGATTCGAGAACGTGACGTTCCTGCTGAACATCATCGACGCCCTGGCTGGCGACGAGCGTTACGTTCCGATCCGCAAGCGCAAGCCGCGGCACAGCACGCTGACGGTGGTCGAGCGCCAGGTGCAGGAAGCTCGCGCTCAGGAGCTGGAGCAGCGGGTCAAGTTCCAGACGGAGTTCGACGATTCGCTGAAGAAGGCCGAGGAGGAGAACCAGAAGGCCATCGAGAAGTTCCAGAAGTCGGTGGACGAACTGCAGGAGAAGCAGCGCAAGGGCGAGGCGATCGACCCGGCCGAGTTGCAGGCCAAGCTGATGGCCCTGGCGACTCAACAGGATCTGCTGCAGCGGCGGCTGGACATTCAACGCGAACGGCTGGAGCGGGAACGGGATCGCGAAATCAAGGCCATCCGCCGCCAGGTCGACCTGGAAATTCTGGGCATCCAGATGGGGATCAAGGGTTGGGTTGCTTTCGTCGCGCCGCTCGTGCCGCTGTTGGTCGGCGTGGTCGTGTTCGTTCGCCGCGGCCTCCGCGAGCGCGAAGGCATCGCCAGGTCCAGGTTGCGGTGAAGCGGAAGCCAACGAGGAGATTGTGATGACCGAGGGGATGAAGACGCTGGTTTACGTGGGTGTCGCTTGCGTGGCGGCGCTGGCGGCCTGGTTCTCGCAGCCGCGCCGAGCGGATCTCCGCCCGCCGGACCGGGTGGGCCAGATGCTGTTCGCCGATTTCCAGGATCCTGGCGACGCCGCCGGTCTGGAGATTGTCCGCTTCAACGAGGAGCTGGGGGAACTCAAGGAGTTCAAGATCGCCCGCGACAACGCGGGCCGCTGGACCATCCCGTCCCACGGCGGTTATCCGGCCGACGCCGAAACGCAGATGAAGGACACGGCCAACGCGCTGATCGACCTGGAAGTGCTGGGCGTCGCCTCGCAACTGCCGGCCGAACACAAGCTGTTCGGAGTGGTGGAGCCGAACAAGGACGACCTGAGCGCCAGCGCCGAGGGGGTGGGCACGCTGATCACCGTCCGGGACGCCAAGGGAGGCAACCTGGCCCAGGTGATCATCGGCGGCGCCGTGCGGGATGCCGAAGGCCAGCGGTTCGTCCGCGTCCCCAACCAGGACCCGGTCTATGTGGTGAAGATCGACCCGGACAAGTTCAGCACGAAGTTCGAGGACTGGATCGAAAAGGATCTGCTCAAGCTGAACGCCTTCGACGTCCAGAACGTCCGGCTGCTCGACTACTCCGTGGTCCGCACCACGCAGGGCTTCGCCTACGATCCGCGGCTGGAAGTGGCCGCCACCGACAGCAACGGCAACTGGCGGCTGGATGAGTTGAACACCTACCAGCGCGGCGCGCCGGTCCCCGCGCAGCCGCGCGAAGGCGAGGTGCTCAACAAACAGGCGCTGGACGATCTGAAGACGGCCGTCGACGACCTGAAGATCGTGGACGTCCGCCGCAAGCCCAGCGGGCTGACCGCCGACCTGAAAGCGGGCGACGACTTCATGCAGGACCGCGATGCGATCGAGTCGCTGTTTTCGCTGGGCTTCTTCCCCCTGCGGATCGGCGACGGCGAGGCCGAGATTCGCGCCGCCAACGGCGAAGTGCACGTGGGGATGAAGGACGGCGTGGAGTACATCCTGCGGTTCGGCAACATCGAAGGCACGGGCGGCGACATCGAAGCCTCGAATCTGAACCGCTACCTGTTCGTCACGGCCCGTCTGGACGAATCGAAAATCGCCAAACCCGCACTGCAGGAACTGCCGCCGCTGGAGCCCGCGGCGCCCGCTCCCCCCGACCAGCCTGCTCCAGCCGATACGCCGGCTCCGGGAGACAAGCCGGCTCCGGCCGACGTGCCCGCTCCTTC
>JAGFJK010000243.1 GCA_024102795.1 Pirellulaceae bacterium
CGTCAGCCCGCTGTTTCTTTGCGGGCGAAGTTGCACTACGCTCTGAAGGCCAAACAATGACTCCTGACAACTTTGATGTCGGCAGCATCCTCGATCATTCGGCCATCAGCGGTCACTATCTCTTTCCTCAGCCACGCTGCGTCGAAGATCCATTCCTGGTCCAGGTCTCCGGCGCAGAATTGGCGTGCCACCGAACCGTCATCGATCCCGGCAAGTACACTGTGGTTCATTTTCATGGCAACGGTGAAGCCGTTGCCGACTACATCCCTGGCATGGCCGACATCTTGGCAGATCTCGGCTTGAACTCAATGTTCGTGGAGTATCGGGAATACGGGGACTCCACCGGCGAGGCTCGGTTGGTTGCCATGCTCGGCGACGGAGAAGCGGCCATCAAAGCTTCAGGACTCGCCCCGGAGAGGGTGATTGTCTTTGGTCGGTCCATGGGCTCGCTGTACGCCATCGAACTGGCTCATCGGCAGCCAACGATCGCCGGTCTCATTCTGGAGAGCGGCATTGCCGATCCAGCCGAACGTTTTCTGACCTATGCGGACTTGACGACGGCGGGCGTAACGGAAGACGATGTGATTGCTGAAGTCGAGCGACACTTTAATCACCAAGAGAAACTGTCGAAGTGCAAGAACCCGTTGCTCATCCTGCACGCGGAGAACGATGGCCTGATCGATATCTCACACGCTGAACGAACCTACCGATGGGCGAGTTCTGTGCAGAAGCGGCTTGTACGCTTTCCGTTCGGCAATCACAACACGATATTTGGGGCAAATGCCAGGGAGTACGTGGCGGCCATTCGTGACTTTGTGGACGCCATGGAAGCGTGAAGTCTCACCCGATCGGGATTTGTGAAACAATGACTCCTGACACACTTCATTTTCCCACCTTTCGATTCCGCCTCGACCAGATCCGCGGGAGTCGCCAATCCGCCCCGCTTGGCGTCTGGCCTGCGCGAATGATCTGGACCGTTTCGATCACTCCGCCAGGAAATCTTCTGCCCGCACGCCGAAGAAACCGGCCAGTCGCAGGGCGTTGGCCTTGCTGATGCTGCGACGACCGGACAGGATTTCGTTGATCGTCGTACGCGGCACCCCAGAAGATCGCGACAATTCGGCTTGTGTCAACTGCCGCGCCTCGATAAGCCCCGCCAGCCGTTCGCGCGGCGAGAGTTCGGGATTCGCGTGGCCTTGCCGGATTTCGTAGTGTTCGACGAGCGTCGCCAACAATTCCAGCAGTTCGTCTTCGGCGCGACTTCGCTTGGCCTGGCGGATCAGCCCGCCAATCTGCTTCAACGTCCGCAGATAACCACGATGCGACGAAATCGGTCGTGGAACAAACTCTTGCAGCAGTGTCGCGTAAGCTGTGGACATGGCGATCTCCCTTAACCGCAAATGTCTTTCCAGTCATCCCGGTCGCATCGAAAACCAGGCATTGACCGACTTGATCCGCCGATGGGTAGTCTCGCCGCACGTCCTGCAGGCTCCGCCAATCCGCCTGACTGGCCGTTCGCCACCAGTTGTTCAACCAGTTGCCACACTGTGGGTGGCGTCGCTTCGCACCTTCAATCGCCGGCCGGGCAATGATGTGCATGAGTCATCTCGGAATGAGGATTCTGGATAATAGTCACAAAGTGTGACAGTTGTCAAGGCGAATCGGGACGAACAGACGCCGGGAGCCAGACAGTGCCGCGTCCCGAGGCTCTGTGGGAGTGTCGCCCGCCTCGATGGACGGCAGGCTTTGCGAACAGGGCTTCCAGTCGAAAGGGCGACGTGTGTCCAGTGTTTCAATGACGAACCGAAATGACGAAATTGCTCGCCGCGTAGCATAAGAAACAGCGGGCTGACGCCCGCCGCTCGCCAAGAGAAACAGGGGGCTGACGCCCGCCGCTCGCCAAGAGAAACAGCGGGCTGACGCCCGCCGCTCGCCAAGAGAAACAGGGGGCTGACGCCCGCCGCTCGCCACTCGCGTCAAGGCGCGGGCCGCAAGCGGAGCGGCGTGTAGGGTTCGCCCGCAGTGGCCGTGG
>JAGFJK010000245.1 GCA_024102795.1 Pirellulaceae bacterium
GCACGGCCAACTTCATGGTGCGGCTGCCCAGCACGACGGCCGGCGCGTTTCTGGGAACGCTGCGGATTCCGGCGGACGACTTGAGCGAGAACCCGTTCGACATCACGCTGGTGGGCGACGTGATCGCTCCGCCCGTGGTGATGATCATCGACGATGGCGGCGCGGGCTACATGAGCACCAATCCGCCGTTCGTGCCGCAAGCCGGCGGCTTTCTGGGCGACTACCGGCAGGCGGCCCCCTCGCCGCCGGCCGTGGCCGGCGCGGCGACCTGGACGTTCACGCTGTTGCCGATGACACAGTACCGCGTGTCGGCGACGTGGCTTGCTGCGCTGGATCGAGCGACCAATGCGACGTACGTGATGTCGGGCGTGCTGGGCGGGCCGCTCAACAGCGTGCGGAACCAGCGCGTGGCGCCCGACGACTTCAGCAGCGCCGGCTCGAACTGGGAGAACCTGGGCCTGTTCGTCACCGATGGCGGCGGCGTGCTGACCGTCACGCTGTCCAACACCACGCCGGGATTGAACGGCCTGGTGATCGCCGACGCGATCCGGGTGCAACAGGTGCCGCTGATCATCAACAACGAAGCGGCGCTGAATCCGCCCAATACGTCGTACGCCAACGCCGGCTTCCAGACGTTCACCAATCAAGGCCGCCTGGGCACGGTCGATTCGAGCGGCTTCACGGTGGGCGGCGACACGGCCACGTTCACGGCCACGATGCTGCCGGCGGGCTTGTACCGCGTGTCGGCCACCTGGACGGCGTTCGCCAATCGGGCCACCGCCGCGCCGTTTGCGATCTACGACGGCGCGGTCGCCCCGGCCAACCTGGTCAGCAGCGTGACGCGCAACCAGCAGCTCGCGCCCGACGACTTCGTGGATGACTTCACCAGTTGGGAAGACGTGGACATCGTGCGCGTGACGAGCGGCACGCTGACCGTGCAGCTTACCGAAAGCGGCGTGGGCGAAGTGATCGCCGACGCGATCCGCATCGAACGGCTGGCCGGGCAGCCGGAGATCGAGCTGATCAACCTGGGCGCGGACGAAGCGCCCGGCGGTGGCGACGACCAGCGTCTGGTGGACGGCGTGAGCGTGGTGAATTTCGGGCTGGTGCCGTCGGGCGGCACGGCCACGCGCACGTTCCAGGTGAACAACCTGGGCGAGGTGCCGCTGACGCTGGGCCAGTTGCGGCTGCCGGTCGTGTTCAGCCTGCTGTCCTCACCGACGACGCCGATCGCTCCGGGCGGTACGACGACGTTCCAGGTCCAGTTCGCTCCGCCGCGCGTGGATGGATTCAGCGGCGAACTGCGCTTGGCCAACAACGACAGCAACGAGAATCCGTTCAACGTGACGCTGGTCGGCGCGGTTGTTCCACCGGTCGCCATCATCGACAACGGCGACGCGGCGTACGCCCAGACGCCGGGCTACACCACGTTCGTGGGCCAGGGCTTTGCCGGCGGCGACATGATCCAGGACGTGGCCGAAGCCAGCGGCGGCGGCGACACGGCCAGTTGGACATTCATGGGCCTGGTGCCCGGAGCGACCTATCGCGTGTCGGCTACCTGGACGGCGTTCTCGAACCGGGCCAGCAACGCGCCGTACACGATCGCCGGCATCGACGGCGGGCCGGTGACGTTCCTGGTCAACCAGAAAGTGTCGCCCGGCGACTTCACCGAGAACGGAACGGGCTGGGAGGATCTGTCGATCGTGCGCGCGGACGGCGGCGGCGTGATCACGGTCAGCCTGAGCGACACGGCCAACGGCAACGTGATCGCCGACGCGATCCGGCTGGAAGAGTTGCCGATTCACGGGCCGGAGATTCTGGTGGTGGAAAGCGGCGGCGACGTGCCCGACGGCACGGGCAGCCGCGCGTTCAGCACGATCGTCGGAGCGCCGCAGGTCAAGGTCTTCACGGTGGTCAACTCCGGGACGGCGACGCTGAACCTGGACAACGCGGCGCTGGCCACGTCGCTGGCGGCGATTCCCGGTTTCTCGCTGGCGGCGGGCTTCGGCAGCACGTCGCTGCTGCCCGGCGCGACGACCACCTTCTCGATCCAACTGGACGCCGGTTCGATCGGCAGCTTCGGCGGCATGGTCAGCTTTGATAACAACGACAGTGATGAATCGCCGTACACGTTCGCCATCAGCGGCCAGGTGGTGTCGGCCACTCGGATCATCGACAACAACGGTCCGGTGCCGGCGGGCGACAGCTACGCCGATTCGGGCAACCTGACGTTCTGGGCCGGCCAGGGATTCGGCAACGACGTGCGCGAGGCTCCAGCGGGCGGCGTGGTCGAGACGGCCACGTACACGTTCAACGGCCTGACGCCTGGCGCGGTCTACAAGGTGGCGGCCACCTGGACGGCGTTTTCGAACCGGGCCACGGACGCTCCGTACCAGGTGAGCGGCGTGGCGGGCGGACCGACGACGGTGCCGATCAATCAGCGGTTCGCTCCGAACGACTTCAGCGACGCGGGATTCAACTGGGAGGAACTGGGAACGTTCACCGCCACGGGGGCCACGGTCACGGTGCTGCTGAGCGGTTCGACCACCGGCAACGTGATCGCCGACGCGATCCGGATCGAACGGCTGGTGGGTCCGGAGATTGTGGTTCTGCAAGGCAGCACCTCGATCACCGACGGCGGCAGCTTTGATTTTGGCGACGGGCTGCAGAACGTCAGTCCGTTCAGCAAGGTGTTCACGATCCAGAACGTGGGCGCGGATCCGTTGAGCATCGCGCCGATTCTGACGTTGCCGGCCGGGTACACGCTGGGCGCGACGTCCAACGCGAACCTGTTCGACGGCGTGACGACGGTGATGATCGCTCCGGGCGGTTCCGAAACGTTCGAGGTGCTGGTGAGCACGCTGGTGGCGGGCACCCCGGCGGGCGTGCTGTCGTTCGGCAACAACGATGCGAACGAGTCGCCGTTCAACTTCAACATCACGGCGGACGTGCTGACGTCG
>JAGFJK010000267.1 GCA_024102795.1 Pirellulaceae bacterium
CTGGCCGGCGACCGGGACGCGGCCGTGCGGTTCGAAGTGACGTTGGCCCTGGGCGGCAGCGATGCTCCGCAAGCGACCGAGGTTCTGCGGCGGCTGGCCGTCAGCGATGGCGAGGACGCCTGGTTCGTCTCGGCCTTGCTGACTGGTTGCCGCGACCGCAGCGGCCAGTTGCTGGCGGCAGTGGTGCAAGCCTGGGCGGTTGTACCGGCGACAGCCCCCGCGAGTGACGCGGCGGACGAACGGATCCCGCAGCGGATCCGCCTGGTGCGCGAGCTGGCCACGGTCGCGGGCGCCCGCGGCGACTTGAGCGAACTGTCCGGCGTGATGAACACGCTGGCCCAGCATCAAGGCGATGCCGCCTGGTGGCAATCGGCGGCACTGAGCGGTTTGGCCACGGGGCTGGCGCGGCATCGCGGCGGCCTGGGACGAACCAGCCTGGCCGGCTTGTTGGCCAATCCGCCGGCCGAACTGGCCGACCGCGCGCGGCCGCTGCAGCAACTGCTGGCCAACGCGCAGTCGATCGCCGTGGATGGGCAGCGCTCGCTGTCGGATCGGCTGGCGGCGATCGAGCTGCTGGGCTATCGGCCCTATGCCCAGTCGGCCGAGGCGTACGGCCGGTTGCTCTCCGCCGGGCAGCCGATCACGATCCAACTGGCGACGCTGGACGCCATGCGGGCCACGGGCGACGACGCGGCGGCCGGCGTCGTGCTGGACCGCTGGGCCGAGTTGGGCCCGCGAGCTCGCGCCAGCGGGCTGGAACTGCTGTTGCGCAAGACCACCACCACTCGCCTGGCGATGGAAGGCATGGCCGAGGGCAAGATCAGCCCGTCGGTGCTGGACATCGACCAGCGGGTGCGGTTGCTGCGGCACGGCGAGCCGGCGATCCGCGAGCTGGCGGCCCGGCTGTTCGGCGGGGCCATTTCGGCCAATCGCCGCGAAGTGGCCCGGCAGTACGAGTCGGCACTGAGCATGGAAGCGTCGGTCGCCGAGGGGGCGAAAGTGTTTGAGCGGGCCTGCGCCAAGTGCCATCGGGTCGACGGGCAGGGACACGTGGTGGGACCCGACATCAGCGACGTCCGCAATCGTTCGCGCGACGCCCTGCTGTACGACATTCTGGATCCGAACCTGAAAATCGAGCCCCGGTTTACCGACTACACGGTGGTCACCGATGACGGACGCGTGTTCAACGGCCTGATGGATTCCGAAACCAGCGAGGCCGTGGTGCTGCTGCAGGCCGAGGGCAAGCGGCAGGTGATCCCGCGGACTCAGATCGAGCAACTGCGGGCCAGCGGCAAGTCGCTGATGCCGGAAGGAGTCGAAAAGGAGATCACGGTCGAGCAGATGGCCCACTTGCTGGAGTTTCTCAAGGCCCGCGTCCCAACCGCCAAGTGAGTGCGAGTTGACTGATACATCAGCCCAATGATGCCGCGGCGCGATTCGCTCGACTACTCCCCTTCGATCACGACGACGACCAATCCACGGTCCATTATTTTGCCGCACTGCGTGAGGCCTTGGTCTTGCGAGGTGGCGAGTTCAACTCGCTCGCCGAGACTTCCTCTTGCAAACGCAGCTCGGCCGCGGGAGAGTGGCGAACGAATACGGCTCCCAGGTAGTCGCCGCTAAGCCTGGCCGGCTGTTCGACCAGGGTGATCATGTACGGGCTCTGGATCTTCCACTTGAATCCACTTTCGCCCGAGTCATCTGACGGACGACTTACGAGATAGTCGCCCTGAACCTCGTAGCTGGCACCGAACACCAACCCTCCAGGCATTAACCGGTAACGATCCTCCTTCTCGGCCGTCAGGGTCGCCTGATACTCGAATCCCGCTGGCAGGAATAGCCGCCAGTTGCCATCCAGTCGTACCTGCACGTTGGGTTTACGCCGAGCGGCCTGGTTCTGCCGCCGGGCAACGCTCGCCTCGCTTTCGACTTCCTTTTCGAGTCGGTCGTTCTCGGCGGTCAACCCCGCAACTGCCGCCTGTCGGGGTGGCTCTTTCACCAAGCGGGACAACGACTTGGCCAACGCGGAGCTGGAAGGTTGGACACCCAGCCAGACGTCCGAAGTCATGTAGGTTGGCTTCCCCTGCCCTTGACTGCAGTTGAGGAACAGGATGGAAGTTGCATTCAGTCTGAGTTCCGGCACACGGTCCGCGGGCTCGTTCTCGAAGCGAGCGACGGTGACCTTGATCGTACCGCCAATCCGACGGTCTCCCTGCTCAGTTCCCTTGATCAACTGCTTGATCTTGAAGTCGCCTTGGTAGTGGACAACTCCGGACTCCACAATTTCACCGACTAACTGGAACTTGAACTCGCCCAGCACCACGACATCGGATTTGCCGAGCAATGCCCGCAACGTCTCGTCGCCGTCGTTTCCTAACGCCGCGATCGGACACATGCAGAGCAACAGGACGGTCAAGTGCAGTCGCATGATTCAGTCTCCGCTTTGTGGCTAGAGTTGCGCCGTAAACCTCGGACCTGAGCCGAAAACGGGGGTTGGTCCAATTACTTCGGACACTTCGATTCAATTGGACCAAGCCCCGTTTTCTTCCCAGCCTGGCAACCTTGGAATCCAGTCTAGAGCATATCGCCTTCGGACGCCACTTCGACCCTGCTGGCGGAGCTGGTTCGAATTGCCGGGAGTGTTTGCTCAGGGAATAGGAGGTGATCGAAGTGCCAGCAATCAGCAAGCAGTTGCGGGCGGAACCGGGCACGGCTAGGATGGCAGGCGTTCTGGTGCCGGTTCCCCGTCGGCGGCTGAAGGGAGGAATTCGCATGTTCCATGCGGCCGCGCCTGTCCTCCTGGCGGGACACACCGAGATCGTTCGCAGCCTGGCGTTCTCGCCGAATCAAGAGCGAGCGGTTTCGGGGGGCGAAGATCGCCAGGTCATTCTCTGGGACTTGCCACGACAGGCGAGTCAATCCCTTCACAAGGGACACCAGCGAGGCGTTTGCCGGGTCCGTTTCCATGACAACGGGACGGCGGCCTTCTCCGCGGACGTGGGCGGGACGGTGCTGGAGTGGGATCTCGCCAACAACCCGCGTTCGGCCATGTCTAATCCGTTTCAAACGGACGTGGCCGGCGGTGGCTCGGCCGTGCTGCTGCCCGGACGGAACCTGCTGCTGGCTGCGGAGCTGAACGACCTGGTCCTGCGACGGCTCGACCAGCCGGGCGTGGTGGCCCGGTTTCAGGGTCACAAGTCGCCCGTGCTGTGCGTGGTGGTTTCGCCCGCGGGAGACCTGGCCGTGAGTGGCGGGATGGATCATTCGGTGCGGGTCTGGGATGTCCGAGCCGGTCGGGAAGCGGTCGGCGCTCTGCAGGGCCACGCGGGGCCAGTGACTTCGGTGGCCATCGCCGCAAACGGCAAGTCGGTACTCGCTGGAGGAAAAGATGGCAGAATTCTGCTCTGGCAAGTCTAGCGGCCTGGATCGTCGCTGGTTCATGCGGCTGGCCACCGCCGGAACGGCCACGACCTGGGTCGGTGGCGAATTGCTTCCCGCCGCCCAGCCGCGAGTCGAAACGTTCTCCGTGGGCGTGATTGGCGCGGGCAATCGTGGCCTGGCGTTGCTGCGGATGCTGGCGGAAGTGGATGGTTGCCGAGTCACCCATGTTTGCGACATCGACGCGCCGCGGCGCGAGCGGGCGCTGGCGGAGGCTCGTAAACAGAATCCGGACGCGCAAGCGGTCGATGATCCGAGGAAACTGCTGGAGGATCGCCAGGTCGACGCGGTGGTGCTCGCGCTGCCAACGCACTGGCAGGCGGTGGCCGGGATTTGGGCCATGCGCGCGGGCAAGGATATCTACCTGGAAACGCCGATTGCCCTGGTCCCGGATGAAGTGGAACAGTTGCGAAGAGCGGCCAGAGAGTCCAACCGGGTCGCGCACGTCGGGGCGCAACTGCGAAGCATTCCGGAGCTGGAAGGGATTCGCGCGCCAGCGCGTGGCGGCGCTTGGGGACGTCTGACTCATGTGCGCGTCCGCGGGCTCCGCAATCGCAGGCCCGTGATTCCGGGAGGGAGGCGCGAGGCGCCAGCCGGCGTCGACTTCAATCTCTGGCTCGGCCCGGCCCCCAGTACGTTCTTCGATCCGCGGCGGTTCCATTTTGCCTGGCGCTGGTTCTGGGAGTACGGAACCGGCGACCAGGGGCTGGATGCGCTGTTGTGGCTCGACCTGGCACTGGACTTGACGGGAATGGAGACGAGGCTGACGTCGGTGACCAGTCGCGGCGATTTCTTCTGGCGGGAACAGGAGTGGGACGCGCCGGACGTGCAGTCGACCGCCTTCACGCTCGCCGGCCGCGACGGTCCGTTGAATGTCGTCTGCGAGTCGTACTCCTGGTCACGGTCGCCGGAACCGAGCGGCGTAACGCTGTTCTTCCAGGGAGCGATCGTCGATCTGGATATCCTCCGCGTCGTGATCATGTCGCCCGACGGAAAAGTGATCGACCAGCGCGACTGGACGGAGCAGAGCGGGCGAGCGACGCGCGAGCACCTGGCGGCCTTTGCGCGCAGCGTGCGCAGCCGGGAACGCACCAGCGCGGACGTCGGTTCGCACGAGGCCACGTCGCTGATCCACTTCGCCAACGCTTCGTATCGGCTCCGCCAGGAGTCTTTGGACGTGGCCTGGGAAGAGAAACGGCTGGTGAATGCGGCGGACGCGAATTCCTTTTTGGCCCGCGAGTACCGGAGAGAATTCGCGCCGGATGCGTTCGGGCGGGGGCGATGACATTGCCATGGCGCCAGCATCCCCTCCGCGCTTCGCTGGCTCGCGCGGCCGTCGCCGTGCTGTTCGTTGCCTTGCTGCCGGTGGTCCTGGCCTGGGTGATGCTTTGCCTGTGCCTGATGGCGGCGATTCTTCCCCTGCTCGTTGTGCTGTTGCTGGCGGGCGCCGCCTTCGCACCGGAAACTATACGCATGCCAGGCTTCCGTAGACGACTGCTGGCCGGATCGACCCGCGATCGGCAGCCCGTTTCCAACTCGGACTGGGAGCAAGCGGTGCGCGAGCATTCCGCCTGGCTCGAGTCGGAGCAGGCCTCCGGGCGGCGGGCGGAGTTCGAGCACCGCGATCTGCGCGGACGGAGCGCTCATCTGGTGAACCTGAGCGGCGCGTTGTTCGTGACCACCGACCTGAGTGGCGTCCATTTCCAAGGCTGCCGATTTCGCGACGCGGATTTCGACGAGTCAACCTTGAACGGGTCGTATTTCGAGCAGTGCCGCTTGGAGGCGGCCTCGTTCTATCAGGCGGACCTGAGCGGAGCCGACCTGCGTTCCAGTCAAGGGCTTTCCTGGCGGCAGTTGGGTGGCGCGAACCTGGAGGGAACGACGCTGCCGGACTCGGTGGCGGAATTCCCCACGCTGGACGCGGTGGGGCAGGCCAGCGCCGTCGCGCGTTCCGCCTTTCTGCTCTTGCTCGCGGCGTGCATCTACATCTGGTTGACAACGGCCTCCACCACCGACGTCGCTCTGATCCAGGATTCCGATTCGCTCGCGCTGCCGATCATCGGCACGCAGGTGTCGATCGAGCATTTCTATTTCGTGGCCCCCGCACTGTTGCTCGGCGTCTCGATCTACTTTCATCTCTACCTGGTGCGCCTCTGCCAGTTGATGACATCGGTGCCGGCCGTGTTTCCGGACGGTCGGACGCTGGAGCAGCGCGTGCATCCCTGGTTGTTCAACGGCCTGCTGAGCACCCAGTTGCCGCGGCTGCGCTCGCGGACCACCTGGTTGCAGTGGATCCTGTTTGTGCTGAGCGTGCCCGTGATCTGGGGAATCGTTCCGCTTTCCCTGGCGTATCTCTGGCTGCGGTACCTGTCCCGGCACCAGGCGTTGGTTTCGTACTGGCATCTGGCGCTGCTGGTGCTGGCGGTTGCTGCCGCGGTGGCTTCCTTGTACTCCGTGCTGACAATCCTCCGCGGCCGCCGCTCGCGGATCGCCGCGGGCAAGGTATTCCGGGGTTCGCTGGCATGCTTGGCGCCGGTCGGTGTGATCGTGGCGTTGTTCGGTTCGGTGTTCACGCGAGGCAGTGTGGATTTCGGCCAGGCGGGAACGGTGTCCCTGGAGAAACCGGAGGCCAGCGCCGCGTGGCGGAATCCGGAGACCACGCATCGTGAGTTTACGCGGTTTCGCTGGCGGCGATGGCCCACCTGGGGCCCTTCGCTGCTGGCCTGCCTGAAGCTGAAGCCGGTGATTGATATTGCCTGGACGGACGTCTCCCGCAAGCCGTCCGGTTGGAAGGGCGAGCGCCCGGAGGACTGGAGCCTGGTGGCCGGCGCTCGGCTGAAGGAGACCGACCTGAACTACGCCCGCGCCGAACGCGCATTCCTGTTGGGGGCGGACCTGCGCGGCGCTCGACTGGTGGGAGCGGACTTGAAGGACGCGGATCTGCGACTGGCTGAACTGTCGGAGGCAATACTGCCGCATGTGGTGCTGGAATTCGCCGACTTGCGGCGAGCGGTGCTGTCGCGGGCGATCCTGTTTCATGCCAGGCTCGATGACAGCCGGATGGACGACTGCCTGTTGCACTTCGCGCGGTTGGAGCACGCCGAGCTGCCGCGCGCGAACCTGGAACGAGCGGAAATGAACGGAGCGAACCTGGAGTGCGCGAAACTGGACGGCGCGAAACTGAACGACGCGAAGGCGTCGGGGGCCCGGTTCGGCTGCGGCAGCCTGTTGGACGCCGAGTTGCGCGGGGCCGTCCTGCACGGAGCCAGCTTCGTGGGCGCGAACTTGACCAGGACCGACCTGCGGTGCGCTGTCTTGGTGAACGCCGACCTGCGCGGCGCGACCGTGACGGGCATTCGCCTGGAAGGCGCCAACCTGGTGAACGTGATCCTGGACGAGGCCACCCGGGACGCGCTCGAGGCCCAGGGCGTGACGCTCGACTTGGTTCAGATTCAGCCGTACGATCCCGACAAGGATCGTCCGGAATGCTGTCGGTCCGACACAAAGGTGTCGGGTGTCATTGCTTTGGACAACGGTCAGTAGGACCATGAGAGCATGCCCAGATCAAGACGGTGGCAGTGAGCTGCCATTACGCCCATTGCCTGAAAAATGTTCGAAGACTCGTGAGCAGGTCGCCAAACGAGTTATCTTGTTTCGCCACCCGGTCCAGATCCATGACCTGGACGAGATCTTCGGCTTGCTCCAGCCCGCCCAAAAGTGGAGTCTGTCCCGCCGCCCGAACCGCCTCCGCGAGTAACTGTTTGTACCGGTCGCGTTCGCACTTGTGGTCGGGGGCCCGGCACCCGGCGCCCACAACTTTCTTGAAGGCCGCCGAGTCCAACAGCAGCCACCGCTCGATGTGAGGGTCGGGAATGCAGTAAACAACCTGGTCCGAAATCGGTTTCGCGATCTCTTGAATGACTTTCTTGCGCTCTCGAAACCCCATGCAGTTGGAGTCGGTGCCGACGATGATCAAGTCGGGAAGTGGTGCGTTGGAGTTCCTCACATCCTGCAAGAACCGCTTGAATTCGGCTGCGACTCGCCCATGTCCGCCAGTAGCGGAGAACTCGCGTGTCGAAACCGGAATGGCGAACTGCTGGCTCAAACGGCTCAACAACGTCTTGAGAACAATAGCGTGTCCATAGTCCTCGACGAACAGCGAGACTTCACGCATCGAAGTCTCCGCGCAAGATCCGTTGCGACGGCGCGAGGCGTTCCTCGTCCAGAGCTTGGCTGATCTCCCGTTGACGAAAGAGTTCGCCAAAAGTGACGAATGGTTCGATAAATGTCCGAGCATTCTTCTTCCCGCATACGAACAGGCTCTTGTCGGCAATCAGATCGGGTAAGATCGAAGAGTGCGTGGTGACGATGATTTGCGTTTCTCCTGTCTGCGCCCGGGTCTTCAACAGATCGGCGATCATCTGGATTCGACGGGGGTGGATTCCGTTCTCTGGCTCCTCAAAGGCGACCATCGCCGGTGGATCCTTCGCGCCGCTTAGCGCCAGCAAGCCCAGCACGCGCAGCGTGCCTTCGGAGACGACACGGGCCGGCACGCGCATTCTTCCTTCCCTCAGCCAGAGATCGACTTCGCCCAAGGCATTAACGCCCACCTCGATCCCCGTCACCGAAGGGACGATCATGTGCAGCGCTTTGCCGACCGCCTCGAACTGTCTCTTGTCGAGTACCTTCAGGGTATTGAGATACGATGCGAGGTCTTCCCCCATGAGGCCAATGTGACGCACTTCCTTAACGGGGTTTGGCGCGCGCATTCGTTCCCGCGGTTCGAAGTAAAAGAAGAAGTACCGCGACAGCTCCTGTCGCATTGCCACGAGGTGGGGGTAGTGAGGAGGATACAGTGGCATCGACAAGACCGCGTGATCCAAGCCCCGCTCGTAGTAGGTGGGGTGAGCCTGTCCCTCCATCCGCAAGTGCAGGCGATTCCTTGCCATCTGCTCCAGAAACGGCTTGCGGCACTTGTTGACCTCACCCTTTCGATTCAGGGGCGCAAGATACTCGTCGGCCACACGAAGTATTCCGGTCCTTGGCAAAATCTCAAGTTCGATGCGGTAGCGCAAGCTCCTCTCGCGTACGCCCGGCTGCGGCTTCGCCGAACCGTCGCCAACGCCTTCTTCCCCGCGACTGCCATCCTTACCGGACTTCATCTCACGAATTTGTCGCGTTACGCTTTCGACGATGGTGTCGGAAAGCTCGACATCGACCTCAATCGAAAACGATGCCGAGTCCTTGCCAACCAAGGAGCTGAGGCCTTCCTCTCCAAAGGTGAACGACTCCAACGGCTTCCCACGATATGGAGGCTCGAACGCTTCTTTGAGCGTTCGTGCCGTGGCGATTCGCGACAACAGTTGAAGCGCATCCAGGAAATTGCTCTTGCCGGCAGCATTTGGCCCGAAGAGAACCGACAGACTCTCCAACGGCACATCCACATCGACCAGCGATTTATAGCCCTTGATTTTGACCCGTTTCAACATGTCTTACGTCCCGGTGCTGTACCACGAGCGATCGGTCCAACTCCAGCTCCAACCCAATTTGCCACGCCCCGCCCATATGAGTATTCTGGTCCCGGCGCGGGTGCCTGGCCCGGCATCTTGGCTAACACCTTGCCACCGACACCTTGCGCCAGCGGATGCGGAGCGTGTTCCGGTCGGCCATTCAAAGCGGCGTCCCGCAATGCCGCAGGAACGTAATCTGGAGAGTGGTGTGGACCCTTCTCGCTTGGCCCACAGTTCATCCTCCGAGTAGGGACAGTCGTCGGAAGTCGCTAGTACCCGGGTTCGATTCATCGAACGGGTCTCCGAAACGCTGTGCGGCACTTCCCGATTCTACCACCAGCGAAGGCTTCGGGGAAACACAGCCCGTGGCGACCAAGGTGTCACGACTCATGGACTCATTGTCTTGGACAACGGTCGTTGACACTCGGGGAGCAGGCCCAGACCGAGACGAGCGGGACGAAGCCGGGGCACAAAAAAACCCCGGTTTTCCCGGGGTTTCGTAGCGGAGGGCACGGGATTCGAACCCGCAACCCCTTACGGGGCACCTCATTTCCAATGAGGCCGCTAACCATTCGCTTACCCTCCCCGGACTGCATCGCCGTGCCCAGGGCCGGCGTGGCGGGCCATTCTCGTGAGTCTTCGCCCGCCAGATCGGCAGCTTCCGACCAGCCAGCTCAGACCCGGCGAGTCACTCGAAGGTTCGTGGCGAGGCAGCACTGAAGCAAATTCTAGCTGGTCGCCCGGCCGCCGGGAAGTTCCCGCTCAGTCGAGCACCGTGGCGCCGCTGATCAACTTGATGAACTCGGCGTTCGTCTTGAACCGGCCCAGTTGCCGCGTCAACTGCTCCATCGCCTCGACGTGCGGCATCGTGGTCAACGTGCGGCGGAGCATGGTGACCGCATGCAGCGTTTCGGGCGGCAGCAGCAGTTCCTCGCGCCGCGTGCCCGACTGCGTGATGTCGATCGCCGGCCAGACGCGCCGGTCCGACAGCTTGCGATCCAACACCAGCTCCATGTTGCCCGTGCCCTTGAACTCCTGAAAAATCAACTCGTCCATCCGGCTGCCGGTGTCCACCAGCGCGGTTCCGACAATCGTCAGCGAACCGCCTTCCTCAAAGGCCCGCGCCGTGGCGAACAGCTTCTTGGGAATGTCCATCGCCTTGATGTCCACGCCGCCGGACATCGTGCGGCCCGTATTGCCGACCCACTTGTTGAACGCGCGGGCCAGCCGCGTGATCGAATCCAGCAGCAGGAACACGTCGCGGCCCATTTCGGCGAGCCGCCGGCAGCGCTCGATGATCAACTGCGACAGCCGCACGTGGCTCTCCACGTCCTGGTCCAGGCTGCTGGCGATCACCTCGCCGTCCACGTTCCGCCGCATGTCGGTGACCTCCTCGGGCCGTTCATCGATCAGCAGCACGATCAGCTTGAGCTGCGGATAGTTGGTGGCGATGCCGTGGCTGATATGCTGCAGCAGAATCGTCTTGCCGGTCCGCGGCGGAGCGACGATCAAGGCCCGCTGCCCGCGACCCAGCGGCGTGAGCAGATCCATGACGCGGGTCGTCAGCGGCTGGGAGCCCGTCTCCAGCCGCAACCAGACTTCCGGGTTGATCGGCGTCAGCTCGTCGAACGTCTTGACGTTGACGTAGTCCTCGGGCCGCATGCCGTCCACGTCGACCACTTCCCGCAGCCGCGGCCCTTGCTGCTTGCGGGCGTGCTGGACCAGGCCCCGCAGCATCACGCCCTGCCGCAGACTGTACTTTTCAATCATCGTGCCCGGCACGAAAGGATCGGTCCGCTCGCGCGCGTAGTTGTTCTTCGGGCTGCGGAGGAATCCGTACCCGTTGGGGTGCAGTTCCAGCAGCCCGTAGCCGGCTTCCAGCGGCGCGTCGCTGTTGAACTCCGACGGCTCCCGCGAACCCATCGGCCGGCGCGACGGGCCGTCCGGGCGACGTTTACGGCGTTGCCGCCCATTGCCCACGGCCGGCGGCCGTCCACCAGGGCGTACTCCTCCGGTCCGGGCACGAAACTTCTTCTTCCCCATATTCCACCCAAGGTCGAATTCTTAGAAACCCGACTCGCGCCCACCGCGCCAAGTCGTCCTCAACACTGCCAAACATGAAGCCAGGCACTCAACAACCGCCCGTCTCTCGATCGCCTGTGACCGCGATACTTCAGGCGAGTCCCTGCATCCTGATGGTGTTGCCTTGAACTTCGACCGGCTCCCGCCGGGAGCCCGCACCAGCTTTGCCGTCCTGCGGAGGAAAGCAAGTCGAGCGGTTCACCAGGAACCGATCGCCGCCGGGAGTTGCCGTGCCTGTGTCGCACGGGGAAAGCTCAAGAAGCGCTACGACCCCACGCCGCAAATGTCCAGTGAAGCTTCCAGCGGACGAGGATTCCGGTTCGGGGGGTGCCGAAGATCAAACTGCCCAGGGCACGTGAGCGCATCAACATCAGGCAGAGTTACAAACTAACGGCATCGTACTCAACTCCGGGCCCCTGTCAAGCTCAAACTCGCCGCATCCACCCGGTTTAGGAAAGTTTTCCGGCAGCGGACTCGGCCGGACGAGCGATTGGGGTCAATCGCTCCACCTTCCGCGAGCGATTGAGGACAATCGCTCCACCATCCACCCGCTTTGGGAAAGTTTTCCGGCGGCGGAAAATTTCACCTAACCGGCCATTTTTACACAACCCGTACCATCGTTCCAACCGATACACGAGAAAACGATGGTCCAGACACCTCAACTCCGCTGAGCCAAGGGGCGAGGAAACCCATGCGTAATTCAATGCCTGTGCTGGTCGGTTGGTTGTTGCTGAGCGCCTGCCTGAACACAGCCGCTTGGGCCTCGGGGCCGATTGCCTGGCTGACGGACGTGCGAGAAGCCCAGCATCTCGCCACCCAGCAGCAACGGCTGATCCTGCTGCACTTCTGGGACGACAACTGCCCGCCCTGCCGCCGTCTGGAAGAAAATGTGTTCCCCCAGCCCCAGGTGGTCGAGGCCCTGCAGACCAGCTACGTGCCGGTCAAAGTCAAGGTCCGCGACATGCCCCACCTGCGGCGCCTGTATAACGTGACCAGTTGGCCGACCGACGTAATCACCACGCCGGACGGCGAGGAACTGTTCCGCGCCATCAGCAACCAGGACCCCGACCGCTACGTCGCCCTGCTGAACCGCGTCGCCATGAACCACCGAGTCGGCGTCCCCGAAACCCAACTGGCCGCCCGCTCCAAGGCCGAGGTCGTCCAGGCATCGGCCGAGTCGCTGGGGGATTATCCGCCCGGAAATCTCTCGCGCTCCACCCAGTACGCTCCTCCCCAAAGCTACCAGCAGCCCGGCTACCAGCAACCCGGCTACCAGCAGCCCGGCGACCGGGCCGGCATGCCGCCTCAGGGGACGGCTCCCGGTGGACCTGAATCGGGCCGAGACTCGTGGGGGCAACGCCACGCGCAGGACGCCTACGGCCAGGCCGCCCCCGACGCTCCTCGCTGGAACAACTCGCCGCCCACCAACCAGGGACCTTACGCTCCCCAGTCCCCGTTCGACCCTCAAGCCAACCGGGTGAATACCTACGACGCATATCAGGAGGCGAGCGGCAATCGGAGCAGCACCTACGGTGGCAGCTTCCAACCCCAAGGGATGCAGGGCGAGCCGCGCCAGCCGGCGCCAAATTCCTGGCAAGCGGGTATTGAAGCTCCCGCCGCCCCGCCCGCTCAAAACACCATGAATCCCTACCTGGCACAGCAGGCGGTCGCAGGCCAACAGAACAGCTCCTGGAGTCCGTCCGCCGACCGCGCCAGCAGCTATCCGGCGAACTACGCCGCGGCCGGCGGTTCATTCCCCAACCAGGCCGGTCGCGCTGGGATTGGTCCGACCATGCCCGACACCGGGCCGGCGGCCAACCAACCCCCAGGCTCGTCGCCGGCCGTCGCCATGGACGGATTCTGCCCGGTCAGCCTGATCGAGCGGCAACAGTGGGTCAAGGCCGATCCGCGGTGGGGCGTCGAACACCGAGGGCAGGTCTACTTGTTCTCGAGCCCCGCCGAACAACAGAAGTTTCTCGCGGAACCCGATCGTTACAGCCCCGTCCTGTCCGGCTGCGACCCCGTCCGCTTTGCTGAAACCGGCGCCCTGGTCAGCGGCAAGCGACAACACGGCGTGTCCTATCGCAACCAGATCTACCTGTTCGCCGATGAAGCGGCCTTGGACAGGTTCTGGAAAGCACCGGAGAACTACGCCGCGACCGTGTACCGAGCGATGCAGCAGGCCGGCCCCACGCGGCGCTGAATGCGGCTTTGAATGGACAGCCAGCTCCTCAGCCTCGGTTCGGGCCGAAACCCGCGGCCAGGGCGATCCCCAACGCAATCAGGCTCGCACCCAGCACCGCGTACGCCACGCGAGCCCCCATTCGGCCCCAGCGCCGTTCGAACCACCGCCCGGCGCGCAACTGAAACGATACTTCCCAGTTGCCAATGGCGGCCGCCAAGGCCAGCAGACCAATGGCGATCGAGACCGAGCCGACGAATACGTCTTGAAGCTGCATGGGAGCGGTCCGTGGCCTGAAATCCTCTGCCGCGCCACGTCGGGCGCAAGTTGTGCGAAATGTAACCCGAAGCGTCGGTTTTGCCATTGCCCATCTTGATTTGATTTGGGAGTCGCCGTTCCAGCGGGTTCTCACGCCCATGCAAGCTCTCTGGCATTCCGACCTGCCAGGCCAGGAGATCCAAACCCGTCCGGCCCCTTCCCCGGCTTCGAAATCGTGCAGGTTTTAGGTTGCTTTGTCGAGGGAACCTGGCGTTACAACCGAGCGGTACTTGGACTGCCTCCACTTCGGCGAGCGCTCAAGCTTGATATCCCTCTGGCTCCCTCACCGGCTTCCGGGGAGAGCTGGGGAGGGGCCTGCGGGGTGCGAGCGCCATCGGCGCCATCGACCTCTGGGGTCGATTTGGCAGAATGGGGAGAATGCCGGCTGTTCGCCGCGGGCGTAGCACAACACGCCCGGTGGAACATCGGCGGCGCTTAAGAGATCTCGAATTCTGCCCAGCCCCGGCTCCGCTCGACCGCCCGCTGCCAGCCGCCGTAAAGCCGCCGGCGCTGCATCTCGTCGATCGCCGGTCGGAACTGGCGGTCCAGTTGCCAGTGGCTTTGCAATTCATCCAGGTCCTGCCAGAAACCGACGGCCAGTCCGGCCAGGTACGCGGCGCCAAGCGCCGTGGACTCGAAGACTTTCGGCCGTTGGACCGCCACATTCAGCAGATCGGCCTGGAACTGCAGCAGTTGGTCGTTGACCGCGGCGCCGCCGTCGGCGCGCAGCTCCTGCAGGTCGACGCCCGCATCCTCGCGCATGGCATGCACCAGGTCGCACGTCTGATAGGCCATCGATTCGACGGCGGCTCGTGCCAGGTGACCAGCCCGCGTGCCGCGCGTCAGTCCGGCCAGGACGCCGCGGGCCGCCGGGTCCCAGTACGGCGCGCCCAAACCGACAAAGGCGGGCACCAGGTACACTCCGCCCGCGT
Organism: Pirellulaceae bacterium; assembly: GCA_024102795.1. Classification (GTDB taxonomy): domain Bacteria; phylum Planctomycetota; class Planctomycetia; order Pirellulales; family Pirellulaceae; genus JAGFJK01. The sequence continues at coordinate 14,463 of JAGFJK010000267.1, forward strand.
CCGGCACGGTCGCCGCAAGCTGCTCGACTTCGGCCGATTCGCGGATCAACCCCAAGCCGTCACGCAACCACTGCACCACGGCCCCAGCGATAAACACCGAGCCTTCCAGACAGTAGGTGACGCGGCCGTCGAGCACCCAGCCGATTGTGGCCAGCAGGCGGTTCTGCGAGTCGACTGGCCGCTGGCCCGTGTTGAGCAACAGGAAGCAGCCCGTACCGTAGGTGTTCTTGGCCATTCCCGGTTCGAAGCAGGCCTGGCCAAACGTGGCCGCCTGCTGGTCACCGGCAACTCCCGCCACCGGAACACTGCCGCCAAACCATTCGGGCAGCGTGTGGCCGAGCAATTCGCTGGAGGCAACCAGCCGCGGCAGCATCGCTCGCGGAACGTCGAACAGCGCGAGCAGTTCGTCGTCCCAGTCCAGCGTGTGGATGTTCAGCAGCAGCGTGCGGCTGGCGTTGCTGTAGTCGGTCGCATGCACGACTCCACCGGTCAGCCGCCAAAGCAGGAACGTGTCCACCGTGCCGAAGAGGATTTCGCCGCGACTTGCCCGCGCGCGCAACCCCGGGTACTGTTCGAGCAGCCAGGTGATTTTCGAGGCGGAGAAGTAGGCGTCCAGCACCAGCCCCGTCTTGCGGCGGATCGCCGGCTCGCAGCCCGCGTCCCGCAAGCGGCGGCAGACGCCCGAACTGATCCGGCTTTGCCACACGATGGCGTTGCCGACCGGCCGCCCGGAGTCCCGTTCCCAAAGCAGTGTGGTTTCCCGCTGGTTGGCGATGCCGATCGCCGCCAGATCCGCCGCGGTCAGCGACGCCCGCTCCAGAGCCTGGCGAGCCACCTGCAACTGCGACTGCCAGATCTCCTCCGGGTCGTGTTCCACGTGCCCTGGCGAGGGCAGCAACTGGGGAAACTCCCGCTGCGCGCTGGCGATGACCTGGCCGTCATGAGCAAAGATCAAGGCCCGGCTGGACGTCGTGCCCTGGTCCAGGGCCAGCACGTAGCGACTCATCGGCCCCCGTTCAGTCCAGAATGCGGCGCAGGCTGCGGACGTGCGCTCGTATGCCTTCCAGGTCGGGATTCACCTTCAAGGCGCGATGGAAACAGTCCAGCGCCTGGCGGGGTTCATTCAGCTCGATCAAGCCTTGTCCCATGCCGACCGCCGCTTCGAAGTGGTACGGGTTCAGCGACAACGCTCGCCGGCAGTCTTCCACCGAGCCTGAATACTGCTCCAGGTAGAAGCGGGCCATCGCCCGCTGATTCCAGGCCTCGGCGAACGTGGGCGCCTCCTCCAGCAATCGCGTCGACTGCTCCACCACGTCGCCAAACTGCCCGGCCGCGTTCAGCCGGATCAATTGCCGCAGCCACTGGCGCTGGCGGGGATCGCCGTCGCGGACCCACAGCTCCCGAATCCCCGATTCAGCCAACACTCGCACTCCCCGGTCGTCGTCCCGCAGGGCACGACCCAGCACGGCGTTGTTCTCGAAGTTCCCCAGATAACCAATCGCCAGCACGGCCGCTCGGCGAGTGACCGCCGAGCCGCCGGCCGCCAGCCGTTCCAACGTGGCCAACGCATACTGCTCGGACACCGCGCGGATAAAACCGGCAGCGTCCTCGTCGCTCAGGTAGCGGCCAAAGTACTTCACCAGAAGTGGCGGGCGACTCGTCGCGTTGCTCACCTTGCTGTTACTCCCCCCACTCTTCCGGAACTGTCCAGGCTCAAGACCGACGTCTTTGCCCGGTGCCGCGTTGCCCAGACGCCCCGCCAGCCGCCTGCCCACTGTTGCACAGAGGCAACCTGTCGCACGGCGACAACCTCCAGCTTTACAACCAGAGACCGAGTGTAATTGCCGATTCCCCCGGCAACAAGCGGCGGACCTGGGGCCCCGGACGGCTCGCCGGGCCGGCGTTGCTGTTCTCGCCAGCGGCAGGGCGGGCTACAATCGTGCCGGGAGGACAATCATCCCGAAAGACAATCATCCCGGGACGCAGGGGCTGGCCGTGGCACGGCCGTGGCGTGCCCGGCATGATGGCGAAGGACCATCCGGTGGGTCGTAAGTCAGTCAACCGACGTTTCCAAGGTGCCACCCGAGCCCGCGCGGAGCCGGCGCGCCGGTCCGCGCGGATGATGGTCGTCATGGCCATCGTCCTGGCGACGCTGGCCGCCGGGTCGACCGCTTCAGGTGCGACCGCCCCGGATGCGGCCGCCGAGGAACCCGTCCAATGGCTGAGCGGCCAGCAGCTCGATGCCCAACTGGCGCTACCCGTGGGGATTACCTGGAACGCCACGCCACTGCGCGAGGCGCTGCAACGACTGGCACGGACTCAGCGCGTGGCCCTGCTCCTGGACCGGCGGATCGACCCGGATCAGCCGGTCGATTTCGCGGCCGACCAGCAACCGCTGGAAGCCGCCCTGCGCCAGTTGGCCGCGGGCCTGGGGGCGGACGCGGTTTTGCTGGGATCGGTCGTTTACCTCGCTCCCCAGGCGGAAGCCGATCGCCTGGCCACGGCCGCCATGCTGAGGCGCGAGGAGGTCGCGAGCCTGCCGGCGGCCGCCCGCCAGCGTTGGAACCGCTCGGCAACGTGGAACTGGCCCGACCTGGCGACGCCTCGCAACCTGCTGGCCGAACTGGCGGAAGCTGCCGGGCTGGACTCAACAGAGCCGGCCGGGGCCAATCCGCATGGTGCCCGCCAAGGTGTCGCGGCTGTCGAGGGCTGCGAGCGGATTCCGCACGATTTGTGGCCCGCCGCCGATTTGCCTCCGATGACGCTGGCCGACCGCTGGTCGCTGGTGCTGGCCGGTTTCAGCCTCACTTACCGCGTCGCCGCCGACGGCTCCTCGGTGCAGCTTCTGCCCCTGCCGGAGCAACTGACGGCGGAACAATCGTACCCGCTGCCCGCCGACGCCGAGACGCTGACCCGCCGGCTACAAAGGCAACTCGCCGGCGCTCGCCTGCAACGGCGGGGAAACCGGCTGACGGTGGCAGGCACCTGGCGGCAGCATCGGGAAGTAGCCCGCGCGCTGCGGGAAACGGCGCCGCAAGCCGGCAAGGGGCCGATCGAACAGCGTTACTCGCTGCGCGTCGAGAACAAGACGGTCGGCTCCACCGCCCGGGCTCTGGCCGCGCGGCTCAACCGCCGGCTGGAAACGGATCCGGGCGCCACCGCGGCACTGGGAAAGCTGATTACCTTCGAGGTCAAGGATGCCACGTTGGACGGACTCCTGCACGCCCTGTTTGACCCGGCCGGATTGCGCTTCGAGGTGGACGAAGAAAGGATCCGCGTGCTGGTCCGTTAGCCCACCAGACGGGTTATATCCGGCAATCGCTACAGCCGTCGCCAGCCACGCCGTGCCGAACGCCGAAAACCCCTCCACAGGTTGGAAGGGTGTTTCTTTTTCGTTGCATTAGCCTGCCTGACAACTAAAATCCAGGAATTGAAGCCGCACTGCGCTCTGGCGCTACCTATTTTCTCTAAATTAACAGGCGAGTAACTGGATCCGGCTCGGTTCCAGGCGTCATAACTGTCTCTATGACAAGAGATTGCAAGATTTTTCACGCACACCATCCCGACCTTGGCCGGCTATCGGCACAGGCGGAAGTGCAGTCATAACGAGGGGTTGGTTCATGGCCATCCGGCGTTCGCAGAAGTGGGTGCACAGGTCCCGGCGGCAGCGCGACTCGAAGGATCACGGGGAGCAGCGTCATTTGCGGCGGCGGATGCTGCTGGAGTCCCTGGAAGCTCGGCAACTGCTGGCAGTCGGGCCGCAACTGGTCGGCATCCAGCCGAACGACGGCGAGATTTTGCGCGAGGGCGACGTGCGGGTGGTGGCGCCGCGCGACCTGACATTCCACTTCCAGGATGGCGCGGACATCGATCCGGCGACGCTGGACGCGATCCAGGTGACGCGGAGCGGATCGGACGGGCAGTTTTCGGCGGCCACGGCCGTATCCGACCTGAACACCAATGGCCAGGTGGTCTTTGAATTCGCGGCCCGCTCCCTGGGGCAGGGGGGCAACGGGCTGTCGATCGAATTCACCAAGACGGATCGACCCGGATCGGGTCTACCCTTGCTGGAGGTCAACGGGCGGACGATCAGCGTCGACTTGAACACGCGTCTGGGCAGCCAGACCCGGGCCAGCGAACTGCTGAACGCCATGAACGCGGACCCGGAGGTCAGCGCATTGATTCAGACGCGGATCCTCCGCGGTTCGCCGAACGTGGTGGTGTCGACGCCGGCCATCAACTATTCGCCCCTGGTCCTGGACGGGGCGAACAGCGCGTCGGTTTCGACCAACTTCAACACGATCTCCGAGTTGCAGGTGACGTTCACGGCGGTCGAGGCCGGGCAGAACGGCAACGGCCTGCGGATCGTGGTCACCAGCAGCAACCACGGGATTGCGGATCCGCCGAGGATTACGGTCGACGAGCGGGAGATCACGATCGACCTGAACACATTTCCCGGCGGCCCCACCACGGCGCAGCAGGTGGTGGACGCCGTGAACGCGGACCCGGAGGCCAGCTTGCTGGTCCGAGCGGCGGTCACGGTGGGTAACCGCAACACGGTGATTGGCACGCGGCCGATCAACTACTCGCCGCTGATCCTGACGGGCGCCTCCGACATCGTGCTCCAGCCGGGCGCGTTCTTCCTGGAGAGCAACGGCCGCGAGGTCGTCTTCCGGTTCGCCGAGAATCTGCCCGATGACGTGTACCGGATCGATATCTTCGGCTCGGGCGCCACGGTGTTGCAGGACACGGCCGGATTGCCGTTCAACGAGGGCGAGAATTTCTCGCTGGAGTTCGAGCTGGATCTGGGGCCTCAGGTCCTCTCGGTGGTTCCACAGCCGGTTGTCCGCAACGCGTTGGGCCGGTTGGAACAGCGGCGAAACCAGATCGTGGTCTACTTCAACGACGACGATCTGGACCCGACATCGGCCCAGTCGCCCCGCTTCTACAAACTGCTGCTCACACGGGACACGGTCGAGACGACCGACGACGTGGTGTTTCTGCCGCGCAGCGTGAGCTACGATCCCGACACCGACCGGGCGGTGCTGACGTTCGACAGCGACCTGGATCTGCTGATCGATCCGCGGACCAACGCGGCGATTGGGGCCGCCACGTTCCGACTGCGGATCGGGCCCGACGAGGGGACGCTGGTCCAGGATCCGGTCACGGGGCTGACGGCCGAGGTGGTGGCCTTGCCGCCGACCAGCAGCGTGCTGGCCGCCGACGCGGGGTCCACCTTCGACACGGCGTTGACGTTGGGTCTGAACCTGGTTTTGCAGGCCACGGGAGCGGGTTTTGCCGAAGGCCAGACGCTGGCGGTGACCAGCGACGCGGGCACGACCGTGGTGCTGGAACTGGACAGCGGTTTGCTGATGAACCTGCCGGCATCGGGTGCCGGCGCGGGCGGGATCCAGGACGGCGACAGCTTCACGATCAACGACGGCGCGCGGGTGGTCCGTTTTGAATTCGACACCAACGGGATCCCCAGCGGCTCGGGAGTCCTCATCCCGTTCACGGGATTCGAGTCGGCGGCGCAGATGGCGGTGCTGATCCGCAATGCGATCAATGCCGAGAACCTGGCGCTGACGGCCACGGTCATCTCGGGAAACCGCGTGCATCTGGGCGGCGTGCCGGGGCAGTCCGTGACGCAGTCGGGGGCGATCATCATCACGGGCCAGCCGGGCGTTCAGGCGGGCCGCGTGGCGGTGCGTTTCGTGCCCGACGCCAGTTTCGCGCCGCTGCAAATGGCCGGCGCGCTGGCGGCGGCGATCAACGGGGCGGACTTCGGCGTCGAGGCCAGCGTGCAGTCGAACCGACTGGACGAGCGGGTGGACCTGACGCGGGTGGCCCTGTCGGGGGCGTCCAGCGCGGCGCCCGGGGGCACGCTGCTGGGCTTGAAGGTGGAGTCGCTGCAAAGCTTGACGATCCGCTCCGAAATCACTTCCAGCTCCTACAATCTGGAATTTCCGGGCTCTCCGGAAGAACCGGGACACCGCGACATTCCCGTGCAGTCGCACACGTCGCTGGGCCCCGACCAGGATCCGCGCATCGCGACGCGGTTCTACAATTTCCAGAACAACTATGGCCTGGCCCCGAACGGTTCCGCGCCGCTGAACGCGATCACCGAGAATCAGAAGAACCGGGCTCGCGAAATCTTCGATTTCTATTCGCACTATCTGGGCATCCAGTTTGTCGAATCCGAGAACCTGGGATACACGATCGCCACGGGTGATCTGCGGGTCATCAATCCCCTGGTGCCGACGGGTCCAGGTGGCGTGCTGGGCTTGAACCAGATGGGTGCCGACGGCGTGTCGGGGCTGGCGGTGATGGATGCTGGCGAGCTGAACTGGGACGACCGCTTCGGACGGACCGACGTGCCGGGCGCCGTCAGTTGGTTCGAGGTGGCGATGCAGCAGATCGGCCAGTTGCTGGGGCTGGGCAACACGAATGAACTGCCGGGGTTGACGATCACGGGGTCCGAGCCGCTGCTGAACCTGGGCAACACCCCGGAGGCGGTGTACCCGGGCGATCACGACATTGTGCACGGCCAGTTGCTGTACCGGCCCGACAACATCGACATCGACCTGTTCCGTGTCGTGGTGCCGGGCCCCGGCGTGCTGACCGTGGAGACGTTCGCCGAGCGGCAGGCGAATCCCAGCCTGCTGGACACGGCCATCACCGTGTATCGCGAGCTGGTCGATTTCAACGGCGACGTGGTGGGCCGCGAAGTGGTGGCCCGGAACGACGACTACTACAGCGAGGACTCGTTCGTCGAGCTGCAGTTGAGCGCCGGCGGCGTGTACTATGTCGGGGTCAGCGCCAGCGGCAACAATGTCTACGACCCGACGATCGCCGATTCGGGGCTGGGCGGCACGTCCGAGGGCGCGTACGAATTGCGAGTTGACTTCCAGCGCAACCCCGGCGCGACGATCGTGGACCGGGATCGGCAGGCCAGCCCGCTGGACGGCGACAACGACGGCCTGGCCGGGGGCGTGCACAACTACTGGTTCCGCTCGCAGACGACCGCCAACACGATCTACGTGGATCGGGCCAACGTGCCGGCGGTGGGGCAACCCGCGCCCAACGGCACGCTGGGCAATCCATTCAACAACGTCCAGGTGGCGCTGGCCCTGGCGTCGTCTCGTCCCGGATCGATCGTCCGCATCGTGGGCAACGGCGGAGCGGACGGTCTGCTGGAAACGCCCGAGGACAATCTCTCGTACGAGATCGGTTTCAGCCGCGTCAATGGCCTGCCGTTGCGGGACGGCAGCACCATGGAAATTCCCCGGGAAGTGACGGTGATGATCGACGCCGGCGCCGTGTTCAAGCTGCGCCGAGCGCGGATCGGGGTCGGCAGCTCCTCGGCCTCGACGACGGCCGACCGGAGCGGAGCCGCGCTGCAGGTGCTGGGCACTCCGCGGCTGGTCAACGCCGCCGGCGACCTGATCGTGGACGAGACGGGCGCGGTGCTGCCAGGCAGCGTCTATTTTACGTCGATCCACGACGACGACCTGGGTGTGGACACGAACCCGGATTTGAGCGAGCCGATTCCGCGCGGCGGCGACTGGGGCGGCATCGTGCTGCGCAACGACATCGACCGGGCCGACCGCAACCGGCCGGACGCCGAGGCGAACGGCATTTTCCTGAACCACATCAATCACGCCGACTTCCGCTACGGAGGCGGCAGCGTGGTGATCGGCGGCACGGCCCAGGTGATCAGCCCGTTCCACCTGGTCGATGCCCGGCCGACCATCTCGTACAACTCGATCCAGTTCAGTGCCGACGCGGCGATGTCGGCCAATCCGGACAGCTTCGAGGAAACGAATTTCCACGCGCCACCGTTCCAGGGTGTGCCGTTCACCTCCGACTACGATCGCGTGGGGCCGGACATCCACAACAACCGCATCCGCGGCAACTCGCTGAACGCCCTGTTCGTCCGCATCCAGACGCCGGCCGGTGGCCTGCTGGAGGAGATGACGGTGGCAGGCCGCTTCGACGACATTGATGTGGTGCACGCGATTCAGCAGAATCTGGTGATCGCCAGCACTCCGGGCGGCCCGGTCCTGGAGACCGCTTCGCCGCCCGTGTCGCTGGTCCGGCTCACTTCCGTGGCGGGCGGCACCTTGCCCGCGGGCGAGATCTTTAATTACCGCCTGGTATTCGTCGATCCGGCCGGGAACGAAGGCCCGCCGTCGGCCTCCACCCGCGACGTGACCGTCTCGGCCGGACAAGGCTCCGTGCGGCTCGATGGGCTGCCCCCGGTCACCGCCGGCTTCGTCGCTCGGCGGCTGTATCGCAGCCAGCCCGGCGGAGCGGGGCCCTACAGCCTGGTGGCCGAGTTGAATCCGGCCTCCGGCGCCTTCACCGACGTGGGCAATACGCAGCGGGCCATCTTGCAGGAGTTTTTCGACAACGACGCCATGCCGCTCGAAGCGCGGCCCAGGCTGGATGGCCGTCTGGCGATCGATCCGGGCGTGATCGTCAAGCTGGAAGGCTCGCGGATCGAAACCAGAATCGGCGCCCAGTTCATCGCCGAGGGCGTGGACGGCTACGAAGTCGTGTTCACATCGATGCAGGACGATCGCTACGGTGCGGGCGGGACGTTCGACACCAGCGGCAACGGCGACACGGCCGTGCTGCCGCAGGCCGGCGACTGGGGCGGCCTGTACGTGGGCCATCTGGCCTCCTTCAGCCTGGACCACGGGCTGATCGCCTTCGGTGGCGGCGTGACCAACATGAACGGCACGTTCGCCACGTTCAACCCGCTGGAGATTCACCAGGCCACCGCCCGCGTGGCCCACACCGAATTCGAACAGAACGCCGATGGCACGGGCGGCCAGGCCGGAGCTCAGCGCTTCGGCCGCGGTTCGAACGGCGACGCGGTGATCTTCGTCCGGGGCGCTCAGCCGATCATCTATGCCAACCGGATTCACGATAACGAAGCGGCCGCGATCAACATCAACGCCAACTCGATGAACCATCAGATGGTTACCGACTGGGGCCGCTCGACGTACCGCCGCTCGGGCAGCTTGAACGCCCTGGTGACGCAGATCGACCTGGTGGCTGGCGCCGACGACAACCAGGGTCCGCTGGTCCGCGACAACCGGCTGGGACGCAACGAGTTGAACGGGATGCGGGTCCGCGGCGCGACGCTGACCACGCAAAGCGTCTGGGACGACACCAGCATCGCGCACGTGCTGCTGGACGAACAGATCGTGATCCCCGACTTCCACACGTTCGGCGGTTTGCGGCTGGAAAGCAACGGCAGCGAGAGCCTGGTGGTCAAGATGGAAGGCCCCGCCGCGGGCTTCCGCGCGCTGGGACGCCCGCTGGATATCGACGACCGCATCGGCGGCTCGCTGCAGGTGATCGGCACCGAGCGGCATCCGGTCATCCTGACGTCGCTGCGAGACGATACGGCCACCGCCGGGCTGGACATCGACGGTTTGCCGCAGGGCGACACCAACGGCGACTCGGCGCCCGGCGGCATGGGGCTGCTGCCGACGGGACCCGAAGTCGACAACGGCATCCTGATCGACAACGACGTGGCGGTGGGCATTCCCGGCCAGTTCGAAGTCCTGCCCGGCAACGGCGGTTCGATCTTCAGTTCGAACGTCACCGCGCAAGGCAACACCCAACTGTTCACCAATCAGGACTGGATTTTCGACTTCACCAACTTTGTCGACGTGGGCACCAACGGCAACGCGATTGACCTGGCCGCCTCCACGATCACCATGCCGCCCACGCTGATCGCCGACGACCTGGTGGTCAGCGAAGGGACGTTCACGGGAGCGAACGGTCTGGTCCGCTGGCGGGCCGAGACGCGGCTGGATGACGGCGTGGCGATCGTTTACAACACGGTCACGTTCAGTTCCGACCAGCCGCTGGGCAACCTGCAGTTCATCAATTACCTGGACGAGGACGTGCAGGGCATCTCGGACGATCTGCTGTACCTGGTCGGCACGCCCGGGCAGCCGGATTTCCGCGCCTTCACGCTGGACGATCCGGAACGCATCGGCTTCAGCCACGCCGGCTTCTATCAGCCCGGCCCCGAACTGGCCAACGCCACCTACGACGGCTGGGCCGCCGACCAGTTCGCCGACCTGCTGTTCATCATCCAGGGCGCCGGCACCACCTATTCGATTCCCGGCAACATCGACCTGGTGGACCTGCCGCTGTTCACCGATCCCGTGCTGGGGGATGTCTACGGCCTGAACGATGTCACGACCGCTTTCGCCTGGACGGTCGATCCGCAGGCGACCTCGGCCCGTATCACGTCGTTCCTGGAACTGGTGCCCCGCGATCCGTCGCTGGCCGTTTCCGTCGGCCGGCCGGGAGATTGGGGCGAGGTGGCGATCGACGCGTATGCGCACGACCGCAACGTGGATGTGACGGTCGAACGCGAGCCGCGGGACGTCGAGTTGGGGCCGGACAGCAACCAGAGCGTCGAGGCGGCTCAGTTCCTGGGGCAACTGGCCACGTCCGAAAAGGCCAGCGACGACACGCTGCGTCTGGGCTTCGAACTGCACGGCGTGCTGAACCGGCCCAGCGACCGGGACGTGTACAGTTTCCGGGCGGCGGCGGGCACCGAGGTCTGGCTGGACATCGACCGTTCGACCCACAGCCTGGACACGGTGGTCGAACTGCTGGATGGCAACGGCGAGATTCTCGCCCTCTCGGACAACTCGCTGGACGAGACGGTCAATCCGGCCCTGTTGATGAACGACCCCAGCCTGCCGGGCAATCACGTCAATCCGCTGCAGAAGTCGGTCTATCAGCTTAAGGACTACGGCGGCACGAATCCCCGCGACGCCGGCATGCGGGTTGTCCTGCCGGGTACACCCGGCCAGGTGACCACGTACCACGTGCGGGTCCGCAGCAGCAATCTGCGGCCGGGCGACGATCGCAGCCGGCTGTGGGACGCGGCCCACGTCGGAGCGGGGCTGACTCAGGGACAGTACCAGTTGCAAATCCGACTGCGGGAACTGGACGAAGTTCCGGGCACGACCGTGCAGTTCGCCGACGTGCGGTTCGCCACCAACGGGATCCGCGTGGCGGGCCAGCCGGTGCACACGCCGCTGGGCGGCGAGGCGTCCGAGGCTCCGGCCGACAACGACACCATCGCGGCCGGCGGCGTGCAGGACCTGGGCAACCTGCTTAACTCCGACCGCGGCACGCTGGGGGTCGCGGGTTCGATCGGCGACGGCGGGCTGAATGGCAGCGACGTGGACTTCTATCGCTTCGAGATCACCTACGATTCGGTGGCCGCGACGGGCGGACACTTCCCGGTCGTGTTCGACCTGGACTATGCCGACTCGCCGCTGGGCCGCGCCAACACGGTGCTGTCGATCTTCGACACCAACGGCAACCTGGTGTTTACGTCGAACGATTCGAACGTGGCCGAGGACCGTCCGGGCCCGTTGCGCGGAGCGAACCTGGACGATCTCTCGCGCGGTTCGGTGGGGACCCAGGATGCGTTCCTGGGTACGGTCCAACTGCCGGTGGGCGAGTATTTCCTGGCCATCTCGTCCGACGCCCAGGCGCCGGTCGAAATGCAGCAGTTCTTGATCGCCAACCCTGCCAACCCGCTGCTGCGTCTGGAACCGGTCAATTCGCTGGTCCGGATCGCCGAGGATCATATCGACTTCATCGGCGGTTCAACTGCCGAGTTGCCGACCGTCCCCGTGCTGCTGGAACCGGCCGGTATCGTGCCGTTCCACCTGGGCGACGTGAAGCTGTTTGTCAGCCGCGACACGGGGCTGCAGAACGACGTAACTCAGTTGCTGACCGTCGACCCGTTCACGGGCGCCGTGGAGACAGTGGTCGGTACATTTGCCCAGGATGTCGGCGACATCGCCATGCGGCAGGACGGCAACCTGTTCGCGTTTACGCTGGATTTGGAGGACAACGGCTTCCCGACCTGTTTCAACCTGGTCGAAAGCGTTTGTCCGGGCACGAGCGACGCGGAGACGGGAAACTTCATTCAGATCGATACGGGCAACGCCGCCTCTGCCGCGATCAACGACGACGGCATTCAGACCTTTAACCTGGACCCGGCCAATCCGACGAACGTGGTGGCCAGCAACCCGGTGGGGGCTAACCGCATCGGTCATGGCATCCACTTCCAGGCCACGACGTTCGGCGCGCCGGGCGGCAGCAACCTGAGCCTGTACGCCGTGGGCAACCGGCCGGCGAACGAGTTTACCAACGCGCCTGGCGTCACGACTCTGACCAATGCCTTGTACCGTTTCGACCGCAACACGGGCATCGCCAGCAGCGTGCCGCAAGGAGACCGCACGGGCAACGCCCGCGTGGCCGGGGCGGGCACGCAGATCGTGGAGCGGGGCGAGCTGGTCACCGACGCCGATCCGTTCGGCACGGCCGGCTCGGTGCTGGTCGCGGCCGAGGCCACGCTGATCGAACCGCTGACCGGGGCCACGATCTTCAACATCCAGGACGGCACGACGTTCACGATCGATCACGACGGCATTCCGGCCACTCCCGGCAAGGTGTTCGAATTCAACACCGGCCCCGAAGTGGTCTTCCGGCACGAGCCGGACAACGGCATCTTCGTCCAGGACGGCGACCGCTTCTTCCTGAACACGCTGCCGTTCGAGTTCAACACGGGGGCGGTGGTGATCGTCAGCGCCAACAGCGGCGCCGAGTTCAACGACGGCGACCTGCTGTTGCTGACCGACAACCAGGGCCGCAGCCGGACGTTCGAATTCGATCGCAACGGGGTGTGGGGAGGCAACAACGAGCAGATCCGCTTCACGTTCGGCATGAACCAGGCGGTGCTGGTGCAGCAGGTGATCGACGCCATCAACGCGGCGCAGAACTTCAACGTGGTGGCCGAGGCCGCCGCGGGCAGCAACCGGATCACGCTGCGCAACGATTCGCCCGTCCAGACCGCCACCTTCCAGCGGGTCAACGCCAACGGTCCGGGCATCCGCATCTTTGGCGATCCCATTTCGTCCGGCACGGCGACGATCCAGGTGGAGGAGACGTTCACGTCGCAGGAATTCGCCAACGCCATCCTGCTGGCCTTCAACGGCAGTGCCGGCCCGCCCTTTGTGCCGGGCGTGCCGGGCATCACGGCCAGTGCCGACGGCAACCGGCTGAACTTCAGCGGAGCGAATTTTGGCGAGTTCTTCGCCGGCATGTCCAACCCCAACGTGTTCACCGACCAGGGCAGCAACGGCACGGTGACGCCGGGGAACTTCGCCATCAACTTCCTGGCGGCCGACACGGCGGCCCAGATCGCGGCCCGGATGACCGCCGCGCTGAACGCCTTCAATCCCACGCCGCCCGACATGCAGCGGATCATGGCCACTCAGAACGACAAGATCGTGAACCTGGCGGCCCCATCGGTGGCCGAGGCGGCTGACCTGCCGATCCAGGTCGCCGGCGCCGCGCCGGGCGGTCTGATCACGGGCATCGCTTTCCTCGGCGCGCGAATGTTCGCCGTCAGCGACGCGGGTGGTCTGTTCGAGGTGTTCGGTTACGACGGCGGTGGTGCCGTGGCCGACTATATTGAATCGTCGGCCGCCGACCTGCTGGGCATCGACTTCCAGGGGCTGGTGGCCGGGCCCGCCAACGTGGAAGGCGGGGCGTATGCGAACCTGCTGTTTGGCATCGACAGCGCGGGGGAAATCTTCGCCTTCAACTCCCAGGGCGTGTTGCAACCTGTGTTTTTTGACAGCCGGACGAGCATCCAGACGGGTCTGGGCAACGTGAACGGGTTATCGTTCTCGCCCGCCGACCAGAACCTCTGGCAGGTCGGCAACTTCGGCCGCCAGTTCGACGCCGGCCACGGACTCAACCCTTCGCCGGACCTCAGCCGGCCCAACGGCACGGCGGGCGGCTTGAGCCTGCATTTCGGCACGGGTGGCGCGACCAACAACTACAACGTCCCCGGCGGCGCTCACGGTTCGGTGGAAACGCTGCCCTTCAGCCTGGCGGGCTACAGTTCCGACGACCAGCCCATGCTGTATTTCAACTACTTGCTCGATACCGAAAACGCCAATTCGAACCTGAGCGACAACACGATCATGCGCGATTCGTTCCGGGTCTACCTGATCCAGGACGACGGCACGGCCCATCTGCTGGCCACGAACAACTCGGTCCGCACCGGCGGCACCGAATTCGACGACTTCATCCCGGAAGACGGGATCACCGTGGACGTGCAGGAACTGTTCGACATTGGCGACAACAACGCGCCCAACTCCTGGCGCCAGGCCCGCGTTTCGCTGGGACCGTTCGCCGGCCAGTCGAACATGCGGCTGCGGTTCGACTTCGACACGTCCGGCGATTCCAACCTGGGCGACCAGTTCACCAAGGGCGAGGAGCTGCGGGCCATCGCCGGCAACCGCCTGCGGGATGGTCAGACGTTCGAGATCGACAGCACGGTCTTCGAGTTCGACCTGGGCTACACGCTGGTCGTGCCGACCGGAGCTAACATCGTGGACGGCCAGACCTTCAGCATCGATGGCCAGTCGTTCGAGTTCGACAACGGCAGCGGCCCCCCCGTGCCCACGGGCGTCGTCGCCGTTCCGTTCAGCGCCGACCAGTCAGCGGCGCGGGTGGCTCAAAGCATCGAAGCGGCGTTCCTGGCCGACTTTACCTCTCCCATTCAGACACCGTCGCTGGCGGAGACCAGCCAGGCGCAACGCAACGACACGTTCGCCATGGCCACCAACAGCCGGCTGACGGGCGGCTTCGAAATCATGGGCCGCTTTGTGAGCGGCCAGTTGGAAGGGATCGGCGGTCGGATCGGCGACAACCCCAACCTGGTCACGCTGGCGGACCGCGGCAAGGATGTGGACATGCTGCGGATGCAGCTGAACGCCCGCGACCGGATCGTGATCGATATCGACACCACCGACACTTCGGAGGTCGACACCATCCTGCGGCTGTTCGACGCCGCCGGCAACCAGATCGCGTTCAGCGACGACGACGCCGCGCCGGGCGAGTTCCTGACCACCGACTCCTTCCTGGACTTCACGGTTCCCTCGGCCGGGACCTATTTCCTGGGAATCAGCGGTTTCGGCAATCAGACCTACAATCCGACTGTCGAGGGCAGCGGCACGTCGAACTCCACCATGACGTTCCCGTCCGACACAACGTACTCGATCCTGATCGAAGTGACCAACGAAGGGGGAGTCACTCGCCGCGACGGGAACCGGCTGGGACTGCCGGATGCCGACAGCGTGATCGTGAACGCTCCGACCTTGATCCTGGAGGGCCTGCCCGGCACGGTCGGCGAATCGGTCAGCGTGCACTCGGGCATGACCGATGTCGAGGTGGCGGCCGTGATCCGGCAGAGCCTGGCGGACGCCTTCGCGGGCGGCAATGCGTCGGTGATCAAGACCAGCCGCGAAGTGGTGCGGGTGATCGGGCACACGGTGGTCGACCAGGGACCGTTGGGTCTGACCAACTTCCTGCTGGGCGACATCTTTGGCAACTTCAACAGCAACCTGGGCGGCCAGGACAACGCGCACGAGGGCGTGTACGTTGACGACATCATCATCGGCTTTGCCGAGCGGGGCGAGATGGCCACGGGCGCCGGTGGTTTCTCCGCTTTCAGCGCCAATCCGCTGGTCGATCCCACGGACATCCTGGTCGGACCGTACCAGGTGGAAGTCCGCCGGGGCGCGTCCTTCGGCACGTCGCTGGGCACCGCGCTGCAACTGGACAGGGCTTTCGACACCAACGACCGGTTGGTCCAGCAGCACAGCCTGCTCGCGCCGCGGGCCGACCAGATCGCGCACCGCCAGACGTTCACGCTGAGCGACGGGATCGACACGCTGACATTCGAGTACATCGACGTCAACATCGGCGGCCTGCCCGCGCCCGGCAACGTCGGCATCTTTTTCGATCCCTCGGAAAACGACTCCTCGCCCGAAGCCGACTTCGTGATGGCCGCCAAGATTCGCGACGCCATCAACAGTCCGGCCGTGCAGGCCGTGCTCGACATCCGGGCCGCCCTGTCGGATGGCGCCGCCAGCGGCGGAACGTCCACCTCGCGGCAGATCAACCTGTTCGGCAACGTGGTGGCCGACCTGCTGAGCCCGTCGCTGGTGATCACCCAGACGACCACCGACGGCAACCTGCTGCGCGATGCCCTGCTGGGCCCTGCCGACGGCCTGGTTCTGCCGGTGGGCGATGCGTTCTTCGACGGCAGCGACGTCTCGGCCGGCCTGTTCCAGGGCGGCTTCAACTCGATCGGCATCGAAGCGGGCATCGTGCTCTCGACCGGCAGCGTGTTCAGCGCCGAGGCGCCCAATCAGGCCGATCTCTCGTCGGGCCTGGCGGCCGAAGTCGGCGACCCCGACCTGGAGGCCGAATTTGGCTTCTCGACCTTCGACCGCACCGTGCTGCAGTTCACCATCAACATGCCGGCGGGCGGAGACCTGGCGTTCGACTTCGTGTTCGCCTCGGAGGAGTACAACGAGGGCGTGAACACCGAGTTCAACGACGTCTTCGCCTTCTTCGTGGACGGCCAGAACGTCGCGCTGGTACCGAATACCACCACGCCGATCTCCGTGAACACCGTCAACGGCGGCGGACCGGTACTGGGCGACAATCCCGCGAATCCGGAGTTCTATCACAACAACGACCCCAGTGACGACGGCGGCTTCCTCAGCCTGTTCGGGATGGATGGCTTTACCGATGTGTTCACGGCCATCGCCAGCGGACTGGCGCCGGGCATGCACACGATCAAGCTGGCGATCTCGGACGTCAGCAGCGTGGATGCCATGGATCAGTTGGGCGACACGGCGGTGTTCATTCAGCCGCGGGGCGTGACTCGTCCGCAGTCGCTGAACCAGATCGCCGGGATCCGCTACGACGACCAGGGCGACCAGAACCACTTCCGCGACCAGGGACAGATCGTCATCCGCAACAACCGGATTTCCAACGTCAGCCAGGTCGGGATCATGGTTGAACCGGGCGACCGCGATATCCGCACCCTGGCCCCGCTGTCGGGCCTGCTGCCCCACTCCGGCCCCGTGCGGAACCTGCGCGAGCTGAACACCGAGATGCTGGTGCCCGGCGTGACCGTGACGAACAACATCGTCAACTCGGCGGGCGGGGTCGGCATCCAGTTTGCCGGCGAACCGACGCCGCCCACCGGTGACGCGGGCCCCGTGCCGTTCGGCCGGATCATCAACAACACGATCATCGGCGGCGGGCAGTCGATCGGCATCCAGGTGCTGAACAATGCCAGCCCCACCGTGCTGAACAACATCGTGGCGGGGGCGGCTGTCGGCCTGGACATCGACGCCACCTCCTTGACGACCGTGGTCGGCGGCATGCTGTACGCCCAGAACGGTTCGAATTTCAGCAACGCCAACCTGGGCGCGGGCGACTCGCCACTGTTCGCGCCTTCGATCAACTCGCTGTTCGTCGACGCGGCGAGCGGCAACTTCTATCCGGCCGTCGGCTCGCTGGCCATCGACAGCGCGTTCGATTCGCTGGAGGACCGCCCTGCCCTGCTGACCGTCAAGAATCCGCTGGGCATCGCTCCCTCGCCCGTCCTGGCTCCCGAATTCGACGCCCTGGGCCAGATGCGGGTCGACGACGAGACGGTCGATACGCCGTCCGGACAGGGACAGGATGTGTTCAAGGATCGCGGAGCGATCGACCGCTCGGACTTCACCGGCCCGACCACCATCATGATTTACCCCCGCGACAACGACGCCGCGGGCAACGACCAGAATCCGCTGGAGACGTTCGTCGAGATCAACGCCATTCTCAACCGCTTTTCGATCCAGTTGATCGACGGCCTGGCGCCGAACGATCCGGCCAACGGTTCGGGCATCAACGACGATTCGGTCAGCGGCAGCAAAGTGACCGTCTATCGCGACGGCGTGAAACTGACCGAGGGCGTGGAGTACCGCTTCGCCTATGACCGCGTGGCCAACGTGATCCACCTGACGCCGATCGCCGGCATCTGGGAATCCAACCGCCAGTACGACATCAAGCTGGCGAATACCGACGGCTTCGTGATCCAGGCGCCGGACGTCGAC
This sequence comes from Pirellulaceae bacterium, assembly GCA_024102795.1. Classification (GTDB taxonomy): domain Bacteria; phylum Planctomycetota; class Planctomycetia; order Pirellulales; family Pirellulaceae; genus JAGFJK01. The sequence continues at coordinate 32,492 of JAGFJK010000267.1, forward strand.
ACGCTGCTGGACGGCGAACAGTTCACCGTGACCGACGACCTGGGCAACACGGAGCTGTTCGAATTCGAGAGCGGCTACCAGTTGCTGGTGCCCCAAACCTTCCAGCTTGAAGTGCCCAAGAGCGGCGGCGCCGGTTTGCAGGACGGCGGCCTGTTCACGATTTCCGACGGCGGCCTGACCGTCACCTTCGAATTCGACTCGAACGGCGTCGTGGGCCAGAACACGACTGTCATCGACTTCACCGCGGGCGATACCTTCCAGCAGGTTACGGACGCGATCATCGAGGCGCTGGAGGATGCCAACCTGCAACTGGAGCCGGCCGACCTGGGCCAGGGTGTCATTCACCTGGGAAGCCAGGCGTTCCATACGGTGCAGGTCGGCACGTCGAACCTGGTGTTGACCGGAGTGGCTGGCGGAGTGGCCGACGGCGATTCGTTCTTCATCGACGACGGCCTCACCCAGCGCGTGGTCTTCGAATTCGACGAAGACGGGCGGACGACCGTCCAGGACAGCGTCGGGATCGACTTCCAGTTCAGGGAGACGAACGAGCAGCTCGCCGACAAGATTGTCCAGGCCGTCCTCGCGGCCAATCTCGGCCTGAACCCGACACACTTCGGTGACGGCCAGATCCACGTCGGCGGCACGCGACTGCACCTGCTGGACGCTTCCACGAGCAACCTTGTCCAACTCGGCTTGCCGGGCGTGCAGCCGGCATTCGGCCTGCGGATTCCGACGCTGGCCGGCGACCCCGTCGGCATCCTCGACCAGCAGATGTTCACGATCTTCCGGGGCGCTCAGAGCCGGACCTTCGAACTGGATGACGACGGCATCGCCACGCCGGGCAATGAAATCGTTCCGTTCGAAGACGACAGCACGACGAACGAGCTGGCGGCGGCGATCGTCGCGGCGATCAACCGGGCCAACCTGGGCCTGACTCCCGTCCACATCGGTGGCGGAATCATCAACCTGGGCGGCGACGCCACCCACGCTCTGGACCTGACACTCAGCCCCCTGACCCAGGTCGGGCAACCGGGAGTGCCCGGAGCAGTGCCGATCAACTACCTGCCGAACGAGGAGTTCTTCAGCACGGACCAACTGGCGGCGGCGATCGCCGTGGCAATCAACGGCAGCACGACGCTGGAGGACGTGGTGGCCACGTCGACCGGCTCGGAAGTTTTCCTGACGGGCGTGACCGCCATCAACGGCGTTGTCAGCACGTCGATCCCGGGCATCGAGGACCTGGCCGGCAACGCCATGAAGTCCAACCGGCTCAACGGCGAAACGGCCTTCACCGTCTTTGTCGGCCAGGGGCTGGACTGGGGCGACGCGCCGGACCTGCCGTATCCGACGTTGTCGGCCCGCTTGGGGCCGAGCCACCTGATCGTGCCCGGCTTCACGCTCGGCGACTTGATCAACTCGGAGTTCGACGGTCAGCCCAACGCGACTGCTTCGGGCGACGGAGCCACCGACGACGGGGTGACGTTCACGACGGAGATCTACCCGGCGTATTCCGCCACGATGCGGGTTACCGCCAACGGGATCAGCGTCAACCGGGCCGGTTTCCTGGACGCCTGGATCGACTTCAATGGCGATGGCGACTGGAACGACGCGGGCGAAAGGGTGGCGAACTCACTGGCGCTCAGTAACGGCGTGAACTTCATCGACTTCAATGTGCCGTCGACGGCCCGTGTCGGACAGACCGTGGGGCGGTTCCGCTTGAGTACCACCGGCGGGCTGGGAACGACTGGCCCGGCGGCGGACGGGGAAGTCGAGGATCACCTGGTCACGATCTCGCAGAATCCCTGGCAGAACGGGCAGAACCGGCTGGATGTCAACGCCGACACGAAGGTGACGCCGATCGACGTCCTGCTGGTCGTGAACCGCATCAATACGTCGGGTGCCGGCCCGCTGGATCCGAACGCGTCGGACCCGCCACCGTACCTGGACGTCAACGGCGACGGGTTCCTGGCGCCCAGCGATGCCAACGTGGTCATTACCCATCTCAACGCTCAGGTGGGCAACTCGGCGGGCGAGGGCGAGCTGGCTCGGATGGTCGGCACGGGGGCTGGAGCGGGGACTGCGGAAGCGGCCCAAGGTTCCCCGTCCGATGTCTGGACGCGCGATGTGTCGCCGTACGAAGCGGCTCTGGTCTGGACAGGGTTGACGGGCCGTTCCTCGGTGCCCCAAACGGACGGCCCGCTGGCGGCGGGTGAGCGGACTGCCGTGGAGATTCCGTTCCGGCTGGCGCCGCGTCTGACCGTCGTGCAGTTGCAGCAGGTCGAACAACAGTTGGCGCGTCAGGCTGCCTTGCGGGAACTGGAGGACGTTACGGACGAACTGCTCGACCCGGTGGCCGATGGTTGGTCCGAACCGGCGGATACTGGCGGTCACGACGATTATTTTGCCGATTTGGGCCAAATATAGCTGACGCTGGAATCCGATTACGCGAGGCTTCTGGCCGGGTGCATGCGGCAAGTCTCCCGCGGTCCCGACATATTCCGCGCCCAAATCCACGATTTGCCCACCTGATACCGGGTTCGCCGCAAATAGGGCGTGGCGCCGAACCGATTTTCTTGTCCAACAAGCCATAGACGGCTAGGATCTGGGCAGTCCCGCGGGCTGCCCGCTGAGCGGTCCGGCTGTATTACCCCCCCTGCCGCGCGAACCTGCCGGCTGTTTCCCGTCCAGCAACCTCTGGCGACCCCCTGGCATGAGATGGCCCTGGAACATGAATGACCGCAAGCGCCGCGGGCCATCGCGCCGGTGCCGGGCGGCGCGGCTTGAGCGGCTGGAGGACCGGGCGCTGTTGACGTCGCTGCCGTTCGGCGCGGACACCGAGGACACCGGCGAGTTCATGTTGGGGTCGGTACTGGTGACGGCCGTGTTCATGGAGTCGGTGGGCACGGTCAACACGTCGACGCAGGACGCCAGCAGCGAGGACTGGACGCCAGCGTTGATCGCCGAGACGAAACAGAGAATCAGCGAGGGTTTGCAGTGGTGGGTGGACACGCTGGCCGCTCAGGGCTCGGTCCACGAGTTGGAGTTCCAGGTCGATTGGACGCATGCCGACGATCCGGTGGAGACACTGTACGAGCCGATCCGCCGGACTTCGAACGCCTACCTGGACTGGACCGACGACTTCCTGAATGAGGTGGGATACAACCGCACGGGGGACGCGCGGGAGGATATCTGGGACTTCAACCATGCTCAGCGGATACAGTTCGGCACCAACTGGGCGTTCACCATTTTCGTGGTCAACTCGACCAATGACCTGGACGACAGTTTCGCCAGCGGAGGCGACTTCCAGAGGGCGTTCGCCTTCGCCGGGGGCCGGTTTATCGTCTATCCATCGGGGCGTCCGGCCAGCACGGTGACTCACGAGGTGGGGCACATGTTCTGGGCGCTGGACGAATACCCGTTCAGCGCGTCCTGGCTGGAGAAGCGGGGCTACTACAACACGCAGAACCTGAACGCTTACGACAACAACCCCAATCGTCCGTCGCGCCAGGACAGCATCATGGCCAACGAGCAGATGCTGGAAAGTGCGTATGCCGCGCATACCAGTCCTGCTTCGACACTGGCGATGATCGGCTGGCAGGACTCCGACGACGACGGGATCTTCGATGTGCTGGACGTGCCGCATTCGCTCTCCGGGGTGGGCTGGTGGGACGAGGCCACGAGCAGATACCGTTTCCAGGGCCAGTCGTCCGTGCGGACGCTGCCGAATCAGAACTCGTCGGGCAACGGTAACGACGTCACGCTCAACAGGATTGGCCGGGCCGAGTATCGCGTGAACGGGGGCCCTTGGCAGACCGCGGCCACGTACGACGCCTACCAGGTGACGCTGGACTTGCAGATCGGGCCGCTCAGCGGCGGCCCGCACACTATCGACATCCGCACGGTCGATCCGGCAAGCGGCGTGACTTCTCCGGTCTTTCAGGGCACCACGGCGCGGCCACTGGCCATGGCCGTGGCCGGTATTAACGGCGGGGTGTGGGATGATCTGGACGGTGACGGGCAGTGGGACAACGGCGAAACGGGCGTGGCCGGCGCGACCGTCCGCCTGGTTGACTCGAATCAGCAGGTTCTGGACCTGGAGACCGCAGTCGAGCCGGACGCGTACCCCAGCGACTTTCAGTTGCTCAACCAGTTGGTGCCCGGCGTGACGCTCAGCGCAATTGGTTCGGGAGTGGCCAATAACTCGGTCACTTCGCGCGTGGGCGCCACGTCGTCGACGGGCAACCGGGTGTTCGGCCACTTTCGCAGCGGCAACCTGGTTTCGACCGAATGGACGCCGGTCAGCCGGCGATTACGCATTGACTTGGACCAACCGGCAACGACGCTCAGCGTTGACGCCGTGGGGATCGACGGCAACGACTACGGCCGACTGGAAGTCTACAATGCGGCCGGCAACCTGCTGGCGCGTTACACGACCCGCCCCTTGGCCGCCGGGCAGGTCGAGACGATGACGTTGCGGCGGGATACGGCCGAAATCGCGTACGCGATTGCCAATGCCCACAACATTTCCGCCATCCGCCTGGACAACCTGCGGATTGGTCCGCAGTCGGTCGCGGTCACGGACCAGCGCGGGATGTATGCCCTGCCGGGTCTGGAAGCCGGGACCTACACGGTCCAAGTGACTGGACCGGCTCGCTGGGCGGCCACGGCGCCTGGTTCGGCGGAACAAACCGTGAGCCTGCAGGCCGGCCAGGCGCGGGCCACGATCGATTTCGGCGGTCAGACGATGATCAGCCTGTGGCAGAATCCGGACAATCGCTACGACGTGAACGACGACGATCTGGAAGCGCCCGTCGACGCGCTGCAGATCATCAACGATCTCAACACGCTCGGCAGCCGCCTGTTGCCGACGTCGTTCGAGATGGCCGATCCGCCTCCGCCGTATCTGGATGTATCGGGCGACGGCGTGGTGGCACCCAACGACGTGCTGGCCGTGATCAACCGGCTCAATGGGGCCGCGAGCGAAGGGGCGGGCGAATTCGCGGGCAACGGCCAGTTGCCACCCGCTGTGGCCTTCACCAGCCAGCCCTCTACCAGCCAGCCCGGCGACTTGCCTGCGGCATCGCCCTGGCGCGTGCTTCCGCGACGCGAACCGGAACCGTGGCTGGAACCCGCAGGACCGTTGCCATTGGCGCGTTGGGAAGCCTTGTTGGACGAAATCGCGCGGGATGTGGCCGACCGGCGGAGCTTAACTGGCGGCGGGCGCCGATGAACTGGAGTGGTCCGGTGGACCTTGTGTCCTGCGGTCGGTTTGCGGTTGGGGCGGGATGACCGCTGCCTGCCGGAGGCAGGTTCCCCAGGTTGACGCCGCTTGGTGGGTGTCTGTTCGCACCCGAACGCCACTTTCGAGGGAGCACGATTTGCGGGAAATACCGATTTCCGGTGAAGAAATTGGAGTTCGTCCCGCAATCTGGCGGGAGATGCGCAAATTGTTTGCAAACGTTTGAGATCATAACTAGTCTGGAAGGGGCCACGCAATTCGTCTGGCCACGGGTGAAGATGTTGGCTGCCGGGCTCGCCCTCAGGGGTGGCGGCGAGTATCGTGAGAGGACCCCGCGGAGCGAGGCGCGGGAAACGCCAACAGCGAGCCCCGGGGCCGAAGCCGAACACTTACTTGGTACTACGGGACTTACGGGACAGAATCATTTCCGTACGCGAGGTCGCATTCGCGGAAGCAGATGGGAAAAGCAATGAGCAAAGCAAGCCGCCATGGGAGCAGTCTGGGTCGCGGGTTGAAGGGCCGGTTGGCCAGGCGCGGGGAGCGGAATCGGCGCGTGCTGCGCGGCGAGCAACTCGAGAGCCGCGTGTTGTTGGCTGGCGACTTGGGATTCAACCCGTATCACAACTACGACTACAACGTGGACGTGGACGGCAATTTCGTGGCCTCGCCCCGCGACGCCCTGCTGGTGCTGCGAGCAATCGAGACCCGCGGCGCGGGACCGCTGGTCACGGGTTCTGGCGGAGGCGAGGGAGAGGATTCCGCCGACCAGAGCACTTACCGGTTCGACACCAACGACGACGCCTATCTGGCGCCCAGTGATTTCCTCCGCGTGGTGAACTACCTGAACTCCGGCGAGGGCGCTCCGGGGGATATCGTCGAGTTCGAGCTGCGCGCTTTGACCGTGAATCTGAATCCGTTGCCGAACAACACCGTCCAGCAGGACGAGGATTTCGTGCTGGCCGCCTTCGTCAAGGACAACCGGCGGTTCCCCACCGGTGTCTTCGCGGGCTTCCTGGACGTCGCCTATTCGAACCCGTCGGCGTTCTCGGTGGTGTTTTCCGAATGGCAGCGGATTATCCTGCCCAAGGACACGTTCAGCGGCACTTTCCAGTTGACCTTGGACGGCCAGACCTCCGCCCCCATTGACGTCGGCGGCAACGTGGCCTCGATCGTCAACAACATCCGCACGGCGGCCGAGGGACTGAGCGGCATCGGCGCGGGCAACGTCCAGGTGATCCAGCGGCCGATCTTCAACGAACAGACCCAGGCGATCGAGAACCCGTTCGTGTTCGAGCTGCGGTTCATCAATCAGCGGTTCGAGCAGGACCTGAACCAGCTCTGCATTCCGGGCGGCACGCTGACGGACAACAACCTGTGCGTGGGCGCCGGTTCGAACATCACGACGGAAGGCGGCCCGAATACGATCACGATCGAGGAACTGGCCAAGGGCGTGGCGACCGACCCCGAGGCGTTCCGGCGTTCGTTCATCACCGGCCCCGACTACCCGAATGGTCTGACAGCCGAGGATGGCGACCGCAACCTGCAGGGCGATCTGACCGATCCGAACGTGTTCAGCGAAGTCGGGTCATTCGACGGCAGCGGTTTCCCGTCCGGAACGGAAGGCGATCAGCGCCTGCTGTGGACGGTCCGCTTGAACGCCGACGCCGCCGGCATGATCGTCTTCACCGGTAACCCGGCCGACACGCCCGTCAACAGCGACGTCCTGGTCTTCGGACAGGAAGACGCCATTCCGACGGACATGATCGACTACAACGCTCCCGCCGGCATTCCGCTCACCGTCACGATCGTGGCTGATATCGTGGCGATGAACGACTCGTTCGTCGGCGCCAACAGCGTGAGCGAGGACAGTTCGAACAATCCGCTCAACGTGCTGGCCAACGACTCGACACTCAATGGGACCTTGACCATCACGGGCGTGTCGAACATCAGCAACGGCGGCACGGTGAACGTCGTGAACGGCGGCACGTCGCTCAGCTACACGCCCGTGCCGAACTTCTTCGGCGTCGAGACGTTCAACTACACGATCTCCAACGGCGTGGGCGGGACGGCCACGGCGACGGTGACGGTCAACGTGTTCGAGGTGAACGACGCTCCGGTCGCGGGAGACGACAGCAAGGCGGCCACCGAAAACACCCCGCTCGTGTTCCCGCTCAGTGATCTGCTGGCCAACGACGTGGTCGGCCCGGCGACGCCGGCTCCCAATGAAACCGCCACGCAGGTGTTCACCAGCATCGTGTTCTCGGCCGGCAGCCGTGGCGGCACGATCAATGTGAACAATCAGGGGACGGGCACGCTGGCCGACGACACGGTCACCTACACGCCCGCCATGGGAGTGACCGGCATCGAAACGTTCACCTACACGGTGACCGACAACGGGACGACCAACGGTGCGGCCGACCCGCGTAACGACATGGCCACGCTGACCATCAACGTCAGCGATGTGAACAGCCCGCCGGTCGCGAACGACGACATGCTCGACGGCACCGAAGACGTGGTGCAGAACATTGCGGCCGCCACGCTGCTGCAGAACGACAACGCGGGTGACCCGGGCCAGACGGTGACCGTGGTCAGCGTCGCGGCGAACAGCGCCGAAGGTGGAACCGTGTCGCTGAACGGCACCACGATCACCTACACGCCACCGCAACACTACTTCGGCACCGACAGCTTCACCTACACGATCAACGACAACGGCGTGCCCGTCCTGAGCGATTCGGCCACCGTGTTCATCGACCTGGCGCCGGTCAACGACCCGCCGATCGCCATGGACGACCTGAATATCTCGGTTGATGAACTGTCCATGGCCGCCGACAATCCGATCGACGTCCTGGCCAACGACAGTCCTGGACCGATGGAAGAGGGCATCGATACGTTGACGATCATCTCCGTCACTCAGCCGGCTAATGGCGTGGCGGCCATCAACGACAACGGCACGCCCGGCAACCCGGCGGACGACTTCGTCACCTACCAGCCGGATCCCGATTTCGTCGACGCCACGGACACGTTCACCTACACGATCCGTGACAGCGGCGGCCTGACCGACACGGCCACGGTCAGCGTCGACGTGGTGCCGGCGTTGCGGCCCAGAGCGCGAAATGTGCCTGCCACCACCAGCGAGGGCGCCGGGGGGCTGACGGTGGACGTGCTGGCCAACGTCCTGCCGAACCCGGGCGAGGATCCCACGCTGATCAGCTTTACCCAGGGCACGCACGGCACCGTGACATTGAACGACAACGGTACGCCGAGCCTGCTGACGGACGATGTGTTGATCTACACGCCGAACGACCCCAACTTCAACGGCACCGATTCGTTCACCTACACGGCCAACGATACGGCGGCGATTGGAGTCGACAGCACGGCCACCGTGAACGTGACCGTAACCGCCGTGAACGATCAGCCCACGCTGGTCGTGCCCGGCCAGCAGATGACCAACGAGGACACGGCGGTGGTGATCAACGGGGTGTCGGTGGACGACATCGACAAGAACTTCGTCGTCAACCCGTTCAACCTGGAGGTGTCGCTGGCCGTCGCCAGCGGGCGGATCGGCCTGGCTTCGACGGGCGGCCTGAACTTCACGTCCGGCGGCAACAACCAGGCGTCGATGACCTTCCGTGGCACGATCGCCGCGCTGAACACGGCCCTGGCCAGCTTGAGCTACACGCCCAACCTGAACTTCGCCGGGGCGGACTCGCTGAATGTCAGCGTCAGCGACCTGGGCAACGTGGGCACTCCTGGACCGCTCAGCGCAAATAACTCCGTGCCGATCAACGTCGTGGCTCAGAACGACGCTCCCGACCTGACCGTCCCCGGCAATCAGACGACCGTGCGGGACATCGACCTGGTCTTCAACACGGCGAACGGCAACCGGATTTCCGTGATGGACGTGGACTCGGACCCGGATGACCTGCGGATGGTGCTCAGCGTGACCAGCGGGCGGCTGATCCTCAGCACCACCGCCGGCCTGACGTTCGTCAGCGGCGCGAACAACTCGGCCGCGATGACCATCGAGGGCACGCAAAGTGAGCTGAACGCCGCCCTGAACGGCATGATCTACCGGCCCAACGCCGGGTTCTTCGGCAACGACACCCTGAACGCCAGCGTCGACGATCTGGGCAACAACGGGGCCGGCGCCAGCGGCACCGACAACGGCGCGGTGCCGATCGCCGTTCAGAACTTCGTCAACAGCACGCTGTCCGGAACCACCTACGTCGATCGCGATCAGAACCGCGTGGTGGGTGCCGCCGAGTTGCGGCTGAGCGGATTGGAAGTGCAGCTTGCCGGAACCAACATGCTGGGCGAGGCCGTGTCGCGGACCACGACCACCGACATGAACGGCAACTACTCGTTCGCCAATGTCGTGCCGGGCACGTACCAGTTGCAACTGATCAGCCAGGTGGTCCACATGATCGACGCTCAGGAGACCGTCGGCAACCAGGGCGGACACGCGGACCACGCCAACGACCTGATCATGAACATCAACATTCCGCAACTGGGACTGGGAGTCAACGGCGGCGCGAACAACAACTTCGGGAAACTCGGCCTGCGGGCCGAATTCGTGTCGATCATCGACACCTTCGCGTCCTCCACCGGCGACGGCATGTTGTTTGGCACCGACCGGGCTGGCAACCAGTTCTGGCAGTCCCTGCTGGGCAGCACCTGGAGCGGCGTCACGGGGGCCTCGGCCACGCTGAGCCAGGATCTGAGCACGGTGACGATCCAGATTCAGACGCAAAACAACGGCACGCAGACCCGCGTCTACTCGATTCGCGACCAGCATATCCGCGTCGCCCTGGATCAACAGGGTGGCGCCGCGGTGCGGATCGACGGCACGCCGGCGGACCTGGGCTTCCAGTTGTCGGCCAACGGTGGAGCTGGCGAGGGCGAGGCGGCTCGACCAGTACCGGCTCCCGCCCGCGACGTGTGCGAGGCCGAGCAGTATGCGGCCGCCGTGGATCGCGTGCTGGCCGAAGCCAACTGGGCCTGATGCCGCTGGCTGGCGGCTTGGCGAGCGGCGGGCGTCAGCCCGCTGTTTCTCCCCCGGCCGGCGGCGACTTGGCGAGCGGCGGGCGT
>JAGFJK010000277.1 GCA_024102795.1 Pirellulaceae bacterium
GAGGACAATCGCTCCACCCACAGTGTAGCCCGATTGTCCCCAATCGGGTTCTTCGGGCCAGCGGCCCGGATGCGCGGTGCGGCGATGCGCCGCAAGAGCGATTGAGGACAATCGCTCCACCCACCACGCCAACCGCCTCGGACACTGGTTCCAGCGCCTAACCGAGACCTAGTTCCACGTTCCGTCTAGTTGTCGCTAAAGGGCCAAGACAGTTGACGTCGAACAGCACTTTCACGTTGGCCCGTTCGCCCACGCCGCCCGCACCTGCTGGAGCGTGGCCAGCAGCAACTCCCGCTGCGCCCGTCGCTCAGACTCCATGAAGTCATCCAGGGACGCGTTACCCGAACTCGCCGTGGCCTGGGAGAGTTCCCGGACCAGAGCCCGATATCGTTCGAAGGCCGGGTCTTCGTTTCCTTGACTGTCGAACAGGCCGAGCACGATCCGGCTGAGTGTGCGTCGACCGGCGGCCAGGAACGCATCTGCCTCCCGCCGCAGTTCGCTTGGGCGGAGGCCGAGCATCGGCGGCGCGGCGTTGAGGAACGCCGTCAGTCGGCAGGACCACTGTCCCTTGAGGTCGTCTGGCAGCAATTCCCTGTGGCTGCCGTCGGCCGCGTACAGCCACGGTCCCGGCTGGGGGTCGAGGACGCGGGGGTTGTCGTCGACCCAGTAGTCCCAGTGTCCGAACTGGGCGAGGTATTCCGCGGTTGCGAGCCTGCTATGATGGGGGAAGTAGTCGCCGCGCTTGATGTCGTACACCTTGAACCGCTCGCCCTCGGCCTTCACCCCGCGGCCGGCGTGCGGGTTGGGGAAGAACACGAACGACGCGCCCGGCGGGAAGAACGGCAGGTGCTTGCACCAACTGTGGTTGTCGGCCACGTGGTCCGCGAACCGGGCCGTCTGCTCGGGCGTCGGCACCGGCAACGACTTCAACCGCTCATCGCAAATCACTCGCGCCCTCCGTCTCCGCCACCGAATGTCCAAGGTAACCGGGTCGCCGCCAAAAGACTGTGATTATGAAACAAGCGTAATCGGAGGCTCCCGTTCACCGCTTTGTTCGACGGCCGTAACTGATCGGGATCATTTGAGGACAAATTTCTCGTCCTTGGTGCCGAACACGCTGATCGCTCGTTTACCGAACCTGGCATTTACCTCCGCCTCGACTTTCCGCGACGTCAACCCCACTGTCACTCGCTTCAGTTTGGAATACGCGATGATCGGGTCGAACACCCCTGCTTCAATCCTGCTCTCGACGACAATTAGCTCTTCCAGACCGGGGGCCTTTGCCAATCCGCTCAGGTCGGTGATCCCGTTCATCGTATCGAGGTATACCCGTCGCAGGGATTTGAGGTTTGAACAGTCCGGCATCTCAGTAACTTGCTTCATGTCCGCCACGGCGAGAAACTGCAGAGCCTTCACTTGGGACAATGGCGACAGTTCCCCCAGTTTACGAAGGCGCATCAATTCCAGTGCCTTCAGCTTTGACAGTTCGCAGACGGGCCCAAGGTCCGGCACACTGCCGAAGCCGATCCACAACCGTTCCAGGTTCTTTAGCGGCCGCAGAACGTCCAGGGACTTGAAAGTGTACCCCAGCAGGGAGAGTTCCTCGAGTCCCGTCAGCGTCTCGATTGCCCCCAGATCCTTCGGCATCCGGTTTAGCGATAGCGCCCTTAGCTTGCGGCATTGCGCAAGTGGCTTACACGACAGTTTTGACGGCTCAGTCCAGCCGCCGAATGCCAGGGACTCCAGAGAACTAGCGGCGTGCGACAGCGGCTCCAGCGAAGCGAGGTCGCTGACGATCACGCTGGCAGCCTTCAGGCCCGGAAAGTCCGCGAGGAAGTCGAGCGTATGCGTTTGTCCCATCGGCCACCTCGGGCCGTCGGAACCACCGAAGATGTTGACCTCAATGCCGTCGTACCCTTCGTTCCGCCATTTCCTCCAGAGCGCCTGACGGTCGGCAGAGGATAGTCCGAACTCTAATCGGGCCAGTTTCGGTTGTGGACTATCAAGCAGCGAATGCATCGCGCGACTTTCGCTAACCAAGTGTAATAAATATACCGCAAAGTGCTCGCCGGATCGTAACTTCCCACGGCATCACTTCGCCCTTTGCCACCGAACGTCACGCGGCGACGGGAGTTGACCTTGACTTCACAATCCGCTGGCCACCGCTGATCCCATGTATGCGATCGCTCGGCGACTGCTCGACAGTTGCCATGTACGGTGTGAGTGATTCACGAGTGCCAGCATGACGTGTTGATGAGCCGCGTGGCCCGCAAGGTACGCGATGCCCGGTTGCTGACGCTGATCGGGCGCAACTTGCTCCCCTTCGTCGAACCGCCTGGTGCGGAACCGCATGCCAGGTGGTGTGGGGGCCGGGCGGGGAACCCGCCCGGCTACCCGATTAGGCCATCGTCAGTATTGAAAGTCGGATGCGTGCTTCTCCCAATCCAGCAGTCGTAGGTGCTCTTGAATCACCTCGTCTATCGGAAAAGCGAAGTCCTTCTGGAACCACACGATGGGCAGTGTCGAACCATCCATCGCTTTATCTCTTGCAGTGTCGAAGCAATCGAACTGCCCAATGCATGTGATTTCGGGAATTGAGGCTGGTGTCCCGAATGGATAATCGCGACCAGGTTCGATTGGCGTCATAACTGGCGGGATCAAATATGGATCAAAGTGCCGACGCTCTCTCGCCGTATCCATGGTGCGACGAATGTGCCGTTCATTCATTTCGATTGTAGGCACACCTTCAAGTAGTCCTGAGTACGTCCTCCATTGGTCAATCGCAACGAGTCGGATCACCCTGCCATTGCTAAGTTTGAATTCATTGCGGTTCGACATGTATCGTCAAGTCCTGTTGGGGCATGAACGACCAAGGTCACCTGGCGGGCGCAGGTGACGTTCTATTTCAAAACCGGCTCGTTCGCCCGCTCCGGTGCACCGCTTGGTTCGTCGGACTGTAGAGGAGCAAACGGCCCCAATTCTATCCGAACCCATCTATGGCGTTGTAGCGGAGGCATCAGATTATTGGGGTACCTCATTCGCGTACGAAGCAATCCCCACCACCTAGTCCTCACCGTAGTATACAATTTTTTTCTTCGAAGTCGGCCAATGTGTCTAAATCTCCACTGCTGCAACAGGTTGGGAACCTGATGCGGCAACGTCATCTGTCGATTCGCACCGAACGAGCCTACCTGAGGTGGATCGAGCAGTTCCTGCGCTTTCATCGAGATCAAGCAGGCGCTTGGCGACATCCGGACGAAATGGGCAGCCTGGAGCTTAATCAATTTCTGACTCACCTGGCCGTCCGGCGCAACGTGGCGGCCAGGATATCCACACCATCCAGGAACTGCTCGGCCACGCCGATGTCCGCACTACGATGATCCACACTCACGTCAGCTCGCTCGGCGCCACCAGCGTCCAAAGCCCGCTCGATCGGATTTGACGATTCCCGCGGGGTTGCCAAGGGCGTTTTCTCAGTTTGGATCGTTGATGGCGTAACTATCGCGCGAGATTGCGTCGTTCCCGGTCGCGGTGCATCGCGTTGTCCTCAACAGCTTCGAAGACCCCTCCCCAGCCCTCCCCGGATGCCGGGGAGGGAGCCAAAGGGATATCAAGGGGGGAGCGTTCGCCGAAGCGCGTTCAGTAGTGGGAAGCCGAACGATCCGCCGGGCAAGCCGGCGGGACCAGGCGCGGTCGTTGTGCGAACGACCAACTCCCGATGCGCGCTACGGGCGCTGGAAACGCACCGCCGCGGATCCCTGAGCCAGCCGCACGTAGCGGTCCAGGCCCAGCTCGGCGGCCTCCCAGGTCTGCACCTGGCCGCCCGGCCAGCGGACCGTCAGGCGGACGGGACGGCTCTCGCTGCCCAGTCCAAGCAGCACCCGACGATCGGAGCTGGACAGGTAACTGCCGCCGCCCTTGATCACCCGCACCTGCTGGCCAGAGGTGGTTTCCAGCGTCAGCTTGGCGCCGATCGGTTGCTGGTGCTCCGGGTCCCGCAGTTCGATTCCCAGCCAGTGCTGGCCGCCGTCCAGCTCGTTGCGCAACACGGCCACCGGCTGGTTGACGTGGCTGATCACCAGGTCGGGCCGCCCGTCGTTATCCAAGTCGCCCACCGCCACGCCCCGCCCCGTGTGCGGCTGGCGGAAGTAGTCGCCCGCCTGGTCCGACACGCGCTCGAAGCGCGGCCAACCGGCCGGTCCCCTGCCCTGGTTGCGCAGCAGCTCGGTCGGTTGAGCGACCGTTTGCGGCGGCCTGGGATAGCGGATCACGTGCCCGTTGCTGATCACCAGATCCTCGTCGCCGTCCAGGTCGAAGTCGAAGAACGCGACGCCCCAACCCACGCGGTTCGTGCCCATCCCGGCCAGCCCCGTCAGGCTGCTGCCGTGGTCGAACAGCCCGCCACCGCGATTCAAATACAAGCCGTGCAGTTGCCCCTCGAAGTTGGTGATCAGCAACGACAGACGCCCGCTGCCGTCCAGATCGGCCGCGTCGGCGCCCATGCTCCCCTCCAGGCCGCCCAGCTCGCCGCCCGCCACGCCCCGCTGGCGTCCCACTTCGTTCAGTTGCCACTCGCCGCGGTTCAGGTACAGGTGGTTGGCCAGCGTGTCGCTGGTCACATACAGATCCAGCCGGCCATCGTCATCGGCATCGAACATCAAGGCTCCCAAACCCTTGGCTGGCCGCAGGCCCGCCTGCTGGCCAAGCTCCCGAAACGTGCCGTCCCGCTGGTTGGCGAACAACTGCTGCGACAGCGGAGCAAAGATGTTGGGCGGGCAGACGTCCACCTCCTGCCCCGGTCCGTAACCTCGGCAGCGCGGATGATTCTGGAACGACCAGTCCAGGTAATGCGTCACGAACAAGTCGACGCAGCCGTCCTGGTCCAGGTCGCCCCAGGCCGCTCCGGCGCTCCAGTGCACTTCCGAGCGACCGACCAGCAGTCCCGCCTGTTCGGCCCGCTCGGTGAAGCCCCGCCCTTGCTCGTTGTGGTACAGCGCCAGCCGACCGTAGCCCGTCACCAGCAAGTCCGGCCAACCGTCGCGGTCGTAATCGGCCACCGCGCAGCCGTGGCTGTAAAACAACGGCTGATCCAGTCCCAGTTCGGCCGTCACGTCCCGGAACCGCCAGTGGCCTTCGTTGCGATACATACGGCTCGGATGCCCCAGCACCTGCTGGTCGCGAAAATAGCCGCCGCCTGGCAGGAACACGTCGTACAGGCCGTCCTGGTCGTAATCGATCAGGCCCACGCCACCGCCGAGCGACTCCAGAATGCTGTACTGGTCCGCCTCCTCGCCGTTGCGGTAAGTGAATTGGATGCCGGCTTCCTCGGCCACGTCGCGGAAGAGCTGCGGCGATTGCTCCGTCGCGGGTGGCGGCGGGGGCGATTCCTGAGTGGCCGGACGAGCGACCTGGTTCGTGGCGGACGCTCCGGGGCCGCGCTCCGCCTGGCCGCAAGCCGGCAGCGACAAGCAGACAAGGCCCAGCACCACCGGACGGCCGACTTGCCGGAGGCCCCTTACCGCCGGAAGGCTGCCCTGCCGGAGGCGCATCACCACCGAGCGAATCATGGGGCGGCGCTTTCGCGTAGGGCATTCTGAAGGGCGGGCAGCCGGGGGTCGTTCGGAGCCGACACGTTCAGTTGCTGCAGCCACTCGTCGGCTTGCCGCGGCTGGCCGGTGCGGATCAGCAGGCCCACGACTTCGACCAGGTACTCCACGTCGTCCGCCCGCTCGGATCGCTGGCCGAGCAGTTGTTTCAACTGGCGTATGTCGTCCTGCAGTTCGGCCAGCCGAGCCACCCGCTGGTCCGCCTCGTCCTGACGGCCCAGCCGCCGCAGCGCCTGCGCCTCCAGGTGCAGGACCTCCTCGGCAAGCTGCGACTGGTGCGGATTGTCCAGCACGGGGTCGAGCAGCTTGAGTCGCTGGAAGGCTGTGCGCGGTTCGAATTGCCGTCCGGCCGAACTCAACCGCTGCAGCGTGAGCAGGGCCTGCTCGTCCTGCCCCCGGTCCAGTTCAATCAATGCCTTGGTCCGCAGCGCGTCGATGTTGTCCTCGGCCTGGGCGAGCACTTTCTCGGCCGTCGCCAGCGCCGCGTCCAGGTCGCCCGCCGCCCGCTGGCAGCGGGCCAGCCCGCACAGCGAATCGGCGTCGTCAGGCTGCGCGGCCAGATAGCTGGTCAGCAATCGCGAGGCGTCTTCGAAATCATAACCGCTGACCACCAGCGCCAGCCCCAGGCGCCGGTCGAGCAGCAGGTCGCCGGGCATCTGCTCGCGGGCCGCCCGGTAGTCCTCGATCGCCAGTTCGGGCCGACCGAGATGTTCGAACAGGGCCCCGCGCCAAATCCGGGCCCGGGGGTCCTGCGGGGCCGCTTCGACCCAGCGGTCGAGCCACTTGTTGGCCGCGTTCAGCCGCTCGTGATAGACGCAGCCGCGGGCCAGGGCTTCCCAGATCAGCGGCGCCGATGCCGGCTGCGACTGGGCCAGCTCCGCCAGCCGTTGTTCCAGGTCGGGCGGCCCGCCGTAGTACTGGTACTGCAGCAAGTCCTCTTCCAGTTCCAGGCCCGCCGCCGACAGACCGGCCTGGCGAGCCTGCTTGAGATGCAGCTCGGCCGATTCCAAATCGTTTTCGATCGCCTGCCGGTAGCAGCGAGCCAGCAGCAGGTGAGCGTCGCCGTCCCTGGGATAACGGACCACGTAGTCGACCAGATACGACTGCGCACGCTGAAACTGGCCCTGGGCGACGGCGTCCTGGGCCCGGTGCCACGACTCGTCGCGCGGCGCCAGCCGCGGCCCCAGGACGACCAGCAAGCCGCCCAACGCCAGCAACAGCGGCAACAACAGCAGACATCCGATTTTGAAACGACCTGTCATGCAGCTCGGGTTACCACGCGCCGCCGGTGCTGTCAATCGAGCGGCAACCGGCCGGCCCGAGCGGCGACCGGCAGGCTGGCCGGGCCGCGACCGCCGTTCGCCTCGTGACGGGAACTACTTATCCTCCAGCACCACCGGTTCGCCGTCATGCCGGTTGCCCAGGCGCCGGAACGTCTCCAGATCCATTTCATAGTACAGGAACTTGACCGAACCGTCCGCCATCACCACCTGGAAGCCGCCTGGATGCGACGAGCCGAAGCGGTTCTGGCCGGAGCCGCAGGGGATGCCCCGCTTGTCGATCCTGGCCGCGGGTCCGATGCAATCGGAGGTCGGCGCCCACTGCCAGCACGCCTGCCGCACGACGTCCTGATCCCAGCCGGTGGCGTAACCCTCGTTGTCGTCGCCTTGATAGGTGCCCAGCACGTCGATCCGCAAACGCTTTTCGCCCAGCACGAAGGTGTTCGACGTGCCGTCCGAGATGCTGGCCATCGTGACTGGTACAAACGCCTGACGAGCGTATTCCGGCGCCGGCAGGCCCTGCGCCGCCTGGCGCGGGTTGACCGATCGCAGGATCACACCGTGGCTGCCCGCGCAGTTGCCGGCGCTGTTCAGGTCGCGTCCTTCCGCCGCCGCGTAGTCGGACTGTCCCGCGCCGTACTGGGGTGTGTTGCCGCTGACACTGATGTACACGCCGCCGCCGTCGGTTGTGTACAGCCGCGTGTCGTTGCGCGGACGATGGGCCTTGGCGGGGCGCCGGCTAGGGCAGTAGAACGAGGGGACCGCCGTGCGAATAATCAGCTTCGACTTTTCAATGTCCGAGATCCGGCGGTTGCCGTCCAGGTCGGCCACGGGCGACGAACCGTCAAACAGAGTCCCCTGCTCCAGGAACTGCAGGATCTGAGCGCCGAATCCGGCGCCCTGCCGACCATCGATCCAGGTCCCCCCGTTGCGGTCGAAACCGACGTGGAATTGCCAGTGATGGCCGCCATGCGGCCAGTGGCCATACGTGTCATGGAAGTTGTGCATCGCCAGGCCCAGTTGTTTGAGATTGTTCTGGCACTGCATCCGGCGAGCTGCCTCGCGAGCCGCTTGAACAGCCGGCAGCAGCAACGCCACGAGAATCCCGATGATGGCGATCACCACCAGCAGCTCGACCAATGTGAAACCTCGACGCCCGGTACACAGTTGCCTGGTACTCATACAAGCCCCCTGGATGAATTAGGGATGAGAAAAAAAGAGCCGAACGAGAGTCAAAGAAGTGAAATCCTGGGAGAGTTCCCGGAATTGGACTAGCGGGCAGAGTATAGCAGGTTTGCCTACCGTTGGCAAACAACCCATCGGGGTGATGCTTGGTCTCTGTCCCGTCAGGCAGGACGGATTACAAGCAGGCAGAAGGGGCTCAGTCAGGCCAGAAGAGGCTCATGCAGGCAGGGCGGGTCACAGGCCCGTCCGACGGCGGCGTGGTGCAAGGCCTGCGGCCTGCCAGTCCCAGAGCATGGTCGTTCCCGGGTGCTCCGGCGGGTCGGACAAGAAGCAACCAAGGGGGAGTCTTGGCAGCTCCCCCCTGGTCGTGTTCCCAGTGCCGGCTCGGACAAGCTCGGCCGCTCAAGACCCAGGCGGCGAGTCCAAGTCGATTTCCGGCAGGTCGTATTCCTTCCCCAGCTGGTCGGGAGGGATGTCGAACACCAGCGTGCTGGTTTCGATGTCGAACTTGCCGCCCAGCGGGTCGTTCTCGGCATCACCCGGCATCACATCCAAGGCACGAACCGTCAACGTATATCGTCCGGCCGGGATCCCCTTGCCCGGCCCTCGGAAGACCGCCACGCCATCTGCCGGGGAATATTCGCCGTAATACATGCCCCGCAAGTGCGTTTCCGCGGCGTCCGCGCCGCCTTGAGGCACCAGCGCGATTTCGAAGGGCGAAGTACCCTCCACGCCGGGCGGAAGATCGGCGATGGCCCCTGACAGTGGCTGCCCGCCCTTGAGCAGTTTGACGCGGACGATCACGCCCTGGTCCACGGGCAGGCGGCCGCCTCCGCACCCCATTCCCAATGCCGCGCACAGGGCCAGCACCAGCACCCTACATGTTCGATACGACTTCATGATTGGACTCGCGATCACAATAGCTGGAGGAGACAATCCCGCGAGCGGCGACTCACGCCGGTGGGCCGGCCGCGGCGACGGGAAAACAACAGCGCCTCGCACACCAGCAGGTGGCGAGGCGCCGAGACGAGACGCGCCAATGTAATCGGCGAACTATTGCGAGTCCAGCACCACCGGTTCGCCGTCGCGACGATTACCCAACCGCCGGAAAGTTTCCATGTCCATTTCGTAGTACAGGAACTTGACCGAGCCGTCCGCCATGATCACCTGGAAACCGCCGGGGTGCGACGACCCAAAACGGTTCTGGCCGTATCCGCAGGGCACGCCTCGCTTGTCGCGCTTCGCATCCGTTCCCACGCAGTCCATCGTCGGTGCCCATTGCCAGCAGGCTTGGCGGATCACGTCGTGGTCCCAGCCCGAGGCGTAGCCTTCGTTATCGTCCGTCTGGTAGTTGCCGATCCCGTCGATCCGCAGCCGCTTTTCACCCAGCACGAAAGTGTTCGACGTGCCATCCGAGATGCCGGCCATGGTGACCGGGACGAACGCCTGGCGAGCGTATTCCGGAGCGGGCAGGCCCTGCGCGGCCTGGGTTGGGTTGACGCTGCGCATGATCACGCCGTGGCTGCCGGCGCAATTGCCAGCGGAGTTAAGCTCCCGCCCCTCGGCCGCCGCGTAATCGGTCTGCGAATGGCCGTACTGAGGCGTGTTCCCGCTGATGCTGACATACACGCCGCCGCCATCGGTCGTGTAGGCGAACCAATCGGTGTTGGGGCGGTGAGCCTTGGCCGGCCGGCGACTGGGACAATAGAACGCCGGCACGGGCGTCATGAAAATCAACTTCGACTTCTCGATGTCGGAAATGGTTCCGTTGCGGTCCAGATCCGCCGCCGGCGAGCTGCCGTCGAACAGCGTCTGCTGCTCGATGAATTGCAGAATCTGAGCACCCCAGCCAGCCCCTTGCCGCCCGTCCACCCAGGGCGCCTTGTTGCGGTCGAATCCCACGTGGAATTGCCAGTGGTGCCCCGCATGAGGCCAATAGCCATACGTATCGTGGAAGTTGTGCATCGCCAGCCCCAACTGCTTGAGGTTATTCTGGCATTGCATACGACGAGCGGCCTCGCGGGCCGCTTGAACTGCCGGCAGCAGCAAAGCTACCAGAATCCCAATGATGGCGATCACCACCAGCAGTTCCACCAGCGTAAACCCAGCACGTTTTCGCGCCATATACCGCCCCCAGAAAAAAAGAATTGAAAACAAGAAGTGAAATTCCGAGAAAAATCTCGGAATTGGCAGTATAGCGATCGGCCGAGCCGATTTCCAAGTAGCGGCTGGCAAAATGTCTTGCCAGGCGAGCGGCGGGACAGGCGAGCGGCGGGCGTCAGCCCGCTGTTTCTGGCGTTTCTGACCACCAGCGGGGCGTCCGCTGTTTCTGGCGCCGCGCCACAGGTCGACCCTCATCCCGCCCGATCGCTAACCGGGTTCAGAGAAACAGGGAGCTGACGCTCCCCGCTCGCCCTAGGCGAGCGGCGGGACAGGCGAGCGGCGGGACAGGCGAGCGGCGGGCGTCAGCCCGCTGTTTCTCACGGGCCGATCCGCCGGAGCGCGTCGAGTGCCCGGCCGTGAAACGCCTGCAATTCCAGGCACCGCCCGTAGGCCCGGCGAGCGTCCGCCGTCCGATCCAACGCTTCCAGGGCCTGGCCCAGATAGTACCACGTCGCCGCTCGCTCGGCATCCAGCGCCAGCGACTCCTCCAGCGACGCGCGAGCCGCCCCCGGCTGGCCGCTGTCCAGCCGCTCCACTCCCGCGGCATGATAGAAGCGAGCCTTGAACCGCCGCGCCTCGTCCACGTCCCCCCGCGACTCGTAGAGCTGAGAAAGCTTGACGAACAGGCCTTGCGCTTCGCTCTCCGGACCCAAGGCGACCGCCCGCAGCCACACTCGACCCGCTTCGTCCAATTCCCCAGCCGCCTCGCACGCTTCCCCGTAACGCCATAGCCAGTGCAACGAGGGGCCCTCGCGGTCCAGCACCTCACCGAGCCGCCGCCGAGCCTGGTCGAACCGGCCCTCGGCATGATCCACGTCCGACAACAGATCGGCCGCTTCCGCCGACCACTGCTGCTGGAGCAACCATTCGAGTTCTCGGCGGGCCTCCGCCAGACGACCGCGCTCAATCTCCTGCCGAAGCTGCTCCAGCCGCCCTTGCCTGCCAAACTGGTGGTACACTTGCCGGACCCGCTCCGACCGCTCGTCGAACGGCGTGGGCAATCGGCCGCGTGCGGCCGCCGCTCGCCGTTCATACTCTTCCGCCTCTCGCGCATTACCCAGCCGCCGTTCGGCCCGCGCCCTCAGCCAATGCGGCGCCAGGCAGTCGGGAATCTCCCGCTGCAGCCGCTCTAACCGTTCGGCTGCCCGGCCCCCTCGGCCTTCCGCCAGGTCCAGCCTGGCCAGTTCGTACCGGGCCGCGGGCAGGTCGGCGGCCAGCAGGAAAGTCCGTTTGGCCGCCTCGGTCTGCTCCAGCCGCAGCCAGTCGCGGCCGGCAAAGTACCGCAGCGCGGCGGCGTCAGGGTGCCCCAGGGCGATCGCCTGCTGAAACTCCGCCAGCGCTTCCTCGATCCGCCCCATCCGCGACAGGCAGAAAGCCCAGTCGCCGCGGCGCTCGGCGTGCTCCGGCGACAACTCGCACGCTCGCCGGTAACAGGCTTCGGCTTCCGGGTAGAATCCGTGCGCCAGGTACATTTCGGCCAGTTCGCTCCAGTCCTCGGCCGCTCGCGGGCGGACCCCGTCGCGCATCTGCCGCATCTGCTCGGCCGTCAGCGGATCGAAAATCTCGACCGGCGGCAGCGGCGGAACCGGCTGCGGCGGCTGCCACAGGACCAAGGCGGTCCCGGCCAGCAGTTCGGCGACCAATACGGCCAGCAGCACTTTGGCCAGCGGCATGCGGGGCAATCGGTTCACGGCCTGGCTCCCGCTTGTGCCCCAGTTCCCGCCTGCGCCGACCCCGCGGCGTGGCGGCTCAGCCACAACGTGATGCGGCCCGTGCGGTCGAACGGTTCCTTGATATGCAGGCCGCCGGCCACGATGTCGGCCCGGCCATCGCCATTCAGATCGCCGCAAGCGACCGTGCAGAGACTGGTCGGCTGGTCGGCGATCTGCCAGGGGGTGAAATGCTGGCGGCCGTCGTTTTCGAGCCACGCCAGGCTGGCGGCGCCGGGGCGAGCCCAATCGTTGAAGATCGACACCAGCGCCACGTCCAGGTCGCCGTCGCCGTCCAAGTCGCCCGGTGCGGCGGCGTACGTTCCGCCGAAGTGAGCGAGCCGGCGAGGTTGAAAACGCCAGGAACCGAGGTTTTGCAGCCAGATGCACCCGTGGTAGGGCTGCGGATAATGATACACCAGATCCAGGTTGTCGCCGGCCGACAGCAGCAAGTCGGGATCGCCGTCCTGGTCCAGGTCGCACTGGACCAGACCGGCTCCGCCCAGGTCGTGGTTCGGCGTGGAGTACAGCAGGCGAGGCCGGGGGTCGAACCGGCCGCCCCCCAGATTCTCGAACCCCCACACCTCCTCTTCCTCCTGAGTGAACACCGTGGCGATATCCAGATCGCCATCGCCATCGTAGTCGGCCAGCGGCACGTGGATCGGCCCCGGAGCGGCCATCAGTTGCCGTTCACGGAACGCCTGGCCGCCCATGTTCTCCAGCCACAGCAAGCGGCCCTGGTCGAATCCAAACTCGGCCACCACCAGGTCCAGGTCCCCATCGCCGTCCAGGTCGCCGGCCTGCACATCGGTCACTCGCCGCACGTCATCCAGCAGTACCTGAGGCTGAAACCGCCAGTCTCCCAGGTTTTCCAGCCAGACAGCCCTGCCGACCCGGGCGTTTGTCGGCCAGACATTGCCCAGGTCGCTGACCAGCACGTCCAGATCCTGGTCCTGGTCCAGGTCGACGACCGTCACGTGGGCGGGCGGGCCGAATGGCCAGGGCTCCAGCAGCGGCCGTTCGTCCCACTGGCCGGCTTCGGTTTGCCGGTACCAGAACACGCCGAGACGCTGAGCGTCGCAGGCCAGGACGTCCAGCCGCCCGTCCTGGTCCAGATCGAACACTTGCACGTGAGTCAGCAGGGGGCGATCGTGGGGCGGAGGGCCAAGCGGCGAGGCTTGCAAGGGCAGGGACGACGGCGCGAACCGCCAAGCAGCGGGTTCAACCTTCGGCGGCGGGCCGGCGGCCGGCGCGACTTGCAGGAGGTACCAGAATACGAAGGGCACCAGCAAGACGGCGGCGGCGAGGATTCCCGTCAGGTAGCCAGTATATCCGCGACTCATGTCCGCATTATCGCTCGCCCGACCTCGGTTGGTAAGCAACCTGGAAGGGCCGCAAAGTTTCCCTGATCGGCAGACCCGCCGGACGCTCCCCGCCGCCGGCCGGCCGAGGTGGGTCGGGCGCGGAAAACTTGGGCCGTCGGCCACTCGACTTCCCGCTCGGAGGGCCATAATATGTACGCCATTCCGCTCACCCCGTGCCCTATCCGGCGGTGGGCTGTCGTTCTGAGGACGGTGTGCGGTCCGGGCGTGGTCAACCCCTGCAGGTCAACCTGATTCCCGCTGCGGCCGCTGTCTGCAAAGGATCCCCTGCATGAGCGATCTGTTTGAAAAGTGCGACGCCTTCTGGAAGAGAATGCGCAGGACCACTTCCAGCGACGAGGAGTTTCAAAGCCTGCGGTCGCTGTTCTTTCGTAAATATCCGGTTGCCAACTGCCTGCCCCGAATCCAGATGGATGGCCGCGAGATGCTGCAGGTGGCCACCAACGACTACCTGGGCCTGGCGATGCATCCCGAAACGATCCAGGCCGCGATGGAAGTGGTCCAGCTCTACGGCGCCGGCACGCCGCTGGGCGCCCGCCCGCTGACGGGGACCACCGAGCTGCACGAGCGGCTGGAACGCGACATGGCCCGCTTCCGGGGGACCGAGGACTGTGTGGTCTTCAACCTGGGCCTGGGTGCCATGTCGGGCACGATTTCGGCGCTGGTCGATCGCAATGAGCGGGTGTTTGTGGACGCCTACGCTCATAGCTGCGTGCACGAGGGGGCCAAGTTGGCCAAGGGCGAGGCGACCTGGTTTCAGCATAACGACATGAACGAGCTGGAAAGCCAGCTCAAGGCCTGCCCCTCGAACATGCCCAAGCTGATCGCCGTCGATGGCGTGTACGGCATGTCGGGCGACCTGGCGCCGCTGCCGGAGCTGGTCGAGCTGAAGAACAAGTACGGGGCCCGGCTGCTGGTCGACGACGCTCACGGCACGGGCGTGCTGGGCGAACATGGCCGGGGGACGGCCGAGCATTTCGGGGTGGAGGACCAGGTGGACCTGCACGCCGGGACGTTTGCCAAGGCGTTCGGCACGTTCGGCGGTTACGTCGCTGGGCCGCACCGGGTGATGGA
This sequence comes from Pirellulaceae bacterium, assembly GCA_024102795.1. Classification (GTDB taxonomy): domain Bacteria; phylum Planctomycetota; class Planctomycetia; order Pirellulales; family Pirellulaceae; genus JAGFJK01. The sequence goes on from JAGFJK010000277.1 coordinate 14,400, forward strand.
ATACCTGCGATACGTGTCGCCCGGGTTCGTGCTGACCAAGGCCCTGCCCGCCGTGCTGACGGCCGCCACGATCAAGTCGCTGGAACTGATGCAGCGGCTGCCCGAGCGCCGGGTGCAGTTGTGCGAGAACCTGAACACGCTGCGGCAGGGTCTGCGCGAGGCGGGGTTCGAGATTGGCAATCCGCAAGGCGCCGTCACCTCGATCTTCACCCGCGAGCTGCGGGCGCTGCGAGCGGTCCGCCTGCTCCAGGACGAGTACAACATTCTGGCCAACGCCGTGATGTACCCGGCCGTGCCGCAGCGCGTGTCGATTGTCCGCATCACGGTCTCGGCCCTGCATACGGCCGACGACATGCGGCGGGTCGTCGAAGCGCTGAAGGAAATCGACCAGCGTTTTCCCCTGCAACAATCGATCGCCTCGCTGCTGTCCAGCGGCGGAATCGGGTAGCGGATGGAGGCCGCGGGAGGATTGGAGGTCCGGCCGGTCAGCAGCCGGCGAGACTGGCGGGCCTTTCACCAGGTGCGCCGCCAGGTTTACCGGCGAGACCCCTCGGCCGTGATGCCGCTGGACCGGCAGGAACGCGAAAGACTCGACCCGGCCGTGCATCCGTTCTACGAGCACGCCGAGCGGGAGGTGTTTGTCTGCTGGGAAGGCCGCCGGCCGGTGGGCCGCGTGGCCGCCATTGTCGATCACCTGCACCGGCAGGTCCACCAGGACGACGTGGGGTTCTTCGGCTTCTTCGAATCCCCCAACCGGCCGGACGTGGCCCGCAAGCTGCTGGAAACCGCCCGCCGGTGGCTCGAACCGTTCGGCTGCCGCACGCTCCGCGGGCCGGTCAGCCCGTCGCTCAAGGGTGAATTCGGCGTGCAGATCAGCGGCCACGAAACGCCGCCCTACATCATGATGGCCTACACGCCCAAGTACTACGATGACCTGCTGCGGGGGCTGGGCTTCGAAGTGGTCAAGTCGTTCTTTGCGTATCGCTGCGGCTTCGACGAACTGGCCCGCAGCCAGACCAAATACGCGGAGGTCAGCGAGGTCTGCCGGAAAATCGCCGAACGGTTTCCGGAGCTCGAACCAGGAACCCTGGACCCGCGGGATGTGGACGGCGAACTGCGGCGGATGAACGCCCTGGCCAACGACGTGCGGCAGGATGTCTGGGGGTTTGTGCCGCTGACCGCCGCCGAACTGGACTACATGGTCCGCCAGGTCCGCCGGGTGCTGGACCCGGACCTGTTCGCGTTCGTCCGGCGGGAGGGCGAACTGGTGGGGTATCTGACCATGTTGCCCGACGTCAACTGGGCCCTGCAGCGGTCGGTGGGTCGCTGGGACTGGCTGCGGATCCCGCAACTGCTGTTCTGGCTGCGGCGCACCCGCCGGGCGCGCGTGTTCGCCGTCGGTGCCCACGAGAAGTACCGGCACGGCGGGATTGCCGTGCTGCTGATGAAGAAGTTGTTCGACCAGTCCGCTAGCCGCTACCAGGAATTCGAGATATCCTGGATCGTCGAAGACAACGCACGATCGTTCCGGTCCCTGCAGCGGATGCTGCCCGTGACCCTGTATAAAACTTACTGCCTGTACGACCGCTCGATGGAACCTTTCTACTCGTGTGACGGAGAGCGCGGCGATGTCGCCTGATCGGGAGACGGTCTTGCCGGAATCGGCGGAGGATGTGGCGGAGCAGGATCGAGCCTCGCGGCCGGAGGACCTGGAGCTCAGGCCGCGCGGCAAGGACGCTCGCGGGCGGTTGTTCCGCAGCCGCTTCATGGAGAACCTGACGCGGGTTTCTCCCACGGTCGCGCTCTGCACCTACATCCCGATCGCCCTGGCGTTCGTGGTGGTCAACTTCTGGCAAGGCTACGTGACCAACGTCCTGGAGGCGAGCGCCCTGTTCCTGGGCGGGATGCTGAGCTGGACCTTCTTCGAATACATCGTGCATCGTTTCGTGTTTCACTTCATCACCGAATCCAAACTGATCCGCACGTTCCACTATTACGCTCACGGCGTGCACCACGAGTTTCCCCGCGACCACGGCCGGCTGTTCATGCCCCCGGCAATCGCGCTGACGGTGGCGGCGTTCGTGTTCGCCCTGTTCTACCTGATCATGGGCGTGCGAGCCTTCATGTTCTTTCCGGGCTTCGTGATCGCCTACCTGCTGTACGCCTTCCTGCACTACAGCATTCACCGCTACCGCCCGCCGCGGATGTTGAAGTTTCTCTGGCGCCATCATCTGCAGCACCATTACCGCTGCCCGAAGCTGGCCTTCGGCGTCTCGTCGCCGTTCTGGGATTTCGTCTTCCGCACGCTGCCGCCCGCCGGCGCCAGCGACGAAGCGCTCAGCCGGCTGCCCAAGGCCCGCACCGGCCGGCCCGAAGACGAACGATCCGAAGACCATTGCTAGTCGCGGGACGGATCGGAGGCTCGTCCGTGGGCAGGCCAGTGGCGGATCGCCTCGAGGGACGCCCGATGGAAGCGTGCTTCTTGAATGCTGGCAGATTGCCAATTGCAAATTGGGAATCGGACTCCAACAACTGACAACTGACCACCCTGTCGGCAACAGGAGCTCGAACATGATCCAACCCGCGAGATGTTTCCAACTGTTGGTTCTGGGCGCCGTGGCCTGGGCCGGTCTCGCGTTGGTGCCGACCAACCGCGGCTGGTGCCAGGAGAAGAGCGTCAATCCGGGGATCAATAATTCGTTCCAGGACCCGGACGTGTCGCAGTTCGTGGAGCGGTTCGAGAAGGAAGGCCGCGAGGTCTACGACCAGCGGCAGGCGATCGTGGCGGCCACCGGCGCCAAGCCAGGCCAGGCGGTCGCCGACGTGGGAGCAGGTACGGGTCTGTTCACTCGCCTGCTGGCCGAGAAAGTCGGCCCGCAAGGTCGCGTGTACGCCGTGGACATCGCGCGGAAGTTCGTCGACCACGTCGAGGCGGCCTGCCGCGAGGCTGGATTGGGCAACGTGGTGGGAGTGGTTTGCCAGCCCGATTCGGCCGACCTGCCCGAAGCCTCCGTGGACCTCGTGTTCCTCTGCGACACGTACCATCACTTCGAGTTTCCCGAAAAGACGATGCGCTCGATCCATCGCGCTCTGCGACCCGGCGGTGAAGTGATCCTGATCGACTTCAAGCGGGTCGAGGGAGAAAGTTCCGACTGGATCTTGAACCACGTTCGAGCGGGCCAGGAAGTGTTCGCGCGGGAAGTCGTCTCGGCCGGCTTCGAGCTGGTCGAGGAAAAGCGGTTGCTCAAGGACAATTATTTCCTGCGTTTCCGCAAGGCGGCAAAGTAGTCGCCAGAGTCGCCTTTCGCTCCGCGAAAGTAGCGCCGGCAGCGCGAACTCGTCTTCCATCAGAGTCGCAGTGCTAACGACGGCCATGTGTTCGAGCGAAATCGAATGAGCTTGGCGCGAGTGCGAAGAGCCCCTCCCCAGCCCTCCCCGGAAGCCGGGGAGGGAGCCAGAAGTGATCTGTTGAGGTCTTGGCGCGTATCTGAGTGATGAAGCGCTGCGAACGGCTTCCAGCTACATCGCACGGCGCGCTCTCCCCGCTTTGAATCCCGCCGGATTGCCCGGCGGATTGTTCGGTTTCCAACTACCGTATGCCACCGCCCGCTACTTTCGCGGAGCGAAAGGCGACTATCCGCTACTTTCGCGGAGCGAAAGGCGACTATCCGCTACCTTCGCGGAGCGAAAGGCGATTCTGCTCACCGCACCAGCGCCAGGGGGCAGTCGAGTCCTTCGAGCAACAGATCAAGTCCCTGGTCGTCCAGCAGCCAGTTGTCGCTGCCGATCATCAGCAGTCGGGCCTGGCAATTTCCGGCCGCTTGCAGCAGGTCGTCGGCGCTGCTGGCCGTGAAGTCCGTGCAGCTTGACGCCGACAGCCCGTGTTGCCGCATCCAGGTTTCACAGGTGGACCGGGCGGTCCGGGCGCGGGTGGGCGAGTCGGCCACGACCACCACCGACACGCGATCCTCCGCGGCCGGCGTCAGCTCGGCCGCGATCTCCAACGCTCGCCGGCCAGCCGGCGAATCGTGGTAGGCCACCAGGATCGGTTGATCGGCGTGCGGCGCGTGGCGGGGGAGCAGCGGATGCGGGCCGGGCGCTTCGCGCCCAATGATCAGCAGGTCGGCATCCCGCGCGGCCTCGCGGCTGGTGCGAGCGACGTGGCCGCGAGCAACCTGGAAGGACCACCGCACGCGGACCCGCTGCGCCACTTCCACCAGATCGTTGCGCACCGCTTCGGCCTGGGAACGCAAGATCCGCTCCATCGCCGCCAGGTCCAGGTCCCGCATCGTGGCCGAGCAGAACGCCACTTCACGGGCGAACGGCAGCCCGGCCAGGCGCAGCAGATTCTCGTCCTCGACGAACAATCCGTGCAATTCCGCTCGCAGCAGGGCCGCCCACTGGGCGGCTGCTTCCAGCGTGGCCAGTCGCCGCGACGAGGCGTCCAGGGCAACCAGGATTCGGCGCTGAACCGGTTCAGTGCGTTCGGGCATCGACGTCTTGATGCTCCATGAGGTGCGGTCAGGACTTGGCTTCTTCGGATTTCCCCTCGGGCTTGCTTTCCATGCCGAAGCGGCGGCGCAGTTCCAGCAGTTCGGCCAGCCGAGCGGCGACGCGCCCCTGGATGCTGTCCGGCGGATACTGGCCCGCGGCGTCCAGTGGGCCCGCCGGCACACCAGTCAGCAATTCCAGCGCCTGGTCGACCGTTTCCACCGCGTACACCTGGAACTGGCCGTCGGCAACCGCTTGCAGCACGTCCTGCCGCAGCATCAGATGCTGGACGTTCGAGGCCGGGATCAGCACGCCTTGGCTGCCCGTCAGGCCTCGGCTGGCGCACACGTCGAAGTACCCCTCGATCTTCTCGTTCACGCCGCCGATCGGTTGCACCGTTCCATGCTGGTTCACCGAACCGGTGACCGCCAGGCTCTGATCGATTGGTACTTCGGCCAGCGACGACAGGATCGCGCACAGTTCGGCCACCGACGCGCTGTCGCCGTCCACTTTCCCATACGACTGCTCGAACACCACGCTGGCGGCCAGCGACAGGGGCTGGTTCTTGGCGAAGCGGGCGGCCAGGAACGACGCCAGGATCATCATCCCCTTGGAATGGATCGCTCCGCCCAGGTCCACCTCGCGCTCGATGTCCACCACTTCGCCCCGCCCCAGCCGGGTCGTGGCCGTGATCCGCGACGGGCGGCCAAAGCGGAAGTTGCCCAGGTCCAGCACCGACAGGCCGTTGACCTGCCCCACGCAACTGCCCCGGGTATCGATCAGCAGCGTGCCGCGGCGGATTTCGTCCTGGACGCGTTCCCGGACGCGGTCCACCCGGTAGATCTGCTGGTCGATCGCCTGTTGCACATGTCCTGCCGTGACCCGCGGCGAGTCGCTCCGCCGAGCCCAGTGATCCGACTCCGCCAGTAGGTCGGCCACGGTCCGCATGTGCATGGTCAGCCGCTGCGAATCCTCGGCCGCGCGAGCCGCGAACTCAATGACCCGCGCCACGGCCCCGCGGTCGAACGGGCGGAAGTCGCGTTGCCGGACCAGCGTGGCGATCAGCCGAGCGTACATGCGGCAACTGTCCGGTCCCCGGTCCATGTCGTCGGCAAAGTCCACCGCCACCTTGAACAGCTCGGCAAAGTCCCGATCGTATTCGTACAGCAGGTAGTACAGCAGCCGATCTCCCAGCAGGACTACCTTGACGTCTAGCGGAATCGGTTCCGGTTCCAGCGAAACGGTGCTCGCCAGGCTCAGCGATTCGGCCACCGACTCGATCTGCACATGCCGCGCATGCAAGGCCCGCTTCAGCCCCTCCCAGGCATACGGCTGGCTCAACAACCTCAGCATCTCGACCATCAGGTAGCCGCCGTTGGCCCGGTGCAGCGCGCCCGGCTTGATCAGCGTGAAGTCGGTGGTCAGCATGCCCATCTGGGCCCGGTGTTCGACCCGCCCGATCAGGTTGCGGTGATTCGGATGCTCCTCGGCAACCACCGGCGCCCCTTGCAACTGGCTGTTGTCCACCAGCAGGTTCACCTGGTACCGTTGAAACGACCGCTGGTCGGGCGGCACGACCAGGAACGGCAACTGCGGCTGTTCGTCGTCCGGGCGAAAATCATCGGCGTGCTCGATCACGTCCTGCTCGACCGCCGTCAGATATTCCAGCACCGCCGGCGAATCGGCGTATTTCCCCCGCGCCTGCTCCAGCGAATGGCCGATGGCGAAATGCGTGGCCTGGCGGTTGAGCTCTTTGATTTTGTCGCGCATCTCCTTGCGCCATTCGGGCACCTGCTCGATCAGCGCCCGCAATTCGCTCTGCAGCCCTTCGATCGCCTCCTGAATCTTGCGGCGTTCGTCCTCGGGCAGTTTGCCGAACTGCTCGGCATCCATCACCTCGCCGTCCCGCACCGGGGCCAGCGCCAGCCCGCTGGGTGTCCGCACCAGTTCGATCCCGTGCTCCACCGCTTTCTTGGCCAGCGTGCGGAAGGCCGTGTCGTGCCGCTCCTTGGCTTCGTTCTCCAGGTCCTTGACCCGGTTCTGATGATCCTCGGCCTCAAGCGCCGCGGGAATGGCGTTCTGCAGATCCTCGACCAGGTCCTGCATATCCTTGGCGAAACGGCTACCCGCTCCACAGGGCAGACGCAGGGCCTTCGGTTTGTAAGTCTGCTCGAAGTTGTTGACGTAGCACCAGTCGTCCGGCGTCGGTTCGCCAGCCGCCTGCTGCTCCAGAAACTGCCGGACCGTGGTCCGCTTGCCCATGCCGGGCGGACCCAGCACGTACAGGTTGTACCCCTGCTGCCGGATGCCGATGCCGAAACGGATCGCGTCCAGGGCGCGAGCCTGGCCGAGAATCTCGCGCAGATCGGGCAGGTCGCTCGTCGAGTCGAAATCGAACTGCTCTGGATCGCAATGCCAGCGCAGTTTACTGGCCGGCAACCCGCTTCCCCTGGTCATGCAATGCCTCGCACAGATGCTGGGAACAGCGCCACTGTCGAACCTCAGACCTCGATTCTACACCTCCCGTCGCGGCAGTTACCAGGATGATCTTCATTCGTAGCGATTGCCGGGACTGCGCGGTTTGCGTCAAGTTTGCGGCCCGATTGTCCGATATCAGTCCCGGCGGGCCGCAGCGAAACGCGATCACCGTGTCTCGCAGGCAGGGCCCCCAGGGGGTGAGGCCGGAACTTCACTAGCATAGCGAAAGAACTGGCCGATGCACCGACGCGTGTCGTTTGCCTGGCTGGTCTGGCTGTGCGGGATCGCCGTCCCGACACCCTGGCTCTGCTCGGACGCGGCCGAACTGCCCGCCGGGTCTGAGTTAGCGGAGTTGTCTGAGTTAACTGAGCTGTCTGCGTACTCAAGCTCCGCGGAATCGGCCCACGCGCTGGCCGAAACCGGCTGGCAACTCGGCCCGTTCCGGGTGACTCCCTACGGTTCGTTTTGGGGCGACCTGGTCTACGCTTCGCGGCGGACTTTTCCCGGTGCCTACTCGCTATGGGTCCACTCGCCCGACGTGGAGGGCGAGCCGTCAATGACCCTGGACATTCGCCGCACCCGGCTGGGGCTGGATGTGGCCGGGCCGCGCCTGGCGCCATGGAACAACGCGGCCAGCGGCGGGAAGGTCGAAATCGATTTCCACGGGGACTTTATCGCGGAGAACCGCGCGTCCGTCCTGCTGCGCCACGCCTACTGGGAAGCCCGCACCGACGGCTTCCGCCTGCTGGCCGGCCAGACCTGGGACGTCATCTCGCCCCTGCAGCCCGGCATTCTGGATTATGGAGCCGCCTACTTTGCCGGCAATCCAGGATTTCGGCGAGCGCAGATTCGAGGCGAACTGTACCACGAACTGGCCCCGGCCGCGCGACTGGCCTGGCAAGGGTCGCTGAACCAGGATATCGTCGCCGACTTCCCGAACGAGCCGGGCGTGGACCGCGAATCGGCCGCCTGGCCCGTGCTGCAAGGTCGGCTGGCGGTCGAATCCGCCGGCCAACCGTCTCGCGCCTGGCAAGCCGGCATCTCGGCCCACATCGGCCAGACCGGATTCGACTTCCTGGCGCCCAGCCCGCCACCGCTGGAACTGCCGCCCGCCGACGACGTGCGGTTTCTGACCTGGTCGCTGAATGTCGATCTGCGGCTGCCGCTGACCGAACGCAGCGGAGTGCAAGGCGAACTGTTCATGGGGTCAAACCTGAGCGCCTATCTGGCGGGCATCGGCCAGGGAGTCTGCCCGTGCAACCGCCAGGCCATCCGCTCCCGCGGCGGTTGGTGCGAGCTGTGGTACGAACCGGCCGACCGCGTGCGGTTGCATCTGGGCGCCGGTCTGGACGATCCGATCGACCGGGATTTCCTGTTCGGTCGCACCTACAACCACGTGCTGTACCTGAACGGCCTGCTGAACGTGACCGAGCAGTTGACGATGGGGCTCGAGCTGACGTTCCGCAAGACGTTGTTTCAGGACGTCCGCCAGGGCCTGATTCCCGACGACGACCTGGGCCCCCGGCAACCGGGCAACGCCGTGACGATCGACTGGATGTTTCGGTATTCGTTCTGACGAAACCGTGGAAGCACGAGAAGTCCCGTCGGAACCCGATGAGCGAATCCGCGCGCTGTGCCTGAATCGCTCACCAGGCGCCGGGCGAGCGGCGCCAGGCGAGCGGCGGGCGTGAGCCCGCTGTTTCTACGGCGCCAGGCGAGCGGCGGGCGTGAGCCCGCTGTTTCTACGGCGCCAGGCGAGCGGCGGGCGTGAGCCCGCTGTTTCTAGGGCGCCAGGCCGCGGGTTCGGAGAAACAGGGAGCTGACGCTCCCCGCTCGCCAGGCAGGCGCCCCGCGGGTACCGAGAAACAGGGAGCTGACGCTCCCCGCTCGCCAGGCAGGCGCACCACGGGTTCGGAGAAACAGGGAGCTGACGCTCCCCGCTCGCCGGGGCGGCAGGCGAGCGGCGGGCGTGAGCCCGCTGTTTCAAGGGCGCCGCCCCGCGGGTACCGAGAAACAGGGAGCTGACGCTCCCCGCTCGCCTAGCAGGCGCACCACGGGTTCGGAGAAACAGGGAGCTGACGCTCCCCGCTCGCCAGGGCGCTCGCCTGGCGCCGGGCGCGGGCTATGGTGCGAAAGTTGCACCGCTGTTACCAGCCGCAACTCCTGAGGCTGCCTGCGGTGGGGGAGGTGGGTCGTGATCCGGGTTCGCTTTCATGGTCGAGGAGGCCACGGAGTTAAAACGGCCAGCCGGATTCTGGGCACGGCCGCGTTTCGAGCTGGTTTTCAATGCCAGGATTCGCCCATCTACGGGGCCGAACGGCGCGGGGCCGCCGTGGCTGCCTTCACGCGGATCGACACCCGCCCGATCCTGGAACGGGGCGTGATCGTGCGTCCCGACCTGGTCCTGGTAGCCGATGAAACACTGCTGAACGATCCGACCGCGGGAGTTCTGCAGGGGCAGGAGTCGGCCAAGTTCCTGTTTGTGAATGCGGCTGGATCGCCGAGCGGCGAGGAGCTCGGTCGGCGGCTGGCCACCGGCACGGTGATCGCTCCGCGGTTGGCGACGCTGGACCTGAGCGAGGCGACTCACAAATTGCTGGGCCGCAGCTCGGCACTCAGCAGCCCGCTGGCGGCGGTCGCCGCGCGGCTGGTGGGCTCGATCGGGTTCGAACCGCTGGAGTCCGCGATTCTTGAGGAGCTGAGCGAGCTGGAATTACCGGACGAGGTAGCGCGGCGCAACGTCGAACTGGCGCGGTGGGTGTACGAGCAACTGGATTCCGAGGGACTGGTCGCGGAGCGGTCGGCGCGCGCCGACAGTCCGGAGGCTCGGCACCATCCGGCTGACAGGCCGGAGGCCGAGCACGACGAGGATCGCGTGATCAGGTTGCCGGCGGCCGCCGCCACGGCGGGTGCGCCGAGCGTGTTGAACACGGGCAACGCCGGCCAGCGCCACACCGGCTGGTGGCGCGTGGAGCGTCCGGTGATCGACCCGGACATCTGCACTCGCTGCGGCGTCTGCCTGGTGGTCTGTCCGGACGGAGCGATCGCGCTGGATGCCGAAGGGTATCCCGTGATTGACTACGACCATTGCAAGGGCTGCATGATCTGCCGGCAGCGGTGCCCGTTGCGGGCGATCGAGCTGCAGAGGGAGACACGCGCATGGTGACCAGGCTTTTGACCGGCAATGCGGCGGCGGCCTGGGCCGCGCGACTGGCTCGCGTGGACTACGTGCCGGCGTTCCCGATCACGCCGCAGACGGAAATCATCGAGACGCTGGCCGATTGGTTCGCGGGCGGGCAGTTGGCCGGCAAGTTCGTGACCATGGACAGCGAGCATTCGATGCTGATGGCGGCGGGCGCGGCGGCGGCCACGGGCGTGCGGACGTTCACCGCCACCTCAAGCCAGGGGCTGCTGCACGCCATGGAAGCCATGTACACGGTGTCGGGTTGGCGAGTGCCGTTGGTGCTGGTCAACGTCTCCCGCGGGCTTTCGGCGCCGATCACGCTGGGCCCGGATCACAACGACGTGCTGGCCGCTCGCGACTCCGGCTTCCTGCAGTTGCACGCCGAGACCTGCCAGGAGGTGCTGGACTCGGTGTTGATCGCCTTCCGCCTGGCCGAGGACCCGCGGATCAGTCTGCCGGTGCTGGTGAACCTGGATGGATTCTACCTGTCGTTCACGCGCGAGCCGGTCGAGCTGCCGGAGCAGTCCGAGGTCGATCGCTTCCTGCCGCCGCCCGCGTCGCCGCAGCCAGGGTTTCGGGCCTCGCGCCCGGTGGCTCAGGGCGTCGCCGTGCTCGAAGGCGCGGTCTACAGCTACTTCCGCTATCAACTGCACCTGGCGATGACGAACGCACTGGAGGTGTACGAGGAAGTGGCCGAGGAGTTCGCGCGGCAATTCGGCCGGCGATACGAGCCGCTGGACCAGTTCCACAGCAGCGGACGGAGGGGTAGGCCGATGAATACCGCCACAATTGCCCCACCGGCTGATTTCGACGCGTTCTGGGACGAGATCGATGCGGAGCTTGCCCAGCTCCCGGCAGCGGTCGAGCGCGAGCACCTGCCGCTGCACTCGACCGACCACTCCGATGCCTGGCGGCTGCGGTTGACCAGCGCCGGCCCGTACCGGATCGAGGCGTTCCTCAGCGTTCCCCACGGCGACGGACCGT
>JAGFJK010000298.1 GCA_024102795.1 Pirellulaceae bacterium
GACGCGACTGCCGGGGCGACGGAAAGTGCCGCGGGTGGCGAGCCGCCGGCGACCGGCCCCGAGGAACCCCGCCCGAAGCGCCAGATCGAACTGACGCGCCGGCAGAAACTGGAGCGGGCGATTGTGGATTTTCCGGAGGGAGTGGACAACTACCTTCAACTGGCCCAACTGCACCTGGACGAGCAGCGGCCGGCCGAAGCGGAGAGAGTGCTGGTCAAGGCCGTCGCCGTGTCGGGTGGTGATATCGCCGTCCGCGAACGGCTGGAAGATGCCACCGCCGAAAGAATCCGCCAGCAACTGGCCGTCGCCGAGCAGCGGGCCGAGGCAAAGCAGACCGAAGAAGCTTACAAGTTGGCGGAGGAGATCCGCCACAACCTGGCCCGTTACGAAATGGAGCTGCTGCAAGCACGAGCGGAACGTTACCCGCAGGACCCGGAGTTGAAGTTTCAGTTGGGCCGCCGGCTCAAACGCCTGGGGAATTACCAGGAAGCTGCCGCGCAACTGCAACACGCCCAGGAATCCCCCCAGCTCAAAGCATCCGCACGGCTGGAAATGGGGGAATGCCTGCAGCACCTCAAACAGTACCCCAAGGCGCTGCTGGCCTATGAACGGGCGATTGACGCGGCCGAGGCGGCCGGGCAGACCGAGGTGCTCAAACTGGCGCTCTACCGCGCCGGCGTGCTGGCCACGGCCCTGCGGCAACTGGAGTCGGCTCAGCGACACCTGGAGGCGCTGGAGCGGCTGGATGCCCAGTTCAAGGATCTGGCGGACCGGCTGGACAAACTCCGGCAGATTCGCCATAAAGGGTGATTCGGCGGACCGGACCAGGTCCGCCAGGCCAACTTCGCCCGATACCGCCACCCTTTTTTGACTTTCAGGTTACGCGCACAGTCATGCCCAATACCAAGAGTGCCAAGAAGCGGCTCCGCCAGAACGTCTTTCGCCGGTTACGCAACCGGTCCGCTCGCAGCAGTTTGCGAACCCAGGTCCGCAAGGTCCGCGAGGCGGTGGCCGGCGGACAACTGGAGGAAGCCGAAAAGCAGTTTCAGGTGGCTTCCAAGAAGTTGGACCAGGCAGGCGCCAAACGATTGATCCATCCCAACACGGCCTCTCGCCTCAAGAGCCGCCTGTCGCACCTGATTCACACCCACAAGCGGCCCGCTCAGTCACCCGGAAGTATGTAGCTCGGACGTCGGTAGCCCGACGCGTAAGCGAGGCCGGAATTAGTTAGCCCGACGCGTAAGCGAGGGAAGCCTCGGTAATCCGCGTTGCCATCGGGCTGGGGCCGAATCGACATCGGATGCCGGCTTGCCCGCCGGATCGTTAGGTTTTTCGCTAAGTGCGTCCGGGCGAGCGTTCCCGAATGAATGCCTCGCCACCGCGGATCGCGGAAACGGACCGTCATTGCCAGGATGTTTGGCGTTCACCCGCCAGACTACCCTCAAATGCGATCGAGCGGGCTTTGCACGCCGGTGGCGCCGAGCGTGCTGACGTGCGTGTAGATCATCGTGGTGCTGACATCGGCGTGGCCGAGCAGTTCCTGGATGGTGCGGATATCCTGGCCGCTTTCCA
>JAGFJK010000319.1 GCA_024102795.1 Pirellulaceae bacterium
TCCTCCCAGACTCAACGGCTGATCTCCGTCGTGGTTCAGCACCAGGGAGAAATTTCCCTCGGCCTGTCCGCGTCGCAGGACCAGCCGCAACGGTTGGTCGTCCGCGCCGGGCCGCGTGGCAATCCGCAGTTGCGCGGGCAGTTCATTCGGCGCTGCCAGCCCCAAAGCGGCGAATAAGGCCAGCAGTGCGACACGGAGCGAATTCAAGCGGCGCGGCATCTCGGCAACTCCTGGCCAACCATGAGAGAGGCGACTTCAATGTACTTTGGCTTGCCTGGGCTGCAAGCAGTTCCCGGCGGATGGCGGAAAATGCCGCGTCGAGCTACCGGGCGGCGGATGTTGCCGTACAATGGTGGCGGCCACACTGGCCTTTGGGAAGGAGTCGAACACGTGCCGAAACGTAAGAAATCTCATCAGAAGAACCCCTTCTCCCAACAGCCTGCGGACGACGGTTCCACGCCGCCGCAGGGCTCGCTGCCAGACCGCCGGGCGCTGGAGGGCGTCCTGCGGCAGTTCGCCAGCGGCCTGGGAGATGGTGAAGCGCCGGTCGATCGAGCTCAGCAGATCATGTACCAGGCGTTCGATGCTCCCTCGGCCCGGCAGCGGATCGCGCTGGCTCAGCGCGCTCTGCAGGTCTCGCCGGATTGCACCGACGCCTACGTGCTGCTGGCCGAATATGCCGAGACGTTGCCGGAAGCCCAGCGACTGTACCAGCAAGGCATCGATGCCGCACATCGCGTGCTGGGCGAGCGGGCGTTTCGCGAGTGGGCCGGAGACTTCTGGGGCGTGCTCGAGACGCGGCCCTACATGCGAGCCCGCGAGGGGTTGGCGAACTGCTTGTGGGCCGCCGGCGAACACGACCTGGCAATCGGACATTTCCAGGACATGCTGCGGTTGAATCCGGGCGACAACCAGGGGATCCGGTATCGGCTGGCCGCCTCGCTGCTGGCCCTGGAGCGGCACGATGAACTGGCGCGGCTGCTGGCCGATTATTCCGACGACGCCATGGCGGAATGGTCTTACACGCGAGCGCTGCTGGCCTTCCGTGTCGCGGGCGACTCGCCCCAGGCGCGGGAACTGCTGCGGCAGGCGCAGGCCGTCAACGCGCACGTGCCGGATTACTTGACCGGCAGCCTGCCGATGCCCGACGAGGCGCCCGAAATGTTCGGGCTGGGCAGCCGCGAAGAGGCGATCTGCTACGCGGCCACCTATCTGCCGGCCTGGCGCGATACCAACGGCGCCACCTCGTGGCTGCGCAAGACGCTGCAGATACGGACGTTGTCGCGAGCGGAGGAGCCGCGGCCGGACTGGAACCAGATGAAGCATGGGCTGCGGCAAGCGCGGCAGGATGAAAACGATGTGTGGGAGTTGGATCTGCGCATCATCCCGCTGCCGCCGGAAGCGCTCGGCGCCGGCCAGAAGGTCTGGGGGCTGATCCTGGCCAGTGCCACCAGCGGCGATCCGTTGGTGATGGATCTGCTGGAAGACCGTCCGGCGGACAGCGAGATCTGGGGGCGGCTGCTGACTGCCATGCTCAACTCCAACCAGGGACAGCCGCAACGACCCGCGGAGGTCCGCGTGACCCGCAAGACCTGGTACAACGCCTGGAAGTCCAAGTTGCAGCAAGTCGGTATCCGCTGCCGGCTGAGCCGCGAGCTGAAACATGTGGATGGCATTTACCGCGAAGCCCGCCTGCCACCCGATCTCTCCATACGCCTTGGCCTGGAACGCCAGGCGGGTGGCGAACCAATCGACGCCGCCACGCTGCCGCAGGAAGCTGGCGAGGTCTGGCAGATGGAACTGCGCCGCTTTCCCGGCTGGGTGGAACACGACGGCCAGCCGGCTCGACCCTGGGTGTTGATGGTGGTCGATGCCGAGTCGGAACTGATTCTGGCCACGAACATCGATCACCAGCGGCCAGCCACGGAAACCGCCTGGGAAGGGCTGCTGCAAGCCATGGGGCGTCCGGAAACGGGCAAGCCGCATCGACCGGGAATTGTCCAGGTGGCCTCGGCCGAACTGCATGAGTTGCTGGCGCCGCGGCTGGAGCCGCTGGACGTGCGCTGTGTGCTGGCGGATTCCCTGGAACCGCTCAATCGGCTGATCGACGATCTGGTCGACCATCTGCTCGGTCCGCAACGGCTGGGCGCTCTCATCCAGGCCCCCGGCGTGACGCACGATGACGTGCGGAGATTCTTTGCCGCGGCGGCCGAGTTCTATCGGCGGCGCCCCTGGCGGCATGTGTCGAGCGAGTCGGTGATCCGCGTCGACTGCGAGAACGTGCAAAGCGGCCCCTGGTACCTGGTCGTGATGGGTCAGTCGGGAATCGAACTCGGACTGGCCTTGTACGAAAGTGCCAGCGTCCTGCGGGATATCCTGATCGGCGGTCTGTCGGCCGAGGAGACGACGCGCCGCAGCATGGGCCTGTCGGTGATCTTTGTGGAAGAGTTCATGATCTCCGCCCAGGACCTCGATACGGCTCAGGCCGAAGGTTGGCCCGTGGCCGGGCCCGAAGCGTACCCGTCGGCCATGCGGCTCAACCCGGGCGGTTCGATTCGCGCGCCGCTGTGCTGGGAACTTCGGCTGCTGACCGGCTGCCTGAGTGCCGTGCCCGAGTTCATCGAAAACCAGCGGGACGACCATCGCTACACGTTCTCGCTGGGCGAACAATCGGTCACCCTGCGGCTGGCCTGGCATGAAATGGAATAACTGGCAAACGCCGCTTCAGGCTCCCAGGGAACTCGTCGCGTAAGCGAGGGGCACAACCGCACGTGCACTGGGTGCTCCGTCAGCCACGAGCTGTTCAGCGTTCAGGGATCCGACGAGAAACCAATCTAACTCTTTCGACCATTGACCTCTGGGGTCGATTTGGCAGGATGGGAAGAATACTGGCAGATGACTTTATTGCCGGCGGGGCGAGGAGCCGTGGGCGCCGATGATCGGTGGTCTGGCTGGCGCAGCGTGTGGCGAGGGCCCATGAGTTCGCCCAGGTCGGGCGGGCCAGGGTGGCGTACCTGGTATTGCCTAATCGACCCCAGAGGTCATTGGGCCAAGGCGACTATGCGATGGAGCCTTACTGGCCCGTGATCGGCCGGCCGGCAGGTGGCGGCGGAGGCTGCCGCCAGTCCCAGTCGCTCTGGTAACGCACGTCCAGCCACGGAGTTTCCAGCCGCTGGCCGCCGTCCCGCTTGCTGATCAGCAGCGCGTCCAACACTCCGCTGGTCAACAACGTCCGCTCGACGGGCCACGGCGCGCGGCCCGTCTGCATCAGTTGCTCGACGCCCCGCAGCAAATGGCCGAAGTGCTGGAACGGGCGTTCCTCCTGAGTCCAGAAAAGCGTCGCCGCCGTCGATGCGGACTCCGCCCCCGGAGCGGCGCCGGCCGCGGCGTGCGCGTTGGCGGGTTGACCTTCCTCGGCCATCCGCCAGGCCACGGCCCATTCCGCCACGGCGTGGTTCAACGTCAGCACGCTGGCTCGCAACCCGTCGCGGTAATCGATCACGAACAGCACCGGCTCGCGCGCCAACTCCTCAACCCTCTTGCCGGCCGGCAGCGGACGCTCCTTGAGACAGCCGAGCGCCTGGTCGAGCAGCTTGCGGTCGAACACACCAGCCTCGCCCGCCTGCCAGACCGCGTCGCCGGTCAGACACTGCACGGCGCGGACGCCCGTTTCACCGCCCGCCCGCCGCTCGGCCAGCGCCTGCACCATCTCCAGGGCGTGAAAGCCGTACGCATCCAGGCGATGGTACGAGACGGCCACGATCTCGCGCAGCTTCGCGCCTCGCGGCACATCGGCCGGCGGATAACGCCACAGCACGGGCAGCGAGGAACCCGCCAGCATCGGGACCTTCAACTCGCGGGCCGTGTCATAGATCCACTTGGCATCCTGCCAGTTGTCCGCCAGGTGCTTGTCGTGAAACACGGGGACGGCGCGGCCCGTGCGGCGAAACGTCTCGGCGACCTCGCCGAACAACCGCCGCTTGGGAAACTGAAACTGCCCGGTGTCGGATTCCGGATACTTGCCATGCTCGGCAATCAACATCACACCGTCCACGGCCAGCCGGTCGGTCCCCAGCGTCAGTGCGTCGGCCACGGATTCGGCGACGCGAAAGCCGTACTCCGCCGCCAGTGGCCGGCTCAGGTCGTTCGCGGGTACCTGGTCCGCGTACACCGACGCCAGTTGCAAGGGCGGCGTCGGACCTCGGCCGTCCAGCGTATCCGTCTTCAACAACCGGGTCAGCAGCACGTCGGCGTGCGAGTTGTGGCGGTACTCGGTGGTGGCACCCGCGATCTTCGGAATGCGGACGGCATGCAAGGTGAATGGATACAGCGTGGTCAAATACACGGTGCCGTCGGCAGCCGCGCAAATGCCCATCACCACGTACCGCGGCAGCAGCGTCTGGTCGCTCAGCCGGTAGACCCCGTGATGCCACGGCTTCGCCTGGCCGTCCGCGTCCACCAGCGTGGCGTAGTCGGGGTTCGCAATCGCCAGCGGCCCGTGATCGACTGGCCCTTGCTTGCCGGGTACTGAATCGCCCGGCCGGTAGCTGACCACGTGCAGAAACTGGCCCCGCTCGGCGAACGTCGCGGCCACGCCGGCCCAGACCGTTCCGTCGGGTGCGACGCACATCGCTCGGCAGTCGGTCTTTTCCGCGCCGGCAACCAGCGGGCCCAGACTGCGGCCAGGCAACGTGTCGCCGGTGGCCGTCAGGTCGTACGCATACAACTGATTGCCGCTCATGGCCACCGCGTACAGGGTCTTGCGGTCGGGCGAAATGTCCCAGTTGATCGGATGGCTCTCCGGGTGAGCCAGCAGCGACTGCTCGCTGGGCGGCTGGCCGTCGATCGTTTGAGCCAGCCGTTCCAGCCGGTCGCTGGTCGGATCGTAGCGGGCGATCTGGCCGCCCAGCACGGGATGATACGCCCGGCCCTGATAATCCACCACGATGAAGGCGTACATGTGCCGGCAATCCAGCAAGTCGCGGTACTTGCCGGTTTCCAGATCCAGGATCATGAAGTGCGTGCTCTCGATCGGCCGCTCATCGGAGCAGGTCGAGATGTACGCCACGCCCCGCGACTCGTCGGGCGTGACGCTGATGATTCCCTGCTGAGCGATCGGGATCGGATAGACGCGCGTCTTCCCGGTGGCCGGATCGTAGACCAGCGGATAGCCACCGGGATAGTCGCTGCGTTTTTCGCCTTCCTTGGGATAGCCTTGCTTGGTGCCGACGTAGATTCGCCCGCTGCGGCCCACGTTGTTGCGGGTGTGCAGTTTGGCTTGAGCGGCAAAGCCCGTGGCGGTCGTGCCGATCTCCTTTTGAGCGTCCATGACGACACGCATCGCCTTGGTGCCCGGATCGAACTGCACCAGGTAGGCGTTCGCGCCGTACTTGGCCGTGCCGACGTAGATTTTGCCGTCGCGCCCCTCGACGATTGAAAAGTAGCCGCTCTGTTCGCTGGTCGTCTCGTCGGGGATCTTGTGGGCGGTCGACCAGACCCAGTGCTGAAACGTGGGATCGAACTTGTCCTGGGCACTGGCAACCGCGCCCAACAGCGGCAACAGCGGCAGCAGCAGCAGCAAGAGCTTGCCAAGCAAGCTCGGGTGAGACAGGTGGGGGCGTGGCGTCATCGAACTGGTTCTCCGGGGCGGTCGGCGCGGGAATCCGAGTGGAGTGCCTGGCGGGTGGTGATCGAAAGCATGAAATCTGGCCCTACGCTAACAGCCGCACGGAGCTGATTCAAGGCTGTGGACGCTGTGGACTTTGCCGCTGGCAACTTCAGGCGTCAGCGCGCATCGACGCGCGACCAGCCGCCACTTGCTTGCACAATTCGCCGCCCTGGACGATATTCAACGGCTGCCAACCACGCGCATCAATGTCTGGAGTGCGTCTCATGCAACGTCGCGGATTCTTGTGGGGAGTCGGCGGTGGCCTGGTGGCCGCCTTGGCAGGCTCGGCGGCCGTGGCCCCCAGATTCGGTTCTCGGCCGCAGCCAGATAACTCGACGGCGGCGTTCGAAACCCGCACTTCACGAGCTTTGGGATCCGACGTGTCCATTACCGTCGGGCACGCGGAGCCGCGGGTCCGCCGCCAGGCGCTCGACGCCGCCTTCGCGGAATTGGAGCTGGTCGAGTCGCTGATGAGTATCTACCGGCCCGATAGCCAACTGAGCCGGCTGAACCGGGACGGAGTCCTGGAGCGACCGCACCCTTACTTGCTGGAGGTGCTGCAAGCGGCCAGTGGAATCGCGGCGCGGACCCAGGGTGCGTTCGATGTTACCGTGCAACCGCTGTGGGCATTGTACCGGCAGGCTCAAACCGCCGGTCGGCTGCCCTCGGAATCTGCCGTACGGCAGGCCCGCGCGCAGGTTGACTGGCGGTGCGTTTCGGCCACGCCGCGAAGGATCGAGCTGCGGCGGCCCGCGACCGCCATCACCTTGAACGGCATCGCCCAGGGCTTTGCCGCGGACCGGGCGGCGGACGCCTTGCTCGAACATGGCATCCGGCACGCCCTGATCGACACGGGGGAAGTCAGCGCGCTGGGCGACAGCGCGGACCAGCGTCCCTGGAGTGTCGGCATCCAGCACCCGCGGCAGACGGATGCCTTCGTTGCCGTCGCACGGCTCCAAGGCCGCGGTCTGGCCACGTCGGGCGATTACGCCACGGCGTTCTCCAATGACTTGCGGCACCATCATCTGTTCGATCCGCGCACGGGCCGCTCGCCCGGCGAATTGTCCAGCGTGACGGTTGCGGCTCCCAGGCTGATGCAGGCCGACGCGCTGTCGACCGCCGTGTTCGTGCTGGGAGCTGAGCAAGGCGCGAAGTTGATCGCCACAACCCAGGACGTCGATGCCCTGTTCGTACTCAAGGATGGCCGCCGGTTGCACACGCCGGGATTCCCGCTGGTCGTCTGAAACAGAACTCCAGTTGCCTGGTGCTCGGCGTCCAAACGATCCGGAAACTCGACAGACCAAGGACCGACAATGATCGCGTCAGTGACTACCTGGATGGCTTCGGCTGGCCGACGCACGGCACTCGGCCGCTGGCCGTTTCAACTGGTCTGTCTGGCGCTAACGCTGCTGCTGGCCGACGCCGGCAGCGCGGCGCGAGCCGAGGACGAGATCGAGTTTCTGACCGGCGCCCGTTTGTCCGGCCGCGTCACCCGCATCGACAAGCAGGGGCGACAAGTCGCTTTCGAAACGTCGCTGGCCGGACGAAAAATCGAACGAACGTATCCGTACAGTCGCATCCACGCCGTGACGTATCAGGGACAGCGGTATGTCCTGACGCCCAAGCCGGACGCGGCTCCGGCCAGCGGCTCCGGCGCCACTGGTTCCTCGGCCAGCAGTTCCCGCACAAGCGGTTCTGCAGCGGGCGCCGCGGACTCGTCCGAAACAACGCGTCGCTCGCCGGCAGACATCAACCGGTTGATCGACGACGCGGGCCGATCGCCGCCCGAGTGGTTCGCCGCCACGCCCGTGGAGCATCCGCCGGGGCTCGACCTGAGTTGGCCGCTGCAACCGCCCGACAAGGGCTGGAACAACCAGAAGAACGTCGGCCAGTATATCTGGGACATCATCAATCCCAACCCCAGCCGTTGGCAATCGGGCGTCCGTCTGGTGCATCATCTGATGACGCTGCACCAGGGACAGTCCGAGCTGCTCCAGCGCGACATGCAGACCCTGGGCACGATGTACTTCGAGTTGCTGCAGGACTACCCGCGTGCGGCCTTCTGGCTGCAGAAATCCAACCCGGATGCGGGCAAACTGCCGGGCGTGCTGCTGGCCGAATGCTACTGGCGTCTGGGCAGCAAGCCGATGGCACTCAAGTTGCTGCAGGCCTCGCGCGTCCACCCTCAGGCGATCAAGCTGCTGGGCGACATGGGCGAAACCGAGACCGCGTTGAAGCTGGCGGAAGCGCTGGCCAAGGCCGGCCAGCCTCATGAAGCGTACCTGCTCGCGGGCGATGCCTGCCGCCTGGCGGGACGCCATGGGCAGGCCGTGAGCTACTACGAGCAGGTTCTCAGCGCCCCAGGCGCCCGGAACCAGGACTACGAACAGCGTTACTTGGGGCGGGCCCGAGACAGCATCCAGGCCATCCGGCTGGCAGAGAAGGCGGACGTTCGCCGGGTGGCCGACGGCACGTATCGCGACAGCAGTCCGGGTTACAGCGGCCCGGTGGAAGTGGAAGTCCGAGTGGCCTCGGGGCGGATGGAAGCGGTGCGGGTGGTGAATCATGTCGAACGGCAGTTCTACTCGGCCCTGACCGAAACGCCGGCGCAAATCATCCGCAAGCAAAGCGTGAGCGGAGTCGACACGACCAGCCGGGCCACGATCACTTCGGTGGCGATCGTGAACGCAACCGCCAAGGCGTTGGCCAAGGGTGCGCCATGATCGATTCCTCCAGCGGCCGGATGCGGCGGCTGCGGGCGCTGGTACTGAGCTTGGGGCTGGCGTTGTGCTCGGCGGCTCTGGCGGGTGCGGCCGCCCGGCACTCGGAAGGTCCGGACTCGGCGTGGGGCGGCGGGTGGCTGGCCGGGGCGGCTTCCGCCATGCTGGCGGTGACGGCGGTGAGCGTGCTGGCGGCGGGACTGGTCCGAGCGGACTCGCCGGCCTTGCTTCGACTGGACCACTTTCGACCGTTCGTGTCGCGCATCCGGCGTCGCCTCGAAGCTCGCCACACCGGCTGGCTTGTCCAGGCCGCTGGGCGATGGCTGCCAGCGCGTTGGCTCTCGGACGACGCCTCGGGCCGTCCCGGCATCATTCGGCGGGTGTTGCAATGGCTGGGGCCCAGCGTGATCGCGGCTCCTCTGCGCCGTGTGGTGCAAGCGCTTTGTTTTGGTCTGTTCCTGCTGCTGTTCTTCTATGTCTGCTGGCCGTATACCTCGCGCCCGGCGCCGCCGGCCCGTTCGTCGGCTGGCTGGCAACTCGGACAGTTGGAGCAGCAGTCGGGCGAAATCGAACTGCTCGATGGTGAACAGGCAGAGTGGCTGGTGGCCGGTCAACATGTCTACGTGGTCGACCAGGCGACGCAGGATCGGTCGTCAGTGGCCAGCCTGCGGGTGAAGGAGCGAGATGGCGGACGACTCGCGCTCTCGCCGGTGCAAGCATCGGCAATCGACAGCCTGGAACTGTTTTTGCTCAGCGACGGCCCGTGGACACTCCACGACGCGCCGCCCAACGCCTGGCCCACGCACTACGCCGACGACCTGGCGGCGAAAGAGTGGCTGCCGGCGGATTTCTTCCTGGTGATCGATCCGCTGGTCAGCCTCTCGACGGCCGTGGCCTCGCGCAGTTGGGTCTGGTCGCTGGGTTGCGCCGGCGCGATCCTGGTGGTATGCGTTCTGATTCCGCGCGGCTTCTGCGGCTACCTCTGCCCGTTGGGCACGCTGATCGACCTGTTCGACTGGTCGCTCGGCCGCCGGATCACGCGGTTTCGGCTGCCCGACCAGGGCTGGTGGGTGCATATCAAGTACTATCTGCTGCTGGCCGTGATGCTGTGCGCGCTGGGCGGAGTGCTGGTGTCGGGCTACGTGGCCGCCATTCCGGTGATCACGCGCGGGATGCTGATGCTGGGCGAACCTCTGCAAAGCGGACTGCTGCGGGGCTGGCACCTGGTTCCCGCGCCGAATGCCGGGCATGGGGTTTCGCTGGCGCTGTTCCTGGCCGTGCTGGGGCTGGGGCTGCTGAGGCCCCGTTTCTGGTGCAAGTATGTCTGTCCCAGCGGGGCCGTGTTCTCGCTGGGCAATCTGCTGCGAGTGTCCCAGCGCCACGTGGAGCAGTCATGTATTCACTGCAACAAGTGCGTGGAGATTTGCCCGTTCGATGCGATCAAGCCCGACTTCACCACTCGCGTGACCGACTGCACGCTGTGCCAGACCTGCGCTGGCGTCTGCCCCACTCAGTCGATCAAGTTCGTCGAGCGGTGGAACGATCACGACTTGAAACCTCATGGCGATCCGCCGACGCATGAAACGGCACTGGGGCGGCGCGGCTTTCTGTCGCTGGTGGGCGGCACAGGTCTGGCGGTGGCCGGGTCGGCCGCGATGACCGGGGCCACGCGGCTCTGGGGCGCCGATCTGGCCAGCGGCAACGAACAACTGCCGGTGCGCCCTCCGGGCAGCGTGCCGGAGCGCGAGTTCCTGCAGATGTGCATTCGCTGCGGCGAGTGCTTCAAGGCCTGTCCGAACAACGTGCTGCAGCCGATGGGCTTCCAGCAGGGGCTGGACGGGCTGTGGACGCCGCACGTCGTCGCGGACTGGGCGGGTTGCGAGTCGAGTTGCAATGCGTGCGGGCAGGTCTGTCCGACAGGTGCAATTCGCGCGCTGCCGCTGGAGGAAAAGCGGGTCGCCCGAATGGGACTGGCGATCGTCGATCAACAGACGTGTCTGCCGCTGGCCAACCGCGAAGCTTGCCAGCTTTGCGTGGACGAGTGCCGGGCGGCGGGTTACGACGCGATCGAATTCATGCAGGTTCACACGCAGGTCGACGCCGTGGGGCAACCGCTGGCCGGCACCGGTTACCTGGCGCCGGTCGTGCAAGCCGACCGCTGCGTGGGTTGCGGCCTGTGCCAGACGCGTTGCTACGCGGTGAACGTGAAACAGCGGCACGTCCTGGTGGAATCGGCCATCGTCATCGAAGCCGGGGAAGGCAAGGAAGACCGTTTGATGCGGGGATCGTATCTTGAGCTGCGGCGCCGCGAGTCGAGTCGCCCTGCCGGCTCGCCGGCCAACCCTGAAGAGTCTGGTTCATCCTACTTTATTCCCGATGGCCCGGACCCATCGACTCCGGCTGTTCCCGGCACAAGCGACGGACCGTTCGGTGTGGACGAAGCGCCGGGCGCGAGCGGCCCGGAGGCGCCGTTTCACTGAGGCTGGTCCCACAGGCGAAACGGATCGTCCAGTCGCCGCATCTCAGCCAGCAGCAACGCTTCCATTTCGGCCAGCTTCTCGGCGTAACGCGGATCATCCGCCAGGTTCACCTGCGGTTCGCCTGGCTTCACGCCCGTCAAGGCGACGACGCTGGCGTCGTGGTGCTCCCGTAGAAACTCGTCGGGATTCTCCGCCAGGTTGAACAGTTGCGTCTGCCGCACCTGACCGTCCAGCACGTCGTATTTGATCAACTTCCAGTCGCCCTTGCGGACGCTGCGCATGCCGGGCTTCGTGCCTCCATTGTAGACGCCGTACAACACGTCGCGGACCGTCTGCTGCCGGCCTTCAAGCACCGGTTTGAAACTGAGCCCCTCGTTGGTTTCCGGCGCCGGGATGCCGGCCAGATCGCAGAGCGTGGCCAGCACATCCAGCAGGTAGGTATTGCCCGGGACCCGCGAGCCGGCCGGGATGCCGGGGCCCTTGACGATCAGCGGCACGCGCCAGGTATGCTCGTACAGATTCTGCTTGCCTTGCAGACCGTGGCGGCCGATCGCCATCCCGTGGTCCGCCGTATAGAAGATGTACGTGTTGTCCAGCTCGTCCATCGAGCGGAGCTTGTCCAGCACGCGAGCGATCTGGATATCGATATTCTCGCTGCAAGCGAACTCGCGGCCCAGTTCGTTGCGGATCGTCCGTTCGTCGCGCCGCTCCCACACGCCGCTCACCGCCACTTCGTCCCGCAGTCCCGGATGGCCGTGATGGAAGGGATGCTCCGGCAGATAGTTCGGCGGCAGAGCGGGTTGTTTGGGATGGGCCGGCGGCAGGGAGTCCCGGTCGGCATGATTCACCGCGCCGTACCGGGCCAGCAGCTCCGGCGTACCGTCCCGCGTGTCATGGGGATGCGAGAAGCCAAAGTAGATCAGGAACGGGTCCGTGTCCTTGGCCGCCTGCCGCTGGTTGAGATAATCCAGCACCTGCTCCGCGTGCCAGGCACTGCCCGTTTCCTCGGTGCCGCCGCGCTTGGTGGCGTCGCGGCGGACGGTGAACTGCCGGTTCGCCCCTTCGTAGCTGTTGCCGATCTTGCAGGTCCGCATCGTGTCGTAGCCCGCCCGGTTGAAGACCGCGGCCAGCGTCTGCTGTTCGAGATTCGGCGGGCAGAGACCTTGCTTCAGGGCGCCGGGAGCGCTGGGCAGATGCCAGACCGTCCGCCCGCACATCACCATGTGCCGCGATGGCGTACAGACCGCGCCGCTGAACGAACCCATGTGGTACGCCGCGTCGAACACCATCCCCTCCCGCGCCAACTGGTCCAGCGTGGGCGAGTTGAGCGGCGAGGCGGGGTTGTAGATCTTCAGATCCTGCGGCGATTGATCGTCGACGATGATGAACAAGATATTCGGCCGCTCGGCGGCAAGGGCCGGCATGGCCGCGAACAGGCAAAGGACCACGCACAGCAGAGGGTTGTAACTCATGTGGCTTGTCAATCTGCTTGGGAGAAGTATCCGGATGCCAATACGAAGGTCGCTCGTGCCGACCCATTCTAATTGATACCCGCGACCACTCAACGGGCTGGCTACTTTCGCGGAGCGAATGGCGACAATGCATTGGGGAACGTGGCGGTGAGGCGCTCGCTACTTTCGCGGAGCGAAAGGCGACAATTGGGCCAATGCGGTGATCTCGCGGAGCTGTTGCTCCCAGAGGGCTTCGAGACGTTTCGCCTGGTCGGGATGTGCATCCGCCAGGTTGTGGGATTCCGCCCGGTCGGTGCTCAAGTCGTACAGCTCCCAGTGTTCCCCCTTGGCGGCGACCAGCTTCCAGTCGCCCACGCGGACCGCCCGGTTCCCTTCGTGCAGCCACCACAGCAAGTCCCGCTCGACGATCACGTCCTCGGCCAGCGCCGGCAGCAGACTGCGGCCAGGAGCCGCCGGGATCCGCTGCCCATCCCACTCGGCCGGTTTCTCCACGCCCAGGATGTCCAGGATCGTGGGGACGATATCGATCACATGTGCCGGTGTCCGCCGCAGTTCGCCGCGGGCCTGAATGCCCGCCGGCCAATGCACCACCAACGGCGTGCTGATGCCGCCCTCGTGCACCCACGTTTTGTGGCGGCGAAACGGCGTGTTCGCGGCACTGGAAAAGCCTGGTCCCAGACAAAGGTACGATGCAGCGCTGCCGGGCGGAGCCGCCGGATCGTGGCCTCCGTGACGTACCATGATCTCGGCGCTGGCCCCGTTGTCCGAGGCGAACAGGATCAACGTGTTGTCAAACGCGCCCATCGACTCAAGCTGCTCGATCAACCGGCCGATCTCGCGGTCCATGCGATCCACCATCGCGGCGTGGATCGCCATCTTCGACGCCTGAAAGCGCCGCTGCTCGTCCGTCAGCTTGTCCCAGGGCAGCGGACGATTCACCTCGCCGGGCCCCAGCCTGGCCAAGGCTTCTGGAAAATGATACGGCGGCCCCACGTCGGGTTCGAGCTGCGAGAGCGTGGTGTTGAGCAGCCCCAGCTCTTGTTGCCTGGCAAACCGCCGCTGCCGCATCACGTCCCAGCCGTCCAGATACGTGTCGCGATAGCGGGCGATATCCTCCGGCAGCGCGTGCAGCGGGAAATGCGGCGCGATGAAGGCCACGTAATGAAAGAACGGCCGCTCGGCGTACTTCTCCGCGTGCTCCCGCAGGCAGTCGACGGCATGATCCACGGTCGCGATCGTGGCGTAGTAACCCGCTTCGTCCTCGGCCGGTTTCACCGGCACGTCGTCGATCGAATTGCCGCGGGCGGTGAAGAAGCTGCCCTGGTTGCGCATGTCGAGCGAACGGTCGAAGCCGCCGTCCAGCACCTTGCCGTCCACGTGCCATTTGCCGCTGTGATAACTGCGATAACCGAGCGGCTTCAGGTAGTCGGGCAGCAGGCGAGCCCACTTTGGCCGCGTGCCCGCGGCTCCTCCGCCCAGATCGGGCAAGGCGTCGCGATGGACCTGCTGAGCGTAAAAGCCGGTCAGCAGCGCGGCTCGCGTCGGCCAGCAGCGGGCCGTGTTATAGAACTGCGTGAACCGCAGGCCGCCGGCCGCCAGGCGGTCCAGGTTCGGCGTCGCGATCTCGCCGCCGTAACAGTGCAAATCCGAGTAGCCCATGTCGTCCGCCAGGATCAACACGATGTTCGGCGCACGGCCCGATTCGGTAGCTTGCGCGGGCTGTTGTGCAGAACAGGACCACAATATGAAAAACACCACGGCCAAAGTCAGACTTCTTGCAAGCGACAAGCAAACTGTAGCGCTGCTGGGCATGATTCGTTCGATATCCATGCGAATTCCGGTGCAAGTCCGACGGGCGTCTCAACTCTTGCGCAGTTCTGCCCACTGCTGACTGCTCCACTCTTCAGCCTCTCCGCTTTCTAGGCCCTCCAGAACGGAAACCTCAATATGAGGACTCTGTATCGCGAGCCGACTGGACGAGTGCGGCAATGTACTGGTTGACGCTGGCGAATTCCCCGCGTTGGACCTTCGTTTCGATGAATTCGCGTAGGTCATCGGGCAGTTCCACAGTGATTGCCGTCATCAACCATTCTCCTACCATCGTACACTCGGTTGCATTCAGCCCCCACAACGCATGACACTCCGTCTGGTGCCGATTAAAGGTCGAGTGTGAGTCAGGGCGGCGCGTCAAGCAGGTACAGGTCGTGCTGGCCGTCCCGTTCGCAGACGGCCACGACCTGCCGTCCGTTGGGATGCCACCAGGCAAAGTCGTCGCGTTCTTCATGCCAGGTCAAGCGCTGCTCGCCCGACCCGTCGGCGTTGATCACGAACAGATCGTAGTTGCCATCCCGCAGGCTGGTATAGACCAGGCGCCGGCCGTCGGGCGACCACGCGGGCCGCGAGTCGAATCCTTCGTGATCGGTCAGCCGGCGTACCGGCCCGCCGGCCAGGTCCATGACGAAGATGTCGAAGTTTCCGTCGCGCGTCGAGGCGAAAGCCAGCCGCCGGCCGTCGGGCGAGTACCTGGGGCAAGCGTCGAAGCCGTCGCTTTCGGTCAACACGCGCCGTTGCTGGCCGTCTATCGACAACCAGAACAGTTGCTGGGCCACTCCGCGCTCGGGAAACGCGAACACCAGTCCGCTGGCGTCGGGCGCCATGGTCAGATAACGCACTCCCGCGAAACCGCCGCCCGGATTGTACTCCGCCAGGTTCACCGCCCGCTCGGCGTCGTGAATCACCAGCTTGACATGCAGGTTGCCGTCATTCTCCAGATAGGCGAACCGCCGCTCGTCGGCGGAGAACGACGCCGCGTAATGCGACGAATTCACACCGGGCCGAAACCGCTCCAACTGGCCGTCGGACAACCGCAACTGCATCAGGCTCAGTTGATTGAACGTCTCCTGCAGCGTAAAGACAATCTTCTCGCCCCCGGCGATGAACACGGGGTCCGATTTGAGCTGCCCGTCGGTGGTGAGTCGCGTGGCGGGTCGCTGCGGCTCGCCGGCCACCGCAGGACCGACTTCCAGCAGGGCGCCCGCGATCGCCAGCGCGCCCGCCAACATGGATAGGCCCGGCAACGCCCTTCGGCGCAGCCGCTTGGCCGACGCCAGGACGATCGATCCGGAGGCAGAGGCGCGGGTCCGTGTCAGCTCACAGCAATTCATGGATCACCTCGGCATCGCGGAGGACATTCCATTCAGCGCGGGCGACCGAATCGACGCCCATGCGGTCCATGATGGTGACTCCCACGTCCGGCGGAGCGATCGGTCGGGTGATCGGGTGTTCGCCCAGTTTGTCGCTGGCGCCGACCACACGGCCCGGCTTGATACCGGCTCCGGCCCAGAGGGAAAAGTAGCATTGGGGCCAATGGTCGCGGGCCGCGCGATTGTTGATTTTCGGAGTCCGCCCGAACTCGCCCATGCAGACGACCAGCGTGGAAGCAATCAGACCGCGGTCGTGCAAATCGTCCAGCAACGCGGCGAACGCCCGATCGAAAATCGGACAGTGGCGGTTCGGCAACAAGTCGAAATTATGGATGTGCGTGTCCCACCCGAAGTCCGTGTTGGGCGTCCAGGCCTCGACATACTCGCTCCAGTTCACGTGAATGTAAGGCACGCCCGCCTCGGCCAGTCGCCGAGCGAGCAGCAGACTCTGGCCGAACGAGGTCTGGCCGTACGTTTGGCGCGTCCGCGGGCTTTCCAGGGACAAGTCCAGAGCCCGTAGCGAGCGGGGCGACGTAAGCATGGTGAAGGCCCGCTGCTGCGCCCGATCCCAGCGTTCGAATTGCGCCTCGTCGAGCTGCAGCCGCCAGCGATCCAGATCGGCCATCAACGAGCGGCGATCGGCCAGTCGCTGGGGCGTCAAGTCGGCGGCCAGCTTCAGTGCGGGGATGTTCACCTGGCCCCGCTCGTCGCAGCCAATCAGGAACGGGTCGTAGGCCTGCCCCCAATCGCCGCCTCCGTAGCCCTTGGCCGGCCGCACGACGTCTCGCGGGACGCCGCGCCCCAGCATGATGTACGGCGGCAGCTCGCCGTCGCCGCGCTGCCGAGCGACGATTGAACCGAAGCTGGGCGGCTCCGAGCCGGGCCCTTCGGCGTAACCGCACATTCCCAGCGTGCCCGCGGGAGGATGCGCGCCGTCGAAGGTGACGTTGGAGCGGACCAGCGAGAAGCGATCGCTGCGGCTGGCCAGGCGCGGCAGCAGCTCGGTGAAGTGCACGCCGGGCGTGCGCGTGGCAATCGATGCAAACGGGCCGCGGTACGCCGTCGGGGCGCCGGGCTTGGGATCGAACGTGTCCAGGTGACTCGGCGCGCCCCACAACCAGACGAAGATCGTGGCCTGGGCCGCCGCGCGGCTGGCGGCCCGCGCCTCCCCCCGCGCCAAGACGCCACCCAGCGGCACCGCCGCTCCCGCCCTGAGCAACGCTCGCCGAGAAACGGGGACGGGGGTATTCTCCGGGAGATTACCCCCGTCTCCTTCAATTAAGGACTTCACGGATCAAGTTTCCTTCCAGAAAAGTCAGCCGCTCGTCGCGGCCCAGGTGAGGCCAGGTCAGCCGGTGCTGGTCCAGGCCGAGCACGTGCAGCAGCGTGGCGTGCAAATCGCGAAAGTGGTACGGCGACTCCACCGCCCGCAGGCCGATCGCGTCGGTCGCTCCAATGACCTGCCCACCGCGCACGCCGCCGCCGGCCAGCCACATGGTGAAGCCCAGGTTGTGATGGTCGCGCCCCTTGCCGGTCTGCGCTTCGGGCGAACGGCCGAATTCGCCACCCCACAACACGAGCGTGGTATCCAACAGCCCGCGGCGTTTCAGGTCCCGCAGCAAACCGGCGACCGGCTGGTCGGTTTCGGCCGCCTTGCGCAGATGATTCTCCTCGATGTCCTGGTGCGCGTCCCACTGCATGTTGCCTGGACCGCCGCCGGAAACCACGCACACGAACCGCACGCCCTGCTCAACCAGCCGCCGGGCCAGCAGGCACCGCCGACCGTAGTCGTTGGTCGGCTGGCGGCCAATGCCATACAACTCCAGCGTCTCGGCCGTCTCGCGCGACAAGTCCAGCGTGCCCGGCGCCTCGGTCTGCATCTTAAACGCCAATTCATAGGCGCTGATCCGCGCTTCCCACTCGCGATCCTCGGCCGTCAATGCGGCCCGGTTCAACTCGTTGATCAACTGCAGCGTGCGTTGCCGCTGGCGCGGATCGACGCCCGCGGGCAGGCCCAGGTTCAAGACGGGAGTTGAACCGGTACGGAACATCGTCGGCTGGTAGATCGCCGGCAGAAAGCCCTGCATATACATCGGCTGCCCGGCTTCGAGCGCTCCGAGCGGATCGGGCAACACGACATACGCCGGCAGCGAATCCGTCTCGGCCCCCAAGCCGTACAGCAGCCACGAACCCATGCTCGGAAACCCTGGCCGCGTGCGGCCGGAGAACAATTCGTACTGGGCGGCCGAATGCACCACCATGTCGCCGTGGCACGAGCGGATCACGGCCAGGTCGTCGACGCACTCGCCCAGGTGTGGAAACAGATCCGACACCTCGATGCCACTCTGACCCCGCGGACGGAACTTGCGCTGGCTGCCGAGCAGCCGGGCGTTGTTCTCGATGAACTGATACTTCGCCTCGCCGAACTCCGCCGGCCGGGGCTGGCCGTGCAACTTGTTCAGCAGCGGCTTGGGATCGAACGTTTCCAGATGGCTGGGGCCGCCCGCCATGAACAGAAAGATCACCGAGCGGGCCTGCGGCGCGAAGTGCGGTGGCTTGGGTGCCAGCGGAGAACGCTGGGAAGCGCCGGGAATGCTGCCTGGCGAGTGCTCCTCGGCGGACGAACGAGCAGCCGCCGCCAGCGACGCCAGCGCCAGTCCGCCAAAACCGCAGCACGCCTCGCGCAAAAAGCGGCGCCGGTCACCAACGGGCCGCACGGGCTGGCAGGCATCAGGGAACATAGACAAAACCGTTCAAGTTAAGCACCGCCAGGGCAAACTCCGACAACGGCTGGTGCGCGAGAAACTCCAGTGATAAACGCAGCTCGTCGCCGCTGGGCGAGCGGCCCTGAGTCAATTGAAACGCCCGCTCGACGATTCGCTCCGCCCGCTCGCCCGCCTGGGTATTCGAAGGGCCGTCCGCCGGTTCCCCCGTCTCCCGCCGCAGACGATCGGCCAGGCAGCGGGCCAGTTCATTGGCCAGCGGGCCGTTGAGCAGTTCCAGGGCCTGCGGCGCGTGCGTGCTGGTCTCGCGGCGCGGGCAACTGGTCTGCAAAGCAGGACTGTCGAATGCTTCCAGAAACGGCAACCGCAGATTGCGCTTGGCCAGCAGGTACACGGTCCGTCGCCGATGTTCATATGGATCGGCAGTCACCTGCCATTGGGAAGGCTTGTACAGCAGGCCCACCAGCTCTTCGTCCACCGGCACCAGAACACTCGGTCCGCCCATCCGCAGGTTCAATTCGTCCGAGACCGCCAGCAGCGCGTCGCGAATCTCATCCGCCGACAATCGCCGCCGATCGAACCGCCACAGCAGCCGGTTCTCGGGGTCGTCGGCCACGTGGGTCGATGCGTCCGACGACTGGGCGTAGGTGCTGCTGAGCACGATCAGGCGGTGCAGCGGCTTGAGCTGCCAGTCGTGGCGCACCAACTGGGCGGCCAGCCAGTCCAGCAGTTCCGGGTGGCTGGGCACGTCGCCGTGCGTGCCGAAGTCGTTGGCGGTGCGGACCAGCCCCTGGCCGAAGTGATGCTGCCAGAGGCGATTGACCATGACGCGAGCCGTCAACGGATGGCGGCGGTCGGTCAGCCAGCGGGCCAGGTGCGAGCGGGGCGACTCGGCATCGGCCGGCAGTTCAGGCACCGACGGCGCGACCAGCACGTCCGGCGGCCGCGGCCCCACGGCTGGACCTTTCAGCTCCCACACGCCGCGCCGCAAGACGTGGATCGGCGTCCGCGTGGAGGGGACATTCTGAATGGCCGGAATTGTCGGCAGGGGTTCGGGCAGGGTGGCTTCGATCTGTTCGACCTCGCGCCGCAGCCGGGCCTGCTCGTCCAGCGTGGCCGTTTTGGCTTGTTCCTGCAGTTGCTTGATTTGACCCTGAATGCGTTCGGTGGTCCGCCGCCACTTGCGCTGCTGCTCGTCCGAGGCGAGCACGATGTCGTGCTCCTCGGTCGCCGCGAAATAGGCCTGCAAGCGATAATAGTCGCGCTGCGAGATCGGTTCCAATTTGTGGTTATGACAGCGGGCACAACCAATGGTCAGGCCCAGAAAGGCGTCGCCAACGATGTTCGTCCGCTCGGTCAGCACTTCGTTGCGGCTGAGCGCGATTTCCGGGTTGCCGGCATTGCGGCGGACGGGGCCCAGGCGGTGCAGAATGGTGGCGGCCTGGCGGGGGGCTTTGCCGCCGCCGTCCCCAACTTCGGCCGGCTTGTCCCCGCCTTCCATCAGCTCGTCGCCGGCAAGCTGCTCGGTCAGGAACTGGTCGTAGGGCCGGTCGCGATTGAACGCCTCGATCACATAGTCGCGATAGCGCCAGGCGCCGGGCACGAGTCGGTCGTATTCAAAACCTTCGGTCTCGGCGTAGCGCACCAGATCGAGCCAGAGCTGAGCGAACCGTTCGCCATATCGGGGGCTGGCCAACAGGCGTTCGACCAGCCGCTCGCGGGCGTCCGGCGCGGCGTCGCGCGTGAAGGCCGCGACCTCTTCGGGTGTCGGCGGCAAGCCCGTCAGGTCGTAGGTCACTCGGCGGACCCATTCCGCGGGGCTGACCGGGGG
The DNA here is from genome assembly GCA_024102795.1 of Pirellulaceae bacterium. Classification (GTDB taxonomy): domain Bacteria; phylum Planctomycetota; class Planctomycetia; order Pirellulales; family Pirellulaceae; genus JAGFJK01. Next base: position 20,098 of record JAGFJK010000319.1, read on the forward strand.
CGCGGGCCGCCAGC
>JAGFJK010000337.1 GCA_024102795.1 Pirellulaceae bacterium
TTCTCGGCCGGCTGCGCGCATCGTCGTGCGCCGAATCCACGCGAGTTGTGGCGGCTCGCCGCTTGCCCTTCGTCGCGCCGGCTGGCGACGCTTCGTCGTCGGCGGACGGTTGCCCCTTGGCGCTGCGCGGTTGGCGGGTTTTCTTGGGCCGCGCGGCTGGGGGCCGGCGAGCGGGCAGCTTGCCTTGAGCTTCCAGCACCACGTGGCGAGTGAACAGCACGACCGCCAGCAGGACGCTGCCATGGGCCAGCAGCTCGAGCGTCCCGCGCAACAACTGGTCCAGCAGGGCGCCGTCCAGCGGCAGCAGGCTGAGCGTTACGGCCGCCAGGCCGCCGTACAAGGCGCCCGCGCCGAGCAGGCTCAGCACCGCCAGGCGGCATTGACGGATCTCCAGCAGCATGCGAACGGCCAGGCCGCCGAAGACCAGTCCATACAGGCCTAGCCACCAGCCGCTGCCGTCGCCGTCGAGAGGCACGCCCGTCAGCAGTTGCAAAGCCGCGCCCAGTGCCGAGTGGATGCCGGTGGCCGCGTCGATGCTGGCCCACCACAGTCCCGCGCTGGCCCAGAGCCAGATCCGATAGTACCCGCGGTAGTCGTCCGTGCGATGACGCCGCAGGGCATACAGCAGCAGGCTGCTGACCGCTCCCAGCGTCAACAGCAGGCTGGAGAACCAGCCGGCCAGCGACCCGTAGGCCGTCACGTCCAACGCCCGGATCGCCTGGCGGTCCAGCACCACCGCCGATTCGTGAAACACGCCGGCGTGTAACGACAGAATCCCGGCGATCACGGCCAGGCTGGACAGCGTCAAAACCCAGATCGTCCAGGCGCGCAGCGGCACCAGGTTCAGCAGCCGGTGGCGTTCGGGCGCCAGCGCGGCCGGGGCGTAGGCGCTGGGCGCGGAGACGGTTTTGGACGAGGGCGGAGCGGCCGGTGCCGCCGGCTGTTCCTCGCCGCCCGTGACCGTTTCGTCGATCAATACCCGGCGTCGCCGCTCGTCGCGCATTCCGCTTTGTCGAAAGTGCATCTGCCTGGGCCCGTTCGGCTGGAACCGCCTTACTGGGGGTACCTGGGAGTACCCGCGTGTTTGTGGCGGGGGGAAGAGATGCCGCCGTGCCAGGATGTCCCCGCCCGAGACTGGCCGTCACAATAGTTACAGTTCGGCATTGCCGACCCAGAACTAAAGCTCGAACCGGGGCGGATCAGCCGGCCGCGACCACCGGGTTGCTCAGGGTGCCCAGCTTGTCGATCTCGACTTCCACCAGATCACCTGGCTTTAAATAAACGGGGGGCTTGCGAGCCGCCCCTACGCCAGGAGGCGTCCCGGTGAAGATCACATCGCCCGGGCAAAGCGTGCAGACCTGCGAGATGTAGGCGATCAACTGGTCGATCGAGAAAATCAGTTGGCGGGTTGACGAGTTCTGCATGGTCTGGCCGTTGAGCCGCAGGCGGATCCCCAGTTGCCCCGGATCGCCGACCTCATCGGGGGTAACCAGGTCGGGTCCCATGGGGGCGAACGAATCGAACGTCTTGCCCAGCAACCACTGGCCGCCCGGCTTGTGTAGTTGCCAGTCGCGGGCCGAAACGTCATGTCCGCACGTGTACCCGGCGACGTACTCCAGGGCTTGTTCCCGCGGGATGTTCCGCCCTTCGCGGCCGATCACCACGACCAACTCGGCTTCATAGTCCACTTTCCCGCTCACCGCGGGCAGCCGGATTGGTTCCCCAGGCGCGGCGACAGCGGTGGGGAACTTGCAGAACACCACCGGTTCGGCCGGAATCTCGGCGCCCGATTCGGCCGCATGGTCGGCATAATTCAACCCAATGCAGATCACCTTCTGCGGGTCGGGAACCGGGGCCAGCCGGCGGACACCAGCCGGGTCGAGCCGGCCGCTGTTGCCGCTCAACTGAGCGACCCGCTGCCGGCCGTCAGCCCCCATTTCGAGCAACTGCCGCATCCCGCGAGGCAAGCGGGGATCGGCCTGGTTCAAATCCACCAGATCGTCCCGCAACTGCACGGCGGTGCGCGGGCCGTCGGCGGCCTGGTAGCTCAGTAGTCGCATGTCGGAGCATCCTCGGCGGGCGATTCGAATCGTGACGGGCGCCAGCGCCCGTCGTGACAGCGTAAAGGCTCGCCGCCGGCGGTTCAAGTCGCCAAACCCGCCACAATCGGCACCACCCACACTGCGCTGTGTTCTCGGACCGCGAGCGCCGCATTTGACGTATCGTGCGTTGCGACCTAAGTTTTCCTCGCTGCCTGCCCCCTGAACTTTTCGGGATCGCCTCTGTGTCCGTACCGGCATTGCCCACCCCCACTCTGCCGCTCGACCTGACCTGCTTGCTTGGCCAGGCGGATCTGTCGTTTTGCGGCGGAGCCACGTCGGAAACGGACGTCGAGCTGCAAGACCGGCTGATTAACGCCCGGCTGGGAGCGGCTGCCGGTTTGTTTCGTGCGTTGCGTTTGCGGCACGCGCCCACAGCGCAGCATTGCCTGCGTGTGGCCCTGGTCTGTTCGGCCTGGTGTCGCGAGCTGAACTTGCCGGCGACCGAACGGGAGGAAATCGAACTGGCGGCACTGTTGCACGAGGTGGGCAAGCTGGGCCTGCCGGATACGTCGCTGAGTTCCGACGAGCGGACGCCGGAAGCGGAACCGCATCTTTCCCAGCGGCAAGCTTGCCTGGCACGGGAAATCCTCTCCGACAGTTGCGCGTCGCCGCGGATCCTGGACATGATCCTGCAAGCGGCTGCCCACTTTGACGAACCGAGCGGCAACGGGCCGCGGGCCGAGGACCAGTTGCCGCTCGGCTCGCGAATGATCGCCATCGCCGACCGGTTTGACTGGCTGCAGACGGAACAGCCGGCTCAGCCATCGCCTGGGCGCGAGCAGGTCATGGCGGAACTGGAACGCGACGCGGGCAGCGGGCTCGATCCGCAACTGGTCCGGCAGTTCGTCGAGTGGCTGGGGAACAAATCGCTCGACCTGCGGCGGGCCACGGCCGCTCGCTGGCTGCAAGAGCTCTCGCCGGACTTGCCGCATATCTGCGGGCAGCAAACTTCCGGCGGCGGTTCGCGGCCGGAGGTGCCGCTGGATCGCCCCATGCCGCTGGATCGCCTGTTCTATCAGAAGCTGTTGGAGAACCTGAACGACGGCGTGGTGATCGTCGATCCGCGGCTGCGGATCCTGGTCTGGAGTCCGGTGGTGGAGCGGCTGACGGGGATTCAAGCCCGTGGAGTGCAGTACCAGCCCTGGACACCTTCGCTCGTCGAACTGCGCGACGAGCGGGGTGGGTTGTTGACGGCCGAGCGATGTCCGGTTGCCTTGGCGCTGCAGTCTGGCGTGCAGTCGAAACGGCGGCTGGGCATTACTGGACGCAATGGTAAGCAGCGGTCGGTCGATGCGCGGGTTGTGCCGGTGTTCGATCGGGACGGCAAGGTCTACGGCGCCACGCTCGTACTGCACGATGCCTCGAGCCGGATCACGCTGGAAGAACGCGTGCAGATGCTGCACGAACGGGCCACGCGGGACCCGCTGACCCAGGTGGCCAACCGGGCCGAGTTTGACCGCGTACTGAAGCAGTTCATCGACACCCATCTCGAACAGGAAACGCCCTGCAGCCTGATCATTTGCGACCTGGACCGTTTCAAACGGATCAACGACGTCTACGGGCATCAGGCGGGCGACGAGGCGCTGGTCAGCTTTGCCCGCCTGCTGCGGCGGTCGTGCCGGCCGGCCGACCTGGTGGCCCGCTACGGGGGCGAGGAGTTCGTGATGCTGTGCGCGGATTGCGATAACGCGACCGCCATGCAGCGGGCCGAGCAGTTGCGACGCGAGCTGGCGGACATCCCCCAATCCAGCCTCGACGGGCAGTGCCTGACGGCCAGTTTCGGGGTCACCGAGATCCAGCCCGGCGACTCGCCAGAGACCATGTTGCGGCGAGCGGACCGAGCCCTGCTGGCCGCCAAGGACAGCGGGCGCAACCGCGTTGTGCAACTGGGAGCGGGAATCGGCAAGGCCCGGACCGGGCAGCCCCGAGGCAGTTGGTTTGGCTGGTGGCACCAGGCCCCGGCGGACGAGCTGGTCGAGAAGCAGTTGGTCACGGCCGTGCCGCTGAAGGTGGCGATCGAGAAGCTGCGCGGTTTCGTCGCCGACCAGCATGCCGAGATCTCGTCGGTGGAAGACCAACGCATTACGCTGCAGATCGGCGGCGGCCACTCCACCCTGCTGCGCCGGTCCAGCGACCGGCCGGTACCTTACCAGGTGACGCTTACCTTCTCCGAACTGCGGCCTGAAACGGGCGGGCTGGCTGAGAGCCGCGGCGGCTGGACTCTGGTGCGGGCCGCCGTCCGCCCGAAACGCAACCGGGATCGCCGGCGAACCGACGCCATGGAGCGGGCCCGGCAACTGGTGGCCAGCCTGCAGTCGTACTTGATGGCCCATGAATACCTGGCGGACGCTGGCCCCGCGGCTGCCGCGTCCCTGCTCGACCTCGCCCAGGCACCGGTCACGACCGCGCCCGCCGACGAGGAAATCGACCTCTGAGGTCGATTTGGCAAGCCACGGCAAATGCGAAAACTGGGTTGGCGAATCGACCCCAGAGGACAATTCGCTGCTGGCCCGCTCGACGCGGGCCAGTTGTCCGGGCCAATTGTCAGCCTCCCGGCGATTCGCTATGCTGCCAGACCGGGTTCACTCCGCCGCTGGACGCACTGATGCCGCGGGCAGCGGAGGTCGAGTGTGGGTGCGATCCACACGACTGCATTTCAAGGCCCGTTTGAGTCACGGACCAGACCCCACCGACTTACCTGCGAAGGAGGAACACCATGGCTTATACGCTGCCCGCCCTGCCCTACGCTTTCGACGCGCTCCAGCCGCACATTGACGCCCGCACGATGGAAATCCATCACGGCAAGCATCACCAGGCGTACATCACGAAGGTCAACGAGGCGATCGCCGGCACGGAGCTGGAGCAGTTGTCGGTCGAGGCGCTGGTGTCCAACCTGGCCAACGTGCCCGAAAACATCCGGGGCGTGGTCCGCAATCATGGCGGCGGGCACGCCAATCACAGCCTGTTTTGGACGGTCATGGGGCCGGGCCAGGGTGGTGAGCCGCGGGGCGACCTGGGAGCCGCCATCCAGCGGACCTTTGGCGGGTTCGATGCCTTCAAGCAGCAGTTCAGCAACGCCGGCGCGACCCGTTTTGGCAGCGGTTGGGCCTGGCTGAGCGTCAGCGATGGGCAACTGGTGGTGGAGAGCACGGCCAACCAGGATTCGCCGCTGATGGAAGGCCGAGTGCCGATCCTGGGCCTGGACGTCTGGGAACACGCCTACTACCTGCACTACCAGAACCGCCGGCCCGACTACATCGCCGCCTTCTGGAACGTGGTCAACTGGCCCGAGGTCGCTCGCCGCTACGCCGAAGCGCTGGCCTAGCGGTTTGCCGCGGCGGGAATCGGGCAGGCGTAACTCACCGGCGCACACCGGACGCCGGCACCCGGCAGCGCTGCGCTACGGCACCGCTTCACGGCTTCCCGACCGGGTGAATCTCCCTTGCGGGAATTGGGTCGCGGCTGGTACACTCCGCCCCGCCCTGCCGCGACAAGGAGGTCGCTTGTGCTGTCCCGTTGGCCAATCCGCTACAAGATGTCGGTCGGAGCGACGCTGCTGCTGGTGATCGTGGGCAGCCTGTCGTTTGTGGGCTTCCGCGGCGTCTATGCCTACCGGACGTTGGCCCGCAGCATCAGCCGGCGAGCGATGGAGTTGCCGCAGGCCGAGGAACTGACCCGCAGCGTGGACGAATTGCGGTACACGGCGCGGCGCCTGCGTTCGCGCCCCGATTTGCCGCTCTCCAGCGGCTTCGACCCGGTCGGTCTGCGGGAGGAGTTCCGGTTGCACCTGGTGGCCGTCAAGGATGCCTTGCGGCGCTATCGCGAACAACTGGACCACCCGGAGATGGCCGACGATCCGCTGATCGGCGACGACCGCGACGAACGGGAAACGGTCCGCGAGATCCAGCGGCTGCTGACCCGCATCTCGGAACTCAACTCCAACGAAGACTGGGTGCTGAACGAAGTCCGAGTCGATCTGCTGGAAGAGCACCTGGATCAGCTCAACCAGCTCTCCGGCGAACTGCCGCTGCACCTGCAGCGGCGGATGCACGCCTTTGCCGGGCAGGTCCGCGGGCAGTACCGCGCCTGGATCGTGCTGACCTGGGCCGCCAGCATCTTGTGCGTCAGCATGCTGGCCACCTTGGGTTACTTCTTCTACATCTGGGTGTTCCGCCCGCTGCGGGTGCTGATTGAAGGTTCGCGCCGCGTGGCGGCCGGCGATTTCGACCACCGCATCCACCTGAACACTCACGACGAGGTGGCCGAACTGGCCGGCGCGATGAACGCCATGACCAGCCGCTTTCAGGAAATCCGCGACGGCTTGAACCGGGAAGTTCAGCAGCGCACCAAGGAGGTGCTGCGGAGCGACCAGTTGGCCAGCGTGGGGTTCCTGGCGGCCGGGGTGGCTCACGAGATCAACAACCCGCTGGCCTCGATCGCCTGGTGCGCCGAGTCGCTCGAGTCGCGCGTCCAAGACATCATCCAGCAGGACGACTGCAAGCCGAACGAGGAACAGAACGCCGAGATCGGCGTCCTGCGGAACTACCTCCGCAAGATCCAGGACGAAGCGTTCCGCTGCAAGGGCATCACCGAGAAACTGCTGGACTTTTCCCGCATGGGAGACTCCGAGAAACATCCCACCGATTTGCGGGAGCTGGTCGAGGGCGTGATCGAGATGGTGCGGCACCTGGGCAGTTACCGGCAGAAGCAGATCGAGTTTTCGTGCCGCCAGCGCGTGGTGGCCGCCGTCAACCCTCAGGAGACCAAGCAAGTCGTGCTGAACCTGATCACCAACGCGCTGGACAGCCTGGATGCGGGCGGCGTCGTCCAGGTGCGGCTCAGCGAGCAGCGCGGCGAGGCGACGCTGGAAGTCCGCGACAACGGCTGCGGCATGACCGAGGAAGTCTTGGAACACCTGTTCGAACCGTTCTTCACTCGCCGCCGCGACGGCAAGGGGACCGGTCTGGGGCTGTCGATCAGCTATCGCATCGTGGCCGAACACGGCGGCCGCATCGAAGCGAGCAGCGACGGGCCCGGCCGAGGCTCCCAGTTTCGCGTCCGGTTGCCCCTAGGTTCCCTGCGAGCAGCAGCATGAAAAAGACCGACAAGCAGCTTCACGGGTTGAAAATCCTGTTTGCCGACGACGAGCCCACGTTGCAGGAACTGATGGGTCTGGAACTGCCCCGCATGGGCCACCAGGTCACCGTCTGCCCCGACGGCATGACCGCCGCCGCGGCGCTGGAACGCAACTCCTACGACTGCGTGCTGGTGGACCTGGACATGCCCGGCATGAACGGCATTCAGGTCATCGCCCGGGCCAAGGCCTCCAGCCCGGACACCGAGGCGGTGGTCCTGACCGGCAAGTCGTCGCTGGACTCGGCCGTCGCCGCTTTGCGCCACGGCGCGTTTGATTACCTGACCAAGCCCTGCAAGCTGGTGGAACTCGAAGGACTGCTCAAACGGGTCGGCGAAAAACGCGAACTGACGCGGAAATACCAGGCCGTCAAACGGCAGCTCGAACGGGTCGAAGGCCGGCCCACCCTGGTGGGACACTGCTCGCAGATGGAGTCGGTGCGGACGCTGATCGAAAAGGTCGCACCCACCCAGTCCACGGTCCTGATCCTGGGCGAAACCGGCACTGGCAAGGAACTGGTCGCCCGCGGCGTGCACCAGCGCAGCCTGCGGGCCGACATGCCGTTCGTGGCGATCAACTGCGGCGCCCTGCCGGAGAACCTGATCGAAAGCGAACTTTTCGGGCACCGCAAGGGAGCGTTCACCGGCGCGGACGAACAGCGGGTCGGCCTGTTCGAAGTCGCTCACGGCGGCACCCTGTTCCTGGACGAAATTGGCGAACTGCCCAAAGCGATGCAGGCCAAGCTGCTGCGAGTGCTGGAGAGTGGCGAAATCCGCCGCGTGGGAGACAACGATTCGTTCCGCATCGACGTCCGCGTGGTCTGCGCCACGCACCGCAACCTGGACGACATGGTGGCGGCCGGAGACTTCCGCGAAGACCTGATGTTCCGCATCAACACGTTCGAGATCCGGGTGCCCAGTTTGCGGCAACGGCTGGAGGACATCGCGGAATTGGCCGAGCACCTGTACCGGCGGTTCTGCAAGGAGCCGGTGCCGCCCGGCGGAGCGTTCGCGCCCGAGACGCTGGACGAGCTGAAGGCGCACGTCTGGCCCGGCAACGTCCGCGAGCTGGCCAACGTGATCGAACACGCGACCATCCTCTGCGACCGGCCGCCGATCCGCCCGGAACACCTGCCGCGCCACTTCGCTCGCCGCCGCTTGACCCAGGAAGCCGTGCGCCGCGGTCCCCGGTCGCTGCGGGAGTTGGAGTTGGAGGCGATTCACGACGCCCTGGAGCGGCACGAAGGCAACAAGCCGGCCGCGGCCGACGAACTGGGGATCAGCCTCAAGACGCTCTACAACAAGCTCAGCCAGTCCACGAGCCTGGGCAAGACGGCTTGAACGCGGTTCGTCCCGTTCGCTCAGCCCGCTGTTTCTCGTCAGGCGAGCGGCGGGCGTGAGCCCGCTGTTTCTCGTCGTAGTGGGAAACGTAACCGTTCACGGGAATTCGAGATTCTGATCGTCGGCGAGGAAAACAAGCCAATCCTTCTGACTCCCTCCCCGCTTCGAGATTGTCCAGCTTATAAGTTATTGATTTCTCGAAGTGTAGGGCCGTCTAGCTCTGCTCCGGGGGCACTGTGGATCGCCGTACACGTAGCATGGGCTTCCAGCCCGTGATTCTGGGCGTGCCGTATACGTAGCATGGGCTTCCAGCCCGTGACTCTTGGCGTGCCGGTGATTTCGAGATTTCTTAAGCGCCGCCGATGTTCCACCAGGCGTGTTGTGCTACGCCTGCGGCGAACAGACGGCATTTTCCTCATCCTGCCAAATCGACCCCAGAGGTCAATGGCCCTCTCGATTTCCAGGAGATGCCCCCATGTTGCGGGCGATGATCGTCGGCTCGGTGCTGCTGCTGCGTGCAGTGGAGTTTACTTCTGCCTGGTTGGGACCAAGTGTCGCTTCGGCCGACGAAGGGCGTCCGGTGCGGATTGCCGACCCCGTGGGCGGGCACATTCATCCGGCAGCCTGCCTGACCGCGAAAGGAACGCTGGTCGTGACCTATGGACGCGTCAACCATCGGGATCTGCGCATCACCCGTTCGCTTGATGGCGGCGCCACCTGGACCGACCCGGTTCCGTTCGAGCACACGGTCGGCAAGTCGTATTATCCCGGTTCGCTGACGACGCTTAGCGACGGCCGTCTGCTGCACGCCTGGAATCGCTGGAGCGAAGATACGAACGAACAGGAGCCCCGGTCGGTCCTGTACTCGCTGTCCAGCGACGACGGCCTGACGTGGAGCCCCCCGGCGGCGCTGCCGCGGAACCCGAAGCTGCTGAGCGTGATTCGGCATCCGATCGTGGAACTGTCCGCCAACTTGTGGCTGTTTTCGCTGAGTGACGCCACGCTCGTTCACGACGCCACGACCGGCCAGAGCAAACCGTTCGGAGACGGCCGCGTCCATGGCCTGGTTCCCTTGGTTCAAACACCTAGGGGAACTTTGGTAAGCGGCGCCGGACTCCGTTCGACCGACGGCGGGGCCACCTGGACTGCAATTGACGGCTTTCCGAACTTGAAGGAGCAAGGCTGGCGGCACGAGATGGTATGCCTGGACAACGGCTGGCTGCTGGCGTCGGAGATCCTGGGACCAGGCGTGGGCGGTGAACGGCTCCGCTATGCCATCTCGCGGGACGATGGACGGACGTGGGACGGATACTACGAGTACTACAATCCGGGCCGACCGATCGGCGGCCGAGCGTGCCCGCGAACGGTGCAGTTGGACGCCCAGAACATCGGCGTCGTGTTCTATGACGTGGACTCAAAGCAGGAGGGCGGCCCGGGAGTGTTCTTCCTGCGCATCCCGCTGGCACGAATCGCGGCCGCTGGACGCGGCGGGGACTCCTGACACGCAGGCAGTCGAACCCTACTTGTAGACCCGATCCCCCGTCAGCCGCTCGTACAGCATGCAGGCGAAGTGGATGATGGTGGCGAAACCGGGCAGGCAACTGCTGGCGCCGACGTAATACAGGTTGGGAAAGGGGCTCTTGTAGTTGAGCCGATTCAGATTCACGTGCCGCGGATCGAGCGGAGTGCTGTAGCAGTTGCCATGGGGGGCACGGACGAAGTGCTCGTTGGTCAAGGGACTGCCCACGACCCGCTGGACGATATGCCGGGACAGTCCGGGCACGAACTCGGATTCCACCACGCCGAGGATGGCGTCCGCATACTGCTGTTTGGCCTGCTGGTAAAGGTCCTCGCCGCGCTGCCGGAGCTGCTTGAAGAATTCGTAACGGCAGGGAGCGACCAGGACCAGTTGCGAGCCGCCGGGCGGGGCCAGCGATGCGTCGTGAGGACGCAGCGTCGGAGAGTTGCAGAAGAAATAGGGGCGTTCGGGGATCCGGTCGGCCAACTGCTCGTCATAGACCCGGTTCAAATCGACGTCCGGATGCCAGAAGATATTGTGGTCGCCGAACCCGTATTGCCGCAGGTCGAGATCCTGCAATCCAAGATACACGCTGACCACGCTGGGGCCGTATTCGTACTGCAGCTTCCGCAGAAAGTGCGCGGGAAAATGCTCGCGCCCGATCAGGTCCAGGCTAAGCTGTGCGTCGGCGTCAAACAGAAACTGGTCGGCCGTGAATCGTTCGCCGGCCGCCGTCATGACGGCTCGGCAGTGCTTCCCCGCCACTTCGATGCCCGTCACTTCGGTCTTGAGTTTCGCCAGGCAGCCGGGTTGCTCGCGAACCCTGCGGAGCAGCGACTTCATGACATGCAGGAAACTCTGAGCGGGATAGTAGGCGCCTTGGTCGTAGCTGCCGACTCCCCCCGCCTGAACCAGCAGGGACAGATCCCGTGGCGGCATCCAGAAGATGGCACTCTGGCCCGCCAGGATCAGTCGCAAGGCCAAGGGGAAATCGAGTTGGTCAAACAGGTCCTGCAACGTCCAGCGAATGTACTTGATGATGTGCGAATAGCGCCGAGGATGCCCGAAAACGGTCCGCCAGTCAAAGCCGATCGGCAGGTCGTACAACTGGCGATGGATCGTGCTCACGATCGAGAAGTAACGCGCCAGTCCGCCGGCGTGCTCGGGGAACCGTTCGGCCAGTCGCCGTTGTTCCCGGTCGAAGCCGCTGCCGATGGTGTAGTCGACGCCGGGTCCGACGATGCGGTCGAAACCATCGGGATTGAGGCGAGTGAAGGTGACCTGGTCCTCCAGGTCCAGCTTTCGCAGCATCTGGTAGACCCGTTCGCCGGGGCCGCAATCCCAAACGTAATGCAATTCGGCGCAGAATGAAAAGCCGCCCTGGTGGAAGCTATGCCCGTAGCCGCCCGGCACCTCGTGCTGTTCGAGAATCACGACCTTCTTCCCGTGACGCGCCAGCAGGGCGCCCAGGGTCAGGCCGCCGATACCCATGCCAATGATGGCAAAGTCGTAGTGTTCCCGGACCGTTGGCATATCCTTTCCCGCTGCGGCACGCCGTCGCTGACGGTGTACGACTTGCCCTCAGGCGCAGAGCCTCAAGCCAGTTTGCGGATCACACCCGTCAGCACGCCCAGGACGCTGGCCTGTCGCACGTAGATCGGCTCCATCGCCGCGTTGGCCGGTTGCAGCCGGATCCGCCGGTACTGCGGTTCGGGAAACCAGTATTTCAGCGTCGCTTCGCCCTCGTCCGTCTGGGCCACGACAATCTGGCCCGGCCGGGCGGTCCGCTGGCGTTTGATCACCACGTAGTCGCCGTCCGCGATCTGGGCCTCAATCATCGAATCGCCGCGGACTTCCAGGACGAACTGGTTCTTCTTGGAAAACATCTGGCCGAAGTCAATCCGGTCCGCCTGCTCGAACGCCAGGTTCGTCAGGCCGGCCGACACGCAGCCCACCAGCGGCAAGCCGCGACTCTCCTCAATCGCCTCCGGCGTCAACTCGATCGCCCGACTCTTGTTCGGCGCCCGCACAATCAGCCCCTTCTTCTCCAGGGCCTTCAGATGACACATCACGCCGTTGGGCGAGCGGATCTCGAAATTCTCGGCAATCTCCCGCACCGTCGGACCGTATCCCCGGTTGACGATCTTGTCCTGGATGAAATTGAACACGTCCTGTTGACGCCGCGTGGGCTGCTCCAGCGGGCTCATTTGCGAATTCCTTTATCTTCGGGCCGCCGCCGCCGAACGGGTCCATTTGCGCTCGCACGCCGAGCCTTCCCGTTGAATCTCCGGTGGCACTCCGTAGTGTAATATACGCTTGTACACAATGCAATAGTATTTGTACAGTACCCGGACCAAATCCGGGAGAAAACGCTTCGCCGGCCAGCCCGGGCAGCTCCCAGGCCGAGGCCGTGCCGCTTTTAAGTTGAATTTGGCAAGGGGTTTGCGATTGTTGCGCCGCGGGCGTTGGACCACCCGGTTCGGGTTTCCCCGGTCCGGACGTACCCGGAGAGCAGGTCACGAACCGCGAAGAATCAGCGGGCTGACGCCCGCCCGGCGAAGAAGAAACAGCGGGCTGACGCCCGATGGGCGCCAATGCTACGGGCGGGCGCCCGCCCGGCGAAGAAGAAACAGCGGGCTGACGCCCGCCGCTCGCCAAGACGCCGCTCGCCAAGACGCCGCTCGCCAATCGGCCCGATCCGCCCCAGTTTGCCCGGGGGCCAATTGCGAACTAGGCTTCCCTACAGCATCTCGCACCCAACACAGGAGCCCGACTCCATGCAATTCATCACGCGGTTTCTGCGCAATGAGGACGGTCCGACGGCCGTCGAGTACGCCGTCATGCTCGTGCTGATCGTCATCGTCTGCCTGAGCTCCATCAGCGTGGTTGGCCAACTGGCCGCCAGCAGCTTCAACATCTCGGCCGAAGCCATTGAAGGCGCCACGAGCGGGCAGTGAGCCGGTAAGACCCGGTTTCGGCTCGGACCCGATAGCGGTTGGCGGGCAACTTTGGCATATTGAAGCCCAACGTGCCCTCCTGTCCGATCGGCCTTAGCGCTTGCCCTTGCCGCCATGAGTTCCATCTCGTCGACCGCGGCCCGGTTCGTGCCGGGAACCTGCCCGCCCTGCTATGTATTCGCCACCACCAATGACCTGGCCCGCGAGGTGGCTCGTCAGGTGGCCGAGTTGATCCGCGAGCGGAACGCCAGCGGCCAGCCCGCCGTGCTGGGACTGCCGACCGGCTCGACCCCCGTGGGCGTGTACCGCGAACTGGTGCGGCTGCATCAGGAAGAGGGCCTGAGCTTCGAGCGGGTGATCACCTTCAACCTGGACGAATATCTGGGGCTGGATCCGGCGCAGACGCAGAGCTACCACCACTGGATGGACTCGCACTTCTTCCGCCACGTGAACATTCCGGCCGCGCAGATTCACATTCCCGATGGCACGCTGCCCCCGGAAGCGATCGAGGAACACTGCCGCTGGTTCGAACAGCGGATCCAGGAGGTCGGGGGAATTGACCTGATGCTGCTGGGTATCGGCACCAACGGGCACATCGGGTTCAACGAGCCATTCAGCATCCGCCACAGCCGCACCCGGCTCTGCACGCTCGACCCCGTCACCCGGCGGGCGGCGGCCAGCGACTTCTTCGGCGAAGAGAATGTGCCCACGCAGGCGATCACGATGGGCCTGGGCACCATCCTGGAGGCCCGGCGGATCCTGCTGATGGCGATGGGTGAGCACAAGGCGGCCGTGATCCGCGAGACGGTCCTGGGGCCGATCACCGATCGGGTTCCGGCCAGTTACCTGCAGGACCACGCCGACACCACCGTGCTGCTCGACCCGGCCGCCGCCCAGCATCTGCCGGCCTACGCCACGCCCTGGATGGTGGGCAACCTGGAGTGGACCGACACGCTGATCAAGCAGGCCGTGCTCTGGCTGTGCGAACAAGCTGGCAAGGCCCTGCTCAAGCTGGGCGACGATGACTTTCGCAACCACAACCTGCACCAGTTGTTGCGGCACCACGGCCCCGCGCCCCAACTGGCCCACCGCGTGTTCCGCTGGATGAACGACACGATCTGCTACCATCCGGCCGGCAAGGAGCCGCAGCGCGTCCTGTGCTTCAGCCCACACCCGGACGACGACGTGATCAGCATGGGCGGCACCCTGATCCGGCTGGTGGAGGACGGTCACGAAGTGCATGTGGCCTACATGACCAGCGGCAACATCGCCGTGTTCGACCACGACGCCCGCCGGGTGGCCGACCTGGTGACCGAGTACAACCGTCTGTTCGGCATCGACCAGCAGCGTTCGCAGGAGGTCGAGGCGGAGGTGGTCCAGCAACTGACCAGCAAACTGCCGGGCCAGCAGGATGGCGATAAGGTGCTGAAAATCAAGGGCCTGATCCGCTGGAGCGAGGCGAAGGCGGCGGCGATCGAAGTCGGGTGCCGCGAGGAGCACCTGCACTTTCTGGATCTGCCGTTCTACCGGACCGGCACGGTCACCAAGCGGCCGATTGGTCCCGACGACGTGGACCAGGTCTGCCAGTTGATCGAACGCATCCAGCCGGATCAGGTGTATCTGGCCGGGGACCTGGCCGACCCGCACGGCACGCACCGCGTCTGCGCCGAAGCGATCCTGCGGGCCCTGGGACAGGTCCGGCAGGCCACCGGCCGGCAGCCTCAGGTGTTGCTGTACCGCGGCGCCTGGCAGGAATACGATCTGCACGAAATCGATCTGGCCGTGCCGCTCAGCCCCAGCGACCTGATTCGCAAGCGCAAAGCCATCTTCATGCACGAAAGCCAGAAGGACGAAGCCCTGTTTCCGGGGTCCGATCCCCGCGAATTCTGGCAGCGGGCCGAGGACCGGAACCGGGGGACGGCCGATAAGTACAATCGGATCGGCCTGCCCGAATTCCTGGCCATGGAGGCGTTCGTCGTCTGGCACGGGCAGGCGCTCTGATCGCGGGTGGTTGACCTAGCTAGCCTGCCTGCTGCCGGATCGAGGCCACCGCGGCAGCCAGGCTCCGCAAGCTGCCCTGGGCGGGCGATTGGCTGAGTTCGGCCCGTAGCCGGTTCAATCCCTCCAGGTCGTCGATGTCGTACCAGGGAGCCAACTGGGCAAGGGACCAGCCGCCCGACGCCAGCCGTTCGACCGTCCGCGGCCAGACCTGCGGCGTGCTCCAGGGCATGTCATCAAACACCGGCGGCACGCGATCGCGGGCGCCGATCAGATAGTAGCCGCCGTCGCCGCAGGGCCCCAGCACCACGTCGTGGCTCCGCAGCAGCTCAAACGCCCGCAGCACGTAGCGGGTTGGCAGCGTCGGGCTGTCGGACCCGATCAGGACGGCCCGCCGGACCCCTTGGGAAAACGTCCGCTGGAAGTATCGCCGCATACGCTGGCCCAGGTCGCCGGCTCCCTGGGGCGCGAGCCGCCAGTCGCCGGCCGTCGCAGATTGACGGGCCAGAGGCCGGTGGGGACCCGCAAGTCGGCCCGTTGCCAGCATCTCGAAGGCCGCTCGCCGGTCGCCCGGCGAATAGACCAGAACACGTTGGCCACCGATCCGATGGAATCGCCACAACAGGGTGGTCAGAAACGTCCGGTACAGCCGGCTCGCCGCGGCCGGGCCGATGTGGGCGGCCAGGCGGGTCTTGACCTGGCCGGGGGCCCAGAACTTGGCGAACATCGCTAACTGGTTCACGAGTGGCCCAACAGGTTCACGAGCCGTCTGGGGACAATGGGCCGTCCGGGGACAATCGCACATCGCTGGCAGCCTGGTCCGCCGGCAGCAGCCGCCGCAGCAGCACTTCGTTCACCCGCCCGCGAAAGCGGACCTTGCCGTCGATCTCCACCACGGGCACGCAGGTGTCGAATCGAGCCCGCAGGTCCGGCTGCGAGTCCACATCGATCAGCCGCGGACGCAGGCCGTGACGTCGCAGCAGGGACAGTGCGTCGTCGCACAGATGGCAACCTTGGCGAGTGTACAAGACGATGTCCATGGCGGGTCCGTTTCGCCCCTTTTGGCGAGTGAATGTGGAATTCCGGCACCTGGCGCTTTACGCTGCTGGCGGAAAAGTGGTATCTTTCGCTGGGCTGTGATAGGCTACAAGTTACAGTGGAGTAGAGTTCAAGAGGGTACTCACTCAACGCTCGCAGCTTCCCGGCCTCCCAGACGTCCGGGGCAGGCGGTCCAGGACCGCCGGATGATCGGAGGCCGCTCGGGCTGCCGGCAAGGTCTTGTCGAGCTTCCTCCGGTCGGAGGAGTCCGGTGTGCAGTCAATCGGCGTCCGGTGCCGACCCGGCGTTGGGCAAAGCATGGCCAAACCAAGCGTAAACAAATTCATCGAATATCTCCAGCGGAGCGGGCTGGTCGAGGAGACCAGGTTGGCTCGCGCCCTGGATCGCTCCCAGCAGGCTCACGACGGCGAACTGCCCGACGACGCCGAACTGCTGGCTCAGGAACTGATTGACGCCGAGCTGCTGACCCGCTGGCACTGCGACAAGCTGCTGGATGGCAAGTACAAGGGCTTTCACCTGGGCAAGTACAAGCTGCTGTCGCACCTCGGCAAGGGGGGCATGAGCAGTGTGTACCTGGCCGAACACACGCTGATGCACCGTCTGGCGGCCATCAAGGTCCTGCCTCGCCACCGCGTCGACGATACTTCCTACCTGGCCCGCTTCCGGCTGGAGGCTCAGGCCACCGCCGCCCTGGATCATCCCAACATTGTCCGCGCCTATGACGTGGACAACGAGGGGGATCAGCACTACCTGGTGATGGAGTATGTCCGGGGGCGCGACCTGCAGACAATCGTCAAGCAGGAAGGGGCCCTGGATTACGAACTGGCCGCCAACTACATCGCCCAGGCTGCTGATGGTCTGCAGTATGCCCACGACAAACGGCTGATCCACCGCGACGTCAAGCCGGCCAACCTGCTGGTGGACGAAAAGGGAGTGGTCAAGTTGCTGGACATGGGGCTGGCCCTGTTCACGAACGACGACCGCGCGTCGTTGACGATCGCCCACAACGAGAACGTGCTCGGCACGGCCGACTACCTGGCCCCGGAACAGGCACTGAACAGCCACGACGTCGATTCGCGGGCCGATGTCTATGGACTGGGTTGCACCCTGTACTTTCTGCTCACCGGCCACGCTCCCTTCCCCGAAGGCACGCTGGCTCAGCGGATCGCTCGACACCAGACGAAGATGCCCAAGGACGTCCGCGAGGAACGTCCCGATTGTCCGGCCGAACTGTGGGAGATCTGCTTCCGGATGATGCAGAAGGCTCCGGAGGATCGTTACCAGCGGATCGAGGACGTCGCGCACGCCTTGCGCGGCTGGCTTGAGGAGCGTCAGGCTCCGGCCAGCGATTCCTCGGTCAAGCTGGTGGGAGCGGTCGCTCGGACCGCCGCGGATGCGCTGGAAGGCGCGGCCCCTCAGCTTCGCACCGCGCGGAGTCTGGATGGGCTGAAGCCGCCGACCGGCGGCGGATCGAATGGGACCGCCGCCGACGAGGAAACCGTGTCCCAGCGCGGACGTCCCACATTCAAGGGCCTGGAGGCGATCCAGCCGGCGCCTGGTTCCAAGCCGCTGCCGGTCGCTCGCCGAATCGAATCGCTGCCATCCACCGCGTCGCCAGCCGGGGGCAGCGGCCCAGCGTCCGGGGGCAGCGGTCCGGCGATCGAAAAGATCGGCAGCGACAAATTGACGATCGAACAGTTGACCAGGCGCTCGTCCCCTCGCCGCAAGTCAGCGGTCGATGATGGCAGCGGCAGCGGCAAGCGAGCTGGCAGCGGAGGCCCGGGTTCGTCGAAGAAACCTCCCGCGTGGCCCTCGGGAAAGTCAGGAGAGAGCCCTCGCGGCGAAGGCGCCGCCAGGGAACTCGAATCCGACAGCGGCCGCGTCGAACTGGGACTCGAACACCTCGACCTGGAAGTGCCCGATTCGGACAAGCAGCGCGTGGCGCGGTTGCTGGAGGAACGCAAAGCACGCCGCAAGGCACCGCCGACCAGCCGGACCGCGCTGCTGATCACTGCGGGTGTCGCGTTGCTGCTGGTCCTGGCTTTGGTCGCCAGCTTGCTCATCGGTTGGATGCGCGGCGACGATTCGCAACCATCGCGCCGTCGCGATACGGCTCAATTCGGCGCGCCAGCCGAGTGCCCGGCGGCCGCGCTGGCAGTTTCTGTTCTTCCCCGGCAGTCTGCCTGACGAGTCCGAAGTCGCCTCGCTTCTGTGCCGGGTGAATCTCTTAGTGTCTCCTCCAAGCCGGCGAGCTGGGCCGTTCTCGAGTGGCCGCTAATTTGGCTACCTTCACTTGGAACTACCCAGAACCCCCCTTGTGGAAGTGCTGTCCGCGCGTGAAAATGCCACCCAAGGGGTGGGTCAGTTAAGTTATTTCAGGTGGTGGCCGACCTGGCTGGATATTCGCAAGTGTCTGTCAAAGAACAACTTGTGTCACAGGCTTGAATTTTGTCCGGCAGCGGGTCTAGGATGGTATTGTTGCGTGTCAACGCCTTGGGGATGTGATAGGATCAAACGTATCGGCACGCGGTGGATGCCGGGGGCGTGGATCGCAATCGGATGCGACGACGAGTGGGCATCCCGCACGGACGGGAGCGGGCTCTGCCAACCTGGGCAGCCTGCAATTATCCCAACAGGCAGACGAGCGATGGTTCGACGTTTCCAACCCAACCTCAAGAAGCGGACTCGCCTGCGAAACCGTTCGCTGTTGATCAAGCAGCGCTCGCGTTTCTCCGTGGCGGCGCGGAAGCTCGGGCGTGGCGCGCCGTCGAACCATCAAGGTCCCTTTGTTCCGCCGGAGGATTGGCACGAGCCGAGCGAGACGCCGCTGGAAACGTTTGAAGTGGTGATCCAGGAGCCGGGTCAGGGTTACCGGCACGTGGTCACGGAGCGGCAGATCCGGGAACGACTGAGTTTGTTGCCGGCGGCGATGCTGGCGCCGCTGGAAGTGGTGCAGTTGAGTCGCATGACGCGCAAGAAGCGGACTTACCCCTGCTACGGCATGCAGTGGGGCAACGCGGTCTACCTGTATCCGGTCGAGACGCATCTGGCCGAATACTTCCGCCGTCCGCCGGCGCCGGCCGTGTACAACGAGACGCGGATGTACGGCGGACGCTGGACGCGCGACGAGCCGGGAATCTGGACGCTGCAATGGACCGAGCGGAGCATCCAGGACTACTATCTCAACAACGTGCTGATTCACGAGTTGGGGCATCTGCTGGACCAGCGCAATTCGAGCTACCGGGACCGCGAGCGGTTTGCCGAGTGGTTTGCGATCGAGTACGGATATACGCCCAGCCGCCGTACGGAGTTAGCGGCGCGAGGCGTTCGCAAGCTCGTGCGGCGGCACCACGCCAAGTAGCCGATCCGGCCCATGATTCTTCTGGAATTGTGCGGTCCAATTGAGTACCGTGGGGCCTGCGGCGCGTTAGAACGGATGTGGGCTGCGGGGTCGCCTGTCGCGCCATCGTTCCGCGCCTGCCCGCCCGCCTCCAGCCCCCGAGGACCCTTGCCGATGAACGGTTACCGCATTGTCGTTATGGCTCTGTTGTCGCTGACCGTGGCGGGCTGGCCCGCGACGCGGGCGCAAGCCGTGATCACGGCGGCCCAGCGGGAGTCCTTGCAGCAGCTCGACCTGCTCGACAAAAAAGCTACCAACCTGTTCCTGAGAAAGGACTTCGAGCGGTCGGGCGAGGCGGTGGGCGAAGCGCTGGACCTGGTGGAGAAGCTGGCCGAGAAGGCGGATGCCGATTTGCTGAAGGAGCTGGAGCGGCGGGTGACTCGGTTGCGCCGAGCGCACGCGATCCTGGAGCTGGAAGGCGTCAAGTTGCGCCCATTGCCGAACCTGGAAGCTCGCCCCGCGGAGCCCGCGCCGGCTCCGGCGGCCGGAGGCACCAGTTTTGTGAAGGACGTGGCTCCGATCCTGGTTTCGAAGTGCGGTCGCTGCCACGTGAGCCGGGCGACTGGCGAATTCAGCATGGCCAACTTCAGCAGCCTGATGAAGGGCACTCCGGCGGGCGTGGTGGTCTTTGCGGGCGATGCCGACGGCAGCCGGGTGATCGAGGTGATTGAGAGCGGCGACATGCCGCGAGGCGGATTGAAAGTCGCGCCGGAGGAGCTGGCCACGCTGAAGAAGTGGATCACCGCGGGCGCCAAGTTCGACGGGCCCGATCCGGAGGCGTCGCTGACCAGCCTGGCTCCGGGAGCCAGGCCGGCGGAAGCGCCGATGTTGACCGTCACTCAGGCGACGGGCAAGGAGACGGTTAGCTTCTCGGCCGATATCGCTCCCGTGCTCAACCAGCAGTGCGCGAATTGCCATGGAAACAACCAGCGGCCCAGCGGTCGCTTCAACCTGACGACTTTTCAGAATCTGCTCCGCGGCGGCGAGAGCGGGGCCCCGATTGTCCCGGGCAAGCCCGAGGAGAGCCTGTTGATCAAGATGGTCAAGGGCACCGCCGGCTCGCAGCGGATGCCAGCCAATCAGCCGCCCTTGGCCGATGCGGTGATCGCCAGGCTGGAGACCTGGATCAAGGAAGGCGCGACGTTCGACGGGCCCAGCGCCACGCAACACATCGAGCAGGTGGCGGCTCTGGCCAAGGCCCGCATGTCGACGCACGAACAGCTCAGCGGCGACCGTGCGGCGGCGGCCGAACAGAACTGGAAGCTGGGCATGCCGGGCATCGACATGCAGCGGGCCGAAACTGCCAACTTCCTCCTGCTGGGCAACGTCGGCGAGAACACGCTAACCGATTTTGGCCAGCGGGCCGAGGCGCTGATTCCGCAGATCAGCAGCCTGTTCAAGGTGCCCGCCGGCCAGCCGCTGGTCAAAGGTCGGGTCACGCTGTACTTCTTCCGGCAGCGGTATGACTACGCCGAGTTTGGCAAGATGGTCGAGAAGCGGGCGATTCCCGCCGAGTGGCGTGGGCACTGGAACTTCACGATCGTCGATGCCTACGGGGCCCTGATCCCGCCGCGGACCGACGAGTATTCGTTGCAGGCGCTGCTGGCCCAGCAGATCGCCGGCACGTACGTCGCCAGTCTCGGCAAGGTCCCGCACTGGTTCGCCGAAGGCTCGGCGCGGGTGGCCGCCTCGCTGGTCCAGGCGGACGATCCGCGGGTGGCGGGCTGGGACGAGTCGTTATCGGCCGTGCTGGGCTCGATGAACTCGCCCGACGATTTTCTCACCGGCAAGCTGCCGCCCGAGGCCGCCGACGTGGCCAGCTACAGCTTCGTCAAGTTTCTCAAGAGTGACGGCAAACGGTACGACGGTCTGCTTCAGGCGCTGCGCGACGGCGACGACTTTACCACCGCGTTTCCGGCCATTTACGGCGGCAGTCCGGCGCAACTGGCCCAGCGCTGGGCGGCCGGCGCCACTCGCCGCCCGCGGCGCTAGGCCCCGGGTCCCCGGTCCCCGGTCCCTTGGCGACAGGCCGCCGTGTCCGCTATCCTGACGTCTTCGAGTGCGTTTCCAGTAGGTGCTCGCGGATTCGTCAACGCCCAGCGGACTGAGGGAGTCAGGGATGAAGAGAACGCTAGAAGTCGGTGGCTTGGTTC
>JAGFJK010000344.1 GCA_024102795.1 Pirellulaceae bacterium
CGAGAACCCCGCGGCGGCTGTCCCACCAAGCCGTTTCGTCAGTTCGGTGTCGCTCTCCCACTGCCCCGCGAGCCTGCTCGCCACGACGTTCTCCTCGTCGGCTTGGACCTGGAGTTGTGGCAGGCCCACCTTGGCGCAAACGAGTGTCGCGAGGAACGCGCACGTCCCCAGAATAATCTGTTGATTCATGGCACTCTTCCTGGCTTGAGACCCGCCGAGGCGCCGCGGACCGTGCGGCGGATGCGTTCGAGAAAGTAGCGGATCAGGTCCCTCGTTCTTGGACTGCGACGTTCGAACACCACCAGCGGCGAGATCCAGAGCGGCATCCGGGACTCGCCGGGAAGCTGGCACGGCCGCAGTTCCTCCGGGGCCACTCGCAGGTAGCGCGCCAGCCGAACCTGATAGGGCTCCGGCGGCGACCGGCGGCTCAAGCTGGCCGCGGCGTTGTTCCGCCGCTGCGGACCAGCACGGTTCCGTCGCGTCCAGGTGTGTAAGGTCGCCAGAAACCAGAGCGAGAGGCCGAAGAATACGGCCGCCACCAAACAGAACAATAATTCCAACAGCATCTCGCCGACCCTCTGTCGACAGTCTATTCCCCGGCCTATTCCCCCGCCCGGCCTTCAATCGTGGCGATCGTGCCATCCACGAATCGCCGCAGGCGACTGTCGTCCTTGTCCCGGATCTTTCTCAGCGCCGGCAAGGCGTCCTTGGCGGCCGGACCGAGTTTGGACAGGAAGAAGACCGCATAGAACTGCACTCGGCTGTTGTCGCTTTCCAAGGCCTTGAGCAGCGTGGGCAGAGCCGCGATCTCGACCGAGTCGATCGCCCGCAGCGCTCCGCGAGCCGCATCGACGTCTTCCTCGCGGCCCAGCAGTTCGAACAGCGCGGGCACCGCGCTCTTGGCCGCCGGTCCGAGTTGTCCCAGCGACTCGGCCGCCACCTTGCGCACCGCCCACTCGTTGTCACTCAACGAACGGGCCAGCAGCGGCACGGCTTGCTCGGCGTCCGCCTGCACTCGGACCAGCGCCAGGATCGTCGCGGAGCGAACCGCCGGCTGCTCGTGCACAACCAGCCTGGCCAACCGTTCGGTGGCCGAGCCCGCGGCCGAGCCCAGGTCGCCCAGCGACTGAATCGCGGCCAGCACGACGGGTTGCTGGGCGTCATCCAGCAGTTTGGCGAGCGCCACGGCCGCCTGCTGCCTGGCGGCCTGGTCCAGGGAAGGCTGCTGCGTGGCTGCCGGGTCCGTGGCCTGCTCCACTGTGGTCCCGATCTGCCCCAGCGATCGTGCGGCGGCGACTCGCACGTCCGTGTGCTGGTCTTGCAGCCGAGCGATTAACGTCGGGGTTGCGGCGGCAGCGGCGGGACCGAGGTTGCCCAGCGTGCGAGAGGCGCTGGCGCGCACGTTGGCCTGGTCGTCGTCCAGCGCCGCGGTCAACTCGGGGACGAATGTTCCGGCCGGCTCGCCAAGTCCCGCCACCGCCTCAATCGCTCGACTGCGGACCTGGCTGCCGGGGTCCCGCAGCGCCGCGCGAAGCACGGGCAGCAGGTTCTCGGCGTCCGATTCGAGTGTCGTCAGAGCATAAACGGCGTTGGCCCTTACTTGTTCGTCCTTGTCGGCCACCGCGTCCCGCAATTGTCCGGCAACTGCCGCGGCCGGTTCGCCGAACTTGCCCAGCGACTCGGCCGCCGCCGCGCGTACGGAGGGCTCCGCGTCGGCCAATGCGCCAGCCAGCGGCTGGATCGCCGCGGCCGGAGCCGGTGCGATCTGGCCCAGCGCCTGGGCCGCGATTCGGCGCACGCTGGCGCTGGAACTGCCCAACGATTCGATCAGCGGCTGCGCGGCCGCCGGCCCGATGCCGCTGAGCGACTCGGCCAGTCGATCGGCCGAGATCGCATTTTCCTGGGCAGCCGCCAGCAGCGCGGGCACAGCCGCCGGACCAATCCCGCTGATTGCCCGGCTGATCGAGGAATCATCTTCTTCCTGCTGCCGCAAAGCTTCGATCAGCGCCGGCACAGCGGACCTGGCCAGCGGACCCAGCCGCCCCAGGGCGTAGGCGGCCGAGGAACGCATGCGGGGATCGTCGCCTTGCAGCATTTTGATCAGCGTGGGCAGGGCGTGCGTGGAGGCCGAACCCAGCTTGAGCATGGCCACGATGCCCGCGTCACGGACCGACTCGTTGTCGTCCGTCAGGGCCCGTGAAATCAACGGCGCCAACTGGTCGCGCGGCATCCGCGACGAAGTCAGCGCTGAAATCGCCGCCGCTCGCACGCTGGGTTCGGCATCGGCGGTCGCCGCGCCGAGCGCTTCGAACGTGGCCGCCGACTGCGGTTCGAGCCGCTTCAGGGCCGCGGCCGCCGCTGCCCGCACCTGCTCACTTTCGGCGGCCAACGACTGCCGCAGCGGACCCTCGGCCGCCGAACCGATCTGCCCCAGGGCTTCCGTCGCCTTCGCGCGGACTTCGTCCGGCTGGTCGGCCAGCAACTCGATCAGGCGTCCCATTGCCGGGGCCGCCTCCGGGCCCATGAAGCCCAGCGCCTCGGCCGCGGACGCTCGAACCGTCGACGATCCACTCGCCAGCGCGTCGCGCAAGGGACCGATCGCCCTCGGACCGATCTGTCCCAGAGCGTACGCGGTCCGGTAACGGCGCTGAGCGGCTCGGCTGTCGAGATGGCGCAGCAAGGCTGGTATCGCATCGCTGGCTTCCGGACCGATCCGGGCCAGGGCCATGGTGGCCTGATACCACACCTGCTCGTCGCGGTCCTCCAGCGCCTTGATCAAGGCCGGAACCGCCGGCGCCGCTCCCCGTCCCAGGTCCTCCAGACCGTAGGCCGCGTCGCGGCGGACTTCCACCTCCGAGCTGCCCAGGTTCTCGATCAACTGCTCGACCGTCGGACCATCGTCCGCCGACAACACGGCAAGCGGCCGGGCGACGACCGGCAGCAGTGCGCAGAAAAACACCAGCACCAGGCGGCAGCTCATGGCGGTCATCTCACTTCGAATCGCGGATGCGGAGGCGGAAACGCGAGCGGCCGCGGGAGGTCTCAGACCTGCAGTCGGTCCAGCCGGCCCGTGCTGTCACCGATAAACTCGGCCGGCGCTCCGATCCGGTCCAGCATCGACATGAACAGGTTGCACAGCGGCGTCTCTTCCCGATAGCGGACGTGGCGTCCCGGATCGATCGACCCGCCGCCGCGGCCGGCCAGCAGAATCGGCAGATTCTCGTTGTTGTGCCGGTTGCCGTCGCTGATCGCGCTGCCGTAGCAGATCATGCAGTTGTCCAGCAACGTGCCCTCGCCCTCGGGGATCGACTTGAGCCGTTCCAGCAGGTAGGCGAGCTGGCTGACATGGTAGCGGTTGATGCGGCGGATCTTTTCGTGCTTCGCCCGGTCGCCCCCATGATGCGACAGGTCGTGATGGCCGTCCGAGACGCCGATCTGCCGGTAGCTGCGGTTGCTGCCCGCGTTGGCCAGCATGAAGGTGGCGATCCGAGTGGAATCGGTCTGAAACGCCAGCACCAGCATGTCGCACATCAGCCGCAGATGTTCGGTGTAGTCGCTGGGTGTGCTGGCCGGCGGCTGGTGCGCCACACGGCTCGAACCGGCGGATTCCCGTTCGGCCAGTTCCAGGCGGCGTTCGATCTCCCGCACACCCGTCAGGTATTCGTCCAACTTGCGGTTGTCGCTGCCGCTGAGCTGGTTCTGCAATCGCCGGGCATCATCGGAAATGTAATCCAGGATGCTCTTCTGCTGAGCCATCCGCCGGGCCAGGTTCTCGTCGATCTGCGATCGCCGCTCGGAGAACAGCCGTTCGAAGACCAGGCGCGGGTTCGTCTCCTTGCCCACGGGCGTCGTCTCGGACGACCAGGAGATGTTCGACGAGTAGGCGCAACTGTATCCCGAATCGCAGTTCCCGGCGCTCCGCCCGGCTTCGCATCCCAGTTCGAGCGATGCGAACCGGGTGGCCGAGCCGATCCGCTGCGCGGCAAGCTGATCGACCGAGACACCCGAACGGATGTTGGCGCCGGAGGTCTTGCGCGGCTGGGCTCCGGTCAGGAACACCGACGCGCTGCGGGCGTGGTCGCCCGGCCCGTCGCCGTTGGCCCGCCCCTTGTCGTGAGTCAACCCGCTCAGCACGGTCACGTCTTCCTGCACGGCGGCCAGCGGTTCCAGGATGTAAGGCAACTGGTAGCCGTAGCCTTCCTCGGCCGGTGTCCAATCCGGCAGGTGCACGCCGTTGGGCACGAACATGAAGGCCATCCGCCGCGGCGGCGCGGCCGACTGGCCCGCCGAACCCGATGCGGCCAGCGCTTTGACCGCCAGCGAAGGCATCCAGGGCAGGGCCAGCGAAATGCCCAGCCCCCGCAAGACCGTCCGACGATTGAACTGATGAGCCATCAGGGATCTCTCCTGGCTTCGCGGAGCGTAAACGGATCGCTGGTCACGATCGCGGTGATCAGCGCACTGAAACGGTAGTCGTTCCCGGATAACTGCTTGACGATCGCGTTGACCGCGCAGCGGTCGTAGGCCTGCAAGCCTCGTCCCAAGCCGTAGGTTAACATTTTTTCGGCCAGGCAGCGACAGAATTGCTCCCGCTTCTCCTCGGCCAGAATCTGCATCAACTCGCCCGCGTCCCGGAATTCCCGGCCGCCCGGCAGGGTCCCCGCCGGATCGATCTCGAAACGACCGTCCCGTTCGCGCCAGGCCCCAATCACGTCAAAGTTTTCCAGGCCAAAGCCCAGCGTGTCCATCTTGCGATGACAGACCGCGCAGGCCTCGTTGCTGCGATGCTGCTCCATCCGTTGCCGCAGCGAACCAAGCGTCTCGGCGTTCTCGTCCAGCGGCTCCACGCCGTCCGGCGGCGGCGGCGGCGGTTCGCCCAGGATATTGTCCAGGATCCACTTGCCCCGCTTGACCGGCGAGGTGCGCGTGGGGTTGCTGGTCAGCAGCAAGACACTGGCCTGCGTCAACACCCCGCGTCGCCGCTCCGGCAGCGCCACCCGGCGAAACTCCGGCCCCTCGATCCCTTCCAGCCCATAATGCTCGGCCAACTGCTGATTCACATAGCTGTAGTCGGCCGTGAGAAAGTCCAGCACGCTGCGGTCGTCGCGGACGATCGATTCAAAAAACATCTGCGTCTCCCGCAGCATCGCTTCCCGCAATCGATCGTCGAACGCGGGAAACTGCCGCGGATCCGGCGCGATGTCGCCCAGGCTGCGCAACTGCAACCACTGGCCGGCGAAGTTCTCCGTCAGCGCTCGCGACTTGGGATCGGCCAACATCCGCCTGGCCTGGGCCCGCAGCACGTCGGGCTGCCGCAACGATCCCTCGCCCGCCAATCGGAACAATTCGGCGTCCGGCATGCTGCTCCAAAGAAAATACGACAGCCGCGTGGCCAGCTCCCAGTCGTCCAGCTCGCGGATCCCGTCCGGGTCGTCCGCCGCCGGGTCCCGTTCCACTCGAAACAGAAAATGGGGCGACGCCAGAATCGCCTGCAAGGCCACTCGCATGGCATCCTGCTCCGACCCGCCCTGGTCCAGAGTGAACCGGATCAACTGAAACAAACGTTCCATTTCCTCGTCCGTCACCGGCCGCCGAAAGGCCCGCGACGCGAACTGGCGGAGATTGCGGCGAGCCGCCTCGCGGCGACTCAGCCCTTCCGCTTCCGGCTGATGCTCCAGGATCCGCCGGCGAGCGTCCGGGTCGGCCAAAGCCCGGTCCACGATCGCCTCGGCCGCCATCAGGTACTTCTCCAACAGCAGCGGCGGAATCGACAGCACATCGCCAATGTTGTCGAACCCTTCGCCCACATCGTCTGACGGAAAATCGTCCGCCGGCCGGAAATCGATCCCCACCAGGTCCCGAATCGTGTTATTGTATTCCGCCCGATTCAGCCGCCGAATCGTCACTCGCCCCGGACGCTTGTCCTGGCTGCAATCGTATTTGGCCAGCTCCGCCCGGATCGCCTCGACCACCGCCAGCAGCTCCGACTCCTGGGGCTGCTCCTCGTCCCGCGGCGGCATCTGCCGCTCGAGCAACGCCCGCTGCACTTTTTCCCAGATTTCGTAGTCACTCTGGATGTTGGCCGAATCCCGGTAGCCGTCCAACCCCAACCCACCTTCTGGCTCATCGCCACCATGACATTTGTGGCAATGAGCGGTCAGAAATGGGAGAATATCCTGCTTGAAGGTGGTTTTGACTTCACTGCCAGAGGGATCATTTCCGGCAGCGGGCGCTGACAGCAGGCTCAGCAGGCCGGCGGTCAACGCGACTGTGTGAAGCAGAATTCGCATGGGGGGAGTTGGGTGGGCTTGGCAGGTGGGAATGGAATGGCCCGCGGTGCATTGTAGTTAACCCGCACCGCGGAGAGAAGTTCCGTCGCGGTGAATCCGCCAGCCGTGGTGAAGCAATTGGCCCGACGCGTCAGCGACGGACGCCCCACAAACCGGCGATGGCATGGCGAACCTTGCGTGCCGTACGGCGTTGACCGGGTTGGTAACGCTCACTCGCTGACGCGTCGTGCCACCAGGCGTTGGCCAAATCGAATTCGGACTCGAACCAGCGGCGAACGTCGTCCAACTCGTGGCATCCTTGTCAGGACCTTAGAATGCCCACGAGGAGACCTCGCGATGAAGAAGCGGTTGATCGTCGGCATGAGCGGATCATCGGGCGTGATTTACGGCATCCGCACACTGCTGCACCTGCGACAGATACCGGAGATCGAGACGCACCTGGTGCTGTCCGAGGGCGCTCGAGTGAACGTGGCGATTGAAACCCGATATCGCCTTGAGCAGGTGCTGGAGCTGGCCGACGTCGTGCATCGCCCGGAGAACATGGCGGCCTCGATCGCTTCGGGTTCGTTCCGGACCGACGGGATGGTTGTGATTCCGTGCAGCATCAAGACCTTGTCGGGCATCGCCCATTCGTACGCCGACAATCTGCTGTGCCGGGCGGCTGACGTGTGCCTGAAGGAGCGTCGCAAGCTGGTGCTGGTCGTCCGAGAGACGCCGCTGCACAAGGGGCACCTGGAGCTGCTGACCAGGGCCTGCGACCTGGGCGCGCTGATCTTGCCGCCGATGCCGGCTTTCTACCACGACCCGCAGACGATCGACGACATCATCGACCAGACGATCGGCAAGGTGTTTGACTACTTCGGCCTGGAACACCAACTGTTCCGCCGCTGGGGCGAAACGGCTGGACCGTGAATGACCGCCGCGAATCCGTCCCTTGGTCTGAAAGCAGCCTGGGCTCTCATTCTGCCGCGAGTGGAACCGCCTGTGACGCCGTCTCGACAATCCTGTCCAGCATTTCGGTAACTTCAGGGTCAATCTGCGCGGGCTCGATGAAATCCGCCAGGCGATGATAATCCGCCTTTCTCATCAGGTTGGGCAAGCTCAGTTTGCGAAAAAAATTGTCAAACAGCTTGTCGAGAAACTCATCAGTCGCCTTGATGGTGGGCGACCAGGGAGATGGCTTTCCCAGGGTGTGCAAGGCGGCCTCGATCTCCGAAATCGTTTGTTCCATAGTCTCCTCCTGCGATTTACCGAACAGATCTGGATGGTTCTTATCGGCTTTCTCGCCTAGGGTCACCGCCCACGTCAGCAGCACTTCCCGACTACACAAGTAATTCTCGATTTCGCGCCTCGACCACATGAACTCCCCCAATCCGGGCTGCTCCTGCAGCGGGCGGTCCAAGTGGTCGAAAATGGCGACACCAACCAGATCCGGCTTTGCTTCGCGCAGTCCGTGGAAGTGTCGCCGGGCTGCGTTGGGCTGGTTGGAAACGTAGTGGACGAACGGACGTTCAAGCACTTCTCTCGCCGCATGCTCCAGTAGCCTGGCGAACGCCTGCAGGATTGACAAGTCGGTCGATCCTTCCAAGTACAGAACCCAACCTGTCTGTTCTGCCTGGTAAAACTGGTCGAAGCCAATCTCCTTAAGCGATTTCAGGAGTCCTCCGCCGCGGTCGTCAATGCGATGAGGCTTGCCTAGGAATGCGACGACGACATCTCGGTCGGCGGCCTCGTTGAGGACGACTTCGGAGTGACTGGCGGCGATAATCTGTGAATGATGACTTGTAGCGACTTTCGTCATGACTTCGTAGATTTGCCGTTGCCGCAGGATCTCCAAGTGCGCATCTGGCTCGTCGATCAGAACCACGGAGCCCGGATTATTAAAGAGGTGAGCCAACAATAGCAGTGTTTGCTGAAATCCGCGACCAGCCGACGAAAGATCGAGTTGTTTATTTCGCTGATCAGTGTAGGACATAGTGATTTCGCCACGCTCGGAAATGTACTCCGGTGCGTTCAGCTGGCAGCCGAAAAGCGTTCTGATCATATCTCGAATTTCAATCCAGCTCGGCTCACCACCAGTATGGCTGTATATCGCGTAGCAGAGATTCCGCAAGACTTCCGCGGTCCTCCCCTCACCCAATCGCACGTTGATCGCGCCTGGATCCAACTTGGTTTCATTCGCCGCCAGACCGGACATGGGCGGCAGAAAGGCGATGCTCACGTCCGATGCCTCGTCGGGGACTGCCAGGCGGCCGGCATCTTTTTCATCATTACGCCGGAGCGGACGACAATAGAACGACTCCTCGTTGGCATAATCAAACTCCAACCCACACGTCCACTCCTTGCCCGCCGTCACGCCGTCAACGATGATGTCGATGCGGATGTTTTGAGTCTTTTGTTCGCCGTCGACTCGCTTGACGTCCCGCACATGCAAGTCCCTCCATAGCAAGTTGGACTCTGGCACGGGCAGCGATATCAGATCCCGCCGATTGATCGTAACGCCGGGTCGTTTCTCGGGTGCTTTCTTGCCTCTCCGCTTCTCATTCCACCGCTTGACGCCGATATCCCACAGCGCCAAGGCTTGTAAGGCGGTTGTTTTGCCAGAGTTGTTGGGGCCCACAAAAATTACGGGGTTACCCAGCTCGATTTCGGCCAAATCGAATCGCTTGAAATTCCTGATGGTGAGTCTGGTCAACATTGAACTTCCCTCGGAGGCATCCCCACACCTTTAGCGCGCCTCTGGAGTGCCGGTGTCTCGCGTCCTTTGGCCCACTATTGACAGGGTCATCGGGGCCGTGCAGCAGGATCTATAAGTGTTCCCAGCACCGCTTCAAGTATTCG
This sequence comes from Pirellulaceae bacterium, assembly GCA_024102795.1. Classification (GTDB taxonomy): domain Bacteria; phylum Planctomycetota; class Planctomycetia; order Pirellulales; family Pirellulaceae; genus JAGFJK01. The sequence goes on from JAGFJK010000344.1 coordinate 9,132, forward strand.
ATGCTGTCGCGGGCCAGCGTTTCGACGCCGGGCGTGTAGTCGAAGACTTCCACCGAGACCCAGCCGTCGTACCCCGTGTCGCGCAGGGCCCGCAGGATCGGCACGAAGTCGACCTGCCCCATGCCGGGGCCGCGCTGGTTGGCGTCGTTGGCGTGGAAATGTTCCAGCATGCCAGCGTGCCGGCGGATGATCGCCTCGATCGGCTCGCCCTCGCTGCTCATCGCCTTCACGTCCAGGTGCAGGCGGACCTGCGGCGAACTGACCCGCCGGACCAGTTCCGCTCCGGCGTCGGCCGTCAGCAGAAAATCGCCCTCGGCCGGCCCCAGCGGTTCCACGGCCAGCGTGACGCCGCACTGCTCCAGCGCCGGGCAAGCCGCTTGCAGCACGCCGGCCGCGTATTCCACCGCCTGGTCGTGCGTCACTCCGGGCAGCAGGTTCCGCTGCTTGGGCGAGCCGAGCACCATCAGGTGCCCGCCCAGGTCGCGGCAGAGGCGGGCCAGTTCCGCCAGATACTCGCTGGTCCGCCGCCGCACGTCGGCGTCCGGCGTGGTCAGGTAATAGCCTTCGGTAAAGGCCAGCAGCCAGTGCAGGCCGATGACCTGCAACCCGGCCGCCTCCGCCTGCCGCCGCACCTCGGCGCGCCGCGCGGCCGAAATGTTGTACGCGCTTTTGTCGATCGTGAACGGAGCGATTTCCAGGCCCGTGTAGCCGCACTGGCGAGCGAACTCAAACGCCCGGTCGAACGGCCAGTCCTGAAACGTCTCGTTGCAAATGGCGAATTTCATCGGGCGTCACTTTCCGAAGAGTTTTACTTTCCGAAGAGTTCCGGCTGGCTTGGAGCGGCGGGTGATTTTCGCGGACGCCTTCCGCCAGCGTCCAGCCGCTTCCCCTGCTGCGTGCTCGGCGCGCTGACCAGCGGCTCCGGCGCGCCGTCCAGCGGATCGCCCGGCCGGACAGCGTCCAGGCGCTTGCGGATCTGCTGCACGTAGTTTTCCGAAAGTTCGAAGCCCAGAAAGCGCCGCTGCAGCTTCTTGGCCACCACCAACGTCGTGCCGCTCCCGCCGAACGGATCCAGCACCAGCTCGCCCTCGTGACTGCACGCGCGGATGATGCGTCCCAAGAGCTGCTCCGGCATCTGGCAACCGTGAAAGCCAGCCCGCTCCTTGAAGGTGCCCGCCACCCGCGGAAAATACCACGTATCCTCGTCCGCCTGAAAACCGCTGGGCAGGTCCTGCGGCCGCAGGATCCAGGTGTCGTCGGGCAAGCGGCCCACCGGATTCGCTCGGCGGTCCGCGTACACCAGTTGCCTGGCCGAGGGGACTCGGATGGCGTCCAGATTGAACGTGAACTGTTGCCGGTCCTTGACCATGTGGAACAGGTGAGCGTGCGAGCGGCTGAATTTATACTTGCAGTTCACGCCGAACGTGTAATACCAGATCACCCAACTGCGGCAGGTCAAACCGAGGTCCCGCTGCATCATCACCTTCAGTTCCGCCGCGAACTCGTCGCCGATCGCCAGCCAGAACGTACCGTCCGGCTTGAGCACCCGCACCACTTCGCTCATCCACTCCTGGCACCACGCCAGGTAATCTTCCGCCTGCTTGCGGTCCTCGTACACGTCGTAGTCGTAGCCGATGTTGAACGGCGGATCGGCAAACGCCAGGTCCACCACGCCCGCGTCCATCCGCCGCAGCCCGAGGATACAATCTTCGTGATGAATCGCGCTGGCGCTGCTCGCCATCTGGCGGCTCCTGTGCGGTGGGAGTTGGTCAGTTGTCAGTTGGTCAGTTGTCAGTCAGAAGGTGCCCAACCGACGGTCTGGTGATGATGATGGGCCTCCGGCCAGCAAGGGATGCGGATTGAAGGGCGATAGTCCCGTCACCACCAAGTGCCCTGGCGCCGCCAGGAGACCACGCCGCCAAGAGACCAGGCACGCATGGTAGCAGCAACCCGGCGCTTGACCAAGCCACCTGTTGCGGCGGAGGATTCCGCCAGCGGCGTGGTTGAAATCCTGGCCCCTGCGTGACCAAGATACTGAGGGTCTCGCAAAGTGGCCCAGCGGCCGCCATGCGTCTTCCGGAGAACCTGCCTGAGATGACTAGCAAACCACGTGTTCGAATGACGACACCAGTTCCATTCCCTGCCGCCGTGCGGTTGCCGGCTCTTTTCGGGGCCTGGGCCAGTCTGCTGTTGTCACTGGGACTGACCGAGCGAATCGTATCCCCGGCGACCGCGCAACAGCCGGCCGCTGCTCAAAAGACTCCCGCGGCGCCGGATTCGATCGAGCGGGATTACAGCCGCGAGCTGCCGCGGATTGCGCCCAAATCTCCCGCCGAGGCGCTGGGCACGTTTACCGTGGCGCCGGGGTTTCGGATCGAACAGGTGGCGGCCGAACCGCTGCTGACCGATCCGGTGGCGATGGCCTGGGACGAGAGTGGGCGGTTGTTCGTGATCGAGATGCGGGACTACTCCGAGGACGACCAGGCGATGCTGGGCCTGGTCCGTTTGCTGGAGGACCGCGACGGCGACGGGCGCTACGACCACAGCCACGTCTTCGTGGACGGGCTGTCCTGGCCCACCGCGATCGCCTGCTACGACGGTGGGGTCTTCGTGGGGGCCGCGCCGGACATCTGGTACTTCAAGGATCAGGATGGGGACGGCAAGGTCGAAATCCGACGAAAGCTGTTCACCGGTTTTGGCCGCGGCAACGTGCAGGGACTGCTCAACACGTTCCTCTGGGGTTTGGACAATCGGATTCATGGAGCGACCAGCAGCAGCGGCGGCACGATCACGTCGGTCGAGAATCCGGACGCGCCGCCGGTGGACCTGCGGGGCCGCGACTTCGCCATCGATCCGCGCACGATGACCATCGAGCCGACCAGCGGCGGCGGGCAGCACGGGATGAGTTTCAACGGCTGGGGCGAAAAATTCGTCTGTTCGAACAGCAACCACATCCAGGCCGTGCTGTACGAGGAACGCTATGCCGCCCGGAATCCCTACCTGATCGCCCTTTCGCCGCGGGTCTCGATCGCGGCCGACGGTCCGCAAGCCGACGTGTTCCGCACCAGCCCGGTGGAGCCCTGGCGGATCGTCCGCACGCGCCTCCGCTCGCAGGGCATCGTGCCGGGACCGGTCGAAGGCGGCGGCAAGGCGGCGGGCTACTTCACCGGCGCCACGGGAGTGACCATTTTCACGGGTGATGGCTGGCCGGCCGAATACTCCGGCTGGGCGATCGTCGGCGACGTCGGCAGCAACCTGGTCCACCGCAAGCGGCTCGACCCCCAGGGTGTCACCTACGTGGCGCGGCGAGTGGACGAGGGGTCCGAGCTGCTGTCGTCGTCCGATATCTGGTTTCGCCCGGTGCAGTTCGCCAACGGTCCCGACGGCGCGCTGTACATTGCCGACATGTACCGCGAGGTGATCGAGCATCCGGCCAGCCTGCATCCGGTGATCAAGCAGCACCTGGACTTGACCAGCGGGCGCGATCGCGGCCGGATCTATCGACTGGTGGGGAAGGACTTCCAGCAGCCCGCGGCGCCGCGACTGGGCGCGATGCGCAGTGCGGAACTTGTCGAGTTGCTCGGCCATCCCAGCGGCTGGCGGCGCGAAACGGCCGCTCGGCTGCTGTACCAGCGCCAGGACCTGACGGTCGTCCCCGCGCTGCAGAAGCTGGCCGGTGATGCCGATTTGCCCGAAGGCCGCATCCAGGCGCTGTATACTCTGGATGGCTGCGGGCAGTTGTCCGAAGCGGTGCTGCTGGCGGCGTTGAGCGACAGTCATCCGCGGGTGCGGCAGCACGCGGTCCGGCTGTCGGAGCGGCTGGCCGCCGATTCGCCCGCCCTGCGCAACCGCCTGCTGGAGCTGGTGGCCGATCCCGATCTTCACGTCCGCTATCAACTGGCGTTCTCGCTGGGCCAGTTGCGGGGGCCGCGCCGCGACGCGGCCCTGGCCGAACTGGCCGTCCGCGACGCGGCTGAACCGTACGTGCGCCTGGCCGTAATGAGCAGCCTGGCCGAAGGCAGCGGCAATGTGCTGAACCAGTTGGCCACCAACGATCGTTTCCGGAAGACGGCCGAGGGCAAGACCCTGTTGCAGGCGCTGGCCGCCCAGATCGGCAAGCAACAACGGGCCGACGACGTGGCCAGTCTGCTGACCACCTTGCGGCAGTTGAACCAGGCCGAACCCGCGGCGATGCAGGCGATCATCAACGGCCTGGCACTGAAGTCCGGCAGTCCGCTCGCTCGCCAGGTGGCCGACGCCACGGGAGGCCGGGCGGACGAGCTGCTGGCCCGATTGCTGTCCGAAGCCATGGCGACCGCCCGCGATGACGGGGCGGCGGTCGAGAAGCGGGTGGCGGCCATCGGTTCGCTGAAGCTGGGCGAGTACCCGCCGTTGGCCCCGGTGTTCCAGGCACTGCTCGCTCCCGCGCAACCGGCCGACGTGCAGACCGCCGCACTGGACGTCATGGCGTCGTTTACCGCTCCCCAGGTAGCCGACCTGTTGATCCAGCGCTGGCCCACGTTCACGCCTCAGGTGCGCGGACGCGCGGGCGACGTGCTGGCCACGCGGCCGGTCTGGCTGGAGTCGTTGCTGGGCGCCGTCGAGCAGAAAAAGATCGCCGTCGCGGACCTGGCTCCCGGACGCTGGCAGTTGCTGGCCGTCCACTCCAACCCCGACGTGCGGCAACGCGCTGAGCGGCTGGCGGCGCAACTGCAAACCGGGCGCCGCGGCGACGTGGTTCAGGACTATCAAAGCGTCCTGTCAACCGCCGGTGACGCAGACCGCGGCAAGGAAGTCTTCAAGAAGCAGTGTGCCGGCTGCCACCAGGTCCAGGGCATCGGGTATCCGCTCGCTCCCAGCCTGGCGGCGATGAAGAATCGCGGCGACGAAGCGATTCTGCTGAACGTGCTGGACCCGAACCGCGAAGTGAACCCCAAGTTCCTGAGCTACGTGGTGATCACGCAGGACGGGCGTTCGCTGAGTGGCATGATCGCCTCGGAGACCGCCACGAGCGTGACCTTGAAACGGGCCGACAACGCCGAGGATACCGTGCTGCGGATCGACATCGAGGAGATGCGCAGCTCCGGCCTGTCCCTGATGCCCGAAGGCCTGGAGAAGCAGATCGACAAACAGGCGATGGCCGACCTGCTGGCCTATTTGAAGATCGTCGAGTGATCGCCAGGACCCTGCGCACCTCGCGCCGGTTCCTTCCTGCCTTTATGTTCCCTCCCTCAACTGCGATGAACCAATCCATGCGTTCCCCCAACAATGATTCCCTCGTCGCCTTTCGCTCCGCGAAAGTAGCGGGCATAGTCGCCTTTCGCTCCGCGAAAGTAGCGGGCATAGTCGCCTTTCGCTCCGCGAAAGTAGCGGGCGTCTCTAATCAGCCTTCCACTTCAACGTCTTCGGTCGTCCCAGCTTCCACGCTACTTTCGCGGAGCGAAAGGCGACTCTGGCGGAGCGAAAGGCGACTCTGGCGGAGCGAAAGGCGACTCTGGCAACTCCCGGCAATCGCCCTGCTGCTGGCCTGTCTTTCGTGGTTGTCTTCCGCCGCGGTGCTGGCCCAGGAAGCCACCTGGCGGGCCGGCACGGCGCGCGAGAACATCACGCCGGCGCAACTGATGTGGATGTCGGGTTACGGCAATCGGGATCGCCCGGCCGAGGACAAGTTGACCGACCTCTGGGCCAAGGCGCTGGCGGTGAGCGATCCGCAGGGTCAGCGGGCGGTCTGGATTACACTCGACCTGGTCGGCATCGACCGCACGCTGTCCGCGTCGATTTGCCGGCAGTTGGAGCAGAAGTACGGCCTGCGGCGCGACCAGGTGGCGCTCAGCACGTCCCACACGCACACCGGACCGGTGGTCGGGCTGAACCTGGGTCCGCTGCATTACCTGCAACTGGATGAAGCTCAGCGCAAGCTCATCGACGACTACGCGGCGGACCTGGAGCAGCGGGTTGTCGCGATGGTTGGCCATGCGTTGCACAACCTGGAACCTTGCCGTCTGGCGTGGGGCAGCGGCAGCGAGACGTTTGCCGTCAATCGCCGCAACAACAAGGAGGCCGACGTGCCGCAACTGCGGGCCGCGGGAATGTTGCGAGGGCCGTCCGATCATGACGTGCCCGTGCTGGCCGTCAAGGATGCGGCGGGCAGGCTGAAGGCGGTGGTCTTCGGCTACGCTTGTCATGCCACGGTGCTCAGCTTCTACAAGTGGTCGGGCGATTATCCGGGGTTCGCGCAGATCGAGCTGGAGCGCCGGCATCCGGGTTGCCAGGCGATGTTCTTTGCCGGCTGTGGCGGCGATCAGAATCCGCTTCCCCGCCGCGAAGTCCGGCACGCCGAGGAGTACGGACAGCGGCTGGCGGCCGCCGTCGACGCGGTGCTGAGCGACTCGCTGCAACCGGTCAGCGGGTCGCTGCGGACCACGTACGAGGAGCTGGCGTTGCCGCTGGACAAGCTGCCCGAACGGGCGGAGCTGGAGCGGCAGAGCAAGTCGGCGAACCGGTCCGAGGCGACTCGCGCCCGCATGCTGCTGGAACGACTGGACCGCGAGGGCATGTTGAGTGCCACGTATCCGTATCCGGTCAGTGTGTGGCACATGGGCCCGCAAGTCCAGGTCGTGTTTCTGGGCGGCGAGGTGGTGGTGGATTACGCCGTGCGGCTCAAGTCGGAGCTGCGCGGCAAACAGACCTGGGTCTCCGCGTACTCCAACGACGTGATGGCCTACATCCCCTCGCGGCGCGTGCTGCAAGAAGGCGGCTACGAAGGCGGCGGCGCGATGGTCTACTACGGGCTGCCGACCGTCTGGTCGCCGGAAGTCGAGCAAACGATCGTCGACGGCGTGCATCAGCAGATCAAACCGGCGGAGTGACCAGCGAGCCGAGCGGCAGGGGACGGTGGTCGCTGAAGTACGCCACCAGCTCTCACGCCAGTTCGAACGTCCGCGTCACTCGCGGCTGCCCGTACACGGCGCCGCCGGTCAGGATCCGCACGTTCGGCAGCGGTTCGGCCAGACCCTCGCTATGCGTGTGGCCGCACAGGACCGTCAACCGGCGATCGGGAAAGTCGGGCATAATCTCCAGAATCGCCTCGCCCATCGCCTGGCAGGTGAAATGGGGCGCCCAGTGGTCGTCGGAAATCCGGCCCTCGTGCCAACACGCCTCGCGCAGCGGGGGCACGTGGGTCAGCAGCCAGACTTCCTCATGCGAACCGGCGGCCAACGGCAACACGCGCCGCACGTGCCTGGCCGCTTCGTCACCCAGCGCATGCAGCACCTCGCGCCGCTCCCGTTTGTTCAACCCGGCCAGTTCGGCGATCAAGCCATAGTCGGACAGCACCACGTTCGACGCGGCATAGTTGCCCGCGCGCCCGTCGGCCCAGCCGTCGTGCCCCATGAGCGCCACTCGCGGCGTCAGCGACAGATAGTCGCTGGCCGTGAGATAGGTCAGATTGGCGTGCTCGTGGCACAACGCGGCCACCTGCTGGCGAACGTGGTGAATCGAGCTGTAATAGAAGTCGTGGTTGCCTAGGACAAACGCCAGCGGACAATGCAGCTCGCCCGCCATGGTCTTCAGAAAGTACAGCACGTCGCCCGATTCGGCGATGTCGCCGCCCAGCACCAGGCAGTCGGCTCGCAGGCCGCGGACGTGCGCATAGAACAAGGCCTGCTGGTGGAAGTCCAGCCAGTTCAAATGCACGTCGGTCAGCCAGGCCAGTCGGGGCATTCGCGGACTGCGTTTCGGACAAGGTGTGAGGCGCTTCGGGCCGGCACGGGCGGGGACCGCGGGCCCGACTTTCAGTGTACCAGTTGCGAGTCGCCCCGGCGTTTGTCGCTCCCCGGATACGGCGGGCTCGGGTATGGCGGCCCCAGGTACGGCGGCCCCAGGTACGGTGGCCCCGGCTACACCAGCGGCTGTTTCGCGGCCGCTCCGCTGACCTCTTGCACGTAGCGGGGGACGGCGTAGCCGGGCAGCAGGTCGCGCAGCTCGCGCACCAGACGGCGACCCTGGGCCACGGGCACCTCGAAGTGCGCCGCGCCGCGCACTCGATCCAGTTGGTGCAGGTAGTACGGCAGCACTCGCAGGTCCACCAGCCGCCGGCAGAGTGCCGCCAGCAATTCCACGCGGTCGTTGACCCCTCGCAGCAGAACCGCCTGGTTCAGGACGGGGATGCCGGCATCGACCAGCCGCGACAGGGCCTGGGCCACGGACTGGTCCAGTTCCGCCGAGTGGTTGGCATGTACGACCACCAGCGGCGTGAGCCGGGTGGCTCGCAGCCAGCCGAGCAGTTCGTCCGTGACACGCTGGGGAATCATGATCGGCAGCCGAGTGTGAATCCGCAGCCTCCGCAGGTGCCCGATCTCCGACAACCGCCGGGCCAGCTCGGCCAGTTGTCCGTCGGGCAGCATCAGCGGATCGCCGCCGCTGAGCAGCACCTCGTCCAACGTCGGATCCGCCGCAATTTCTCCCAGCAACTGGTCCCAGTCGGCCGCCGTGCGGGGGCCTTCGTGGTACGGGTAATGGCGGCGGAAGCAGTAGCGGCAGTGGACTGCGCAGGCGCCGGTGGTGATCAGCAGCACGCGGCCAGAGTATTTCCGCAACAGGCCGGGCGCCAGGCGAGCGTCCTGGTCGCCGACGGGGTCGGCGACAAAGCCATCCACCTCCTCCAGTTCCACGTCCAGCGGCAGCACCTGCCTCAGCAGCGGGTCCCCCGGATCGCCGGGCCGCATGCGATCGACGTAGCCCAGCGGGGCGAACACGGGAAACAGCCGGGCCGCTCGCCGGGCCCCCGCTTCCCACTCGGCCGGCAGACCCAGCCGCCGGCAAAGCTCCAGCGGGTCCCGGATTGCCGTCCGCAACGCCTGCTGCCAGGGGCCCTCCCGCGGACTGGCGCCGACAGAATCTGTTCCGTTAGCTACAATCGGCATGGCGGCGATGGGTCTCGATATCCGGGAATCTGTCCGCGGTGCGGCTCGGCTGGATCGGCGTCCGGTCTCGAGCCCCCGGTCAGGCCGTGTTACCTAACATAACGACCCCGGCGGCGAAAGCCCCGTCGCTCCGAATCCGTCACCCGAAACCAATGCAGGAACATGAACGTGGCTGTCTACAAGACAAGTGATTTCCGGAAGGGATTGAAAGTCCAGATTGACGGCGAGCCTTACCTGATGATCGAAATGAACTTCGTCAAGCCGGGTAAGGGCAACGCCATGTACAAGTGCAAGCTCCGCAACCTGGTCCGCAACACGGTGCTCGACCGGACCTACAAGGGCGGCGATACGCTGGAAGCGGCCGACGTGGAGGAGATCGAAACCCAGTTCCTGTACCGCCAGGTGGACACTTTCGTGTTCATGGACAGCAGCACCTTCGAACAGTTCGAACTGACGTCGGACCAGGTGGGCGAGAACTGGAAGTACCTGAAGGAAGGCATGTTGTGCTCGATGGTCCTGTACAACGGGACGCCGATCACGATGAGCCCGCCGAATCACGTCGAGCTGAAGGTGGAGTATTGCGAACCGGGAGCCAAGGGGGACACGGCCACCAACGTCACCAAGCCTGTCAAGGTGGAAACGGGCGCGGAGTTCATCTGTCCCTCGTTCATCAACATCGGCAACGTGATCAAGATCGACACGCGGTCGGGCGACTATGTCGAGCGGGTCAGCGTTTGACGCACCCGGACCGCGGGACGACTTCCGGCCCACGGCCCCCTGGCCCCTGCTGCGGCTGCGGGCGGACCTGCTGAAGCGGATTCGCCGGTTCTTCGACGAGCGGGGTTTCCTGGAAGTGGAGACTCCGCTGCTGTCGAGCGAAACGGTCGTCGACCGGCACCTGGACCCGATCGAGGTCTGGCTGCCCGACGACGTGCGGCAGCCGGACAGCGGGCGCCGCATGTGGCTGCAAACGTCTCCCGAACTGGCCATGAAGCGGCTGCTGGCCGCGGGCGGCACTCGCCTGTACCAGGTTACCCGCTCGTTCCGCGGCGGCGAACTCGGTCCGCGGCACAACCCGGAATTCACGATCGTCGAATGGTACTGCACGGACGACTCGCCGGCCGAGGCGATGGAGCGTCTGTTGGAACTGGCCGAGTTGGCCCTCGGCCGCGGACCGGCTGAGTGTTGCACGTACCAGCATGCGTTCCAGCAATACGTGGGTCTCGACCCGCACTCCGCGACCGTGGCCGAACTACGGGACGCCGTAGCCAGGCACCAACTGGCGGCGCCGGACGGTTGGAGCGACCAGGATCGCGACAGTTGGTTGAATCTGCTGCTGGCCGAGTGCGTCGAACCGAGGCTGGGTACCTCCCGGCCGGTCATCCTGCACGACTTCCCGCCCAGCCAGGCAGCGCTGGCCCGCGTCCGAACGGGACCGCCGGCGGTGGCCGAGCGGTTCGAGCTGTACGTGGACGGTGTGGAACTGGCCAACGGCTATCACGAGCTGCGTGACGCGGCCGAGCTGCGGCAGCGGATCCAGACCGCCAACCAACAGCGGCTGGCCGACGGGAAGCCGGCCCTGCCCGAACCCGCGCGACTGCTGGCCGCGATGGAACACGGGTTGCCCGCCTGCTGCGGCGTGGCTCTGGGTCTGGACCGGCTGCTGATGTGTGCCGCAGGCGTGGACTCCATCCGCCAGGTACAACCCTTTCCTCTGGACCGGGCGTAGAGGCCCCATCGTCGCCTATTGCTCCGCCATAGTCGCCTTTCGCTCCGCGAAAGTAGCGCCGGCGGCTGGATCACGCTTGGATTGCACACACGAACCCGGCGCGCGCAACTTTCGCGGAGCGAAAGGCGACAAACGCTCCGCGAAAGTAGCGCCGGCGGCTGGATCACGCTTGGATTGCACACACGAACCCGGCGCCCGCTACTTTCGCGGAGCGAAAGGCGACAAACGCTCCGCGAAAGTAGCGCCGGCGGCTGGATCACGCTTGGATTGCACACACGAACCCGGCGCGCGCAACTTTCGCGGAGCGAAAGGCGACAAACGCTCCGCGAAATGAGAACGGGTCCAACTACTTCTCGCCCAGCCCGACGATGTTCAGCAGCTTCAGGGCGTTGGTGGTCGTGGCCACGCCGGGCCGCAGCAGATAGTCGAACGTCATTCGCTGTTCCGCCGGTCCGTCGTGCAGCGTCTCGCGGAAGTGCACGGCCTGGCAGCAGCTCGCCAGCGGCTGACTGCTGGCCAGCGCCAGGTCGTGCGTCGACACGGCGCCGATCGCCCGATGCTCCAGCAGATGACTCAGCACGCGCACGACCGCGATGTGGCGTTCGGTGGAGTTCGTCCCTTGTAGAATCTCGTCCAGCAGATACAGCAGCGTCCGGTCGGGACACTGGTCGAGTTGCCGAGCGCGGTCGACAATCTGTTTCAACCGCTTCAGTTCGGCCATGAAGAACGACACGCCGTCCTCCAGCGAATCGTGGATCCGCATGCTGGTCGCCAGCTCGACCGGCGGCATCGTCAATCGCCGGGCACAGACTGGACCGCCGGCCTGGGCCAGGACGGCGTTCACGCCGATCGACCGCAACAGAGTGCTCTTGCCCGACATGTTCGAACCGGTGACCAGCAGGAACGTGCCCAGCGGCCCGACCTGCACGTCGTTGGCGACGCGCCCCGTGTCGCTGAGCAACGGATGCCCCAACTTTTCGGCTCGCAAGGAATCGGCCGCTGCATCGACGTCGGGCAGCACCCAGCCGGGATGGTCGGCCCGCAGCATGGCCAGCGACGCCAGCGATTCGAACTGGCCCAAGGCTTCCAGCCACTGGCGGACATGCTGGCCGTGGCGCTGCTGCCAGCGTTCGAGCAGACCCAGGATGTGAAAGTCGTAGAGCGTGAGCAGTTGGAGCGGCAGATAGACGACAATGTAGAACAGGGGCGAGTGGCTGATGTTGGCCAGCCCCAGGATGCGATTCAACTGCCGCAGGCTCGGCAGCACGCCGCCGCCCAGTTCGGTGATCTCGTGCTGAATGGCCGCCAGTTTGGATGTGCCCGCGGGCAGTCCGGCCAGCAGTTCGAACATCCGCACGTACCGCTGCGGCTCGCCGCGCCGCCGGGTGACGCAGTTGAAAATGTCGTGCACTCGCCCGGTGAAGCAGACGCTGATCAGGAAGTTCAGCACACAGATCGCCAGCACAGCGCCGGCGCCGATGTCGATCGGCAGCAAGCGGGCCACAATCAGAAGCGCGAGCAGCGCGGCGGCGGCGGGCAGCAGCCGGCAAGTCCACGTCAGCCAGGGCCGGCGGGCGAGCCAGGTGGGGCTTTCGGCCCAGTCGAGAAACCGCTGGACGGCGTCTCCGCCGCCCGCGAGCAAGCGGCCTTCCAGCAGCAACTGCTCGCGCATGTCCACGCGCGGAGCAAGTTCCTCGACGGCCAGTTGCCGGGCCCTGACTTCGTCGGGCGGCGCGGGGTGCAGCAGCCAGTCGCGCAGCACGCGCACGCCGACCGGCGTGCTGGCGCAGCACAGCAACTGGAACAGCGAGGCATGGCCGAACAAGTCCAGATCGTTGCTCAGCGCCCCGTGTGCGGCGGGAACCTCGACGGCGGGCAGCGGGATGTCGTCCCAGCGGCGTTCGAGCCGGGCCAGCGATTCGACGTTGATCGCCCGTTTCGCCCGTGCCACTTCCAGCTCGCGGCAGACCGCGTCGTGCCAGGAGACCACGGCGACGAAGCCCATCGCGACCGCGCCGCCCACCACGTAGCAGCCGCTCGCGCCGCTGACGGCACCCAGCAGCAGCAGGCCCGCGGCCACCAGGAACACGGCCAGCCGCACGAAACCCAACAGCCGGTCGATCCGGGCCAGGCGCTTGGCCTCTTCCGCAAACCGCGCGGCCCGCTGGCGGTAGTAGGCCGCCACGTCCGGCAGTTCGCTCGGCGGGACCTCCGCCTCGTCAGCAGGCGACGCGTCCGCCACCGGCTGACGTCGCATTTCGGGTTCGTGCATCGCGGGATCGTCCTTCGCGGGTTGGCGCAACACTGGGACGCCAGAAGATTCCATGGCAGCTTGGCTGGAGAACGAGTATGGTAACCGCTGGCACCTCAAATCACTACGCGACTCTCCTGCGAAGGGAACCGGGCCATGCGACGAATCTGGCGGCGGATCACGAGCGGCGTGCTGGGCATGTGCCTGACGGGTCTGGCGTGCGCGGCCCGTGGCGAACAGCCCTGGCCTCCGGCTTTGCCGGGGGCCGAACGTGGCACGGTCAGCACGTCATCGGCCCGATTGCTGGAGGTGCCGGCGTCGGTGGCCGAGGCCCGCACTCAGGCCGGTTCAGCGCCGTTCGCCGTGGCCGCCACGTCGCCCACCGTGGAACTGGCCTATCACGACCAGTTGGGTCCTGACGCGATCCAGCGGCGGCTCTGGTCTTCGTGGGGCGACATCTGCCTGGCCGACGATGGCCGAGTGTATTGCGGGATCGGCGACCACGGTGACGACGTGGGAGGCGACGCGCGGTGCTTCGTCTACTGCTGGGACCCGGCTCGGCGGGAACTGCGGCAAGTGGTCGACATGCATCAGGTGGTGCCCGCGGGCGACGGCCAACCGGCCTGGTCGAAGATCCACGCCCGCATCGACCAGGCAGCGGATGGTTGGATCTATTTTTCCTGCACGCTGAACGACGGCAATCGAGCCCGGCTGCCGCAGTATCAGTGGAACCAGCGCCTGCCGGGCGGCCAGTTGTACCGCTACGATCCGCGTTCGGGCCGCGCGGAACGGTTTGCCGACCTGCCCGCTCGCCGCTGCACGGCCACGTCGATACTGGACCGGAAGCGGAACCTCTGGTGGTGCAACCTCGAAGCGGGCGATGGCAACGCGTTGTGGGCGCTGGACTTGAACACTGGCCAGGCCGTGTTTCAGGCACCCGATGCAAGCCTGGGCTTCAATCGCAACTTTGCCCTGGCCGCAGACGGCTCGATCATCTTCAACGGCCCGGACGCCATCGGGCGGTGCGACGCGGAAACCCGCCAACTGAGCCGCACGAAGTCGTCGTTTGAGAGTTCACCGGGCATGCGCTGCTCGACGCGCGAGTCGGCGAACGGCTGGATCTACGGCATCACGCACCAGTCGCACCAGTTGTTCCGCTACTCGCCGGCGCGGGACAAACTGGAACCGCTCGGCCCCAACTGGCTGGCCGGCTCCTACACGGCCGTCTGTGAGCTGTCGCCGGACGAACGGTTTGTGTACTACCTGCCGGGAGCGCACGGGGGTGCGTTCCGCGACGGCACGCCCGTGGTGCAGTACGAGCTGGCGACGGGCCGCCGCAAGGTGCTGGCGTTTCTGGCGGCGGCGATCGAGGAGCAGTTCGGCTACGTCCCGGCGGGCACCTACGGGATGAAGGTCAGCCAAGACGGCGGAGCGCTATACGTCAACTTCAACGGCCACGCCGCCGATACGCTCCGCCCGGAAAAGATGCGTCCCAACGGCTTTGGCCTCTGCGCGTTCGCGGCGATTCATATTCCGCGGAGCGAGCGTTGAATGATCTGCCCGCTCATCGGCCCGCATTCCACTTGTCGACCTCGGCGAGCAGTTCCTGGCGCGAGCAACGCGGACGCAGCGCGGTGCGGATGTGAAAGCCGTATTCCTGGTTGACTTCGGGCTCTCGCACGAGGAACTGGAAATCCCAGGCGGGATTGCTGGACCTGAGTGCCGTGTTGATGCCGCCGCCGCTCGGAGAGTGCGTGAGGCGGATCCCCGAACTGCGATCGAACATCACCAGCCAGACCAGGTCGTCGAAGTGACCGTAGAAGAACGGCTGATCGAAACGCAGTCGCGAATCATTCTTGAACAGCGCGTCGCGACTTCCCTCGGCAAAGGTCATTTCAAAGGTATCGTCGCGGTGCCGAACCGTGCTCTGATCGTTGTGCCACTGCGTGCAAAACTGGGTCCACAGGTCCTGCTGACCGTCCAGACCGCCAAGAAAGTACATCGACTTGTCGCTGGGCGCGTTGATGTAGCTGGCCCAGAACAAGGCCAGGTATCCGCGCGGAAACACGGGCTCGCGCGGCACACAGCGAAAGACCATGTCCAAGTAGTGCGGCGCGCTCAACCGGAAACGCGACCAACTTTCGACGTGGAACGTGGGCGTCGGCGGCTGATGCAATTCCGCTTCCGTGTCGCTGATCTGCCGCAGGCTCATCGGCGCATTGCGCGGTTCGAAGAACGTGTCTCGGTCGTCCAGGTGCTCGCCCGTGACGATATGCTCCAAGTTCAGCCCCGCCACGGCCGGCACGAACACATTGCGCGCACCGGACGCATGACGCAGGCTCCACACGCCGTTGTACCCCTCGCGATGTTCGCCGTCGGCAGAGTTGTCGCCAACCACGGCGGTCAGGTCACCCGCCATGAGCGTGGCGTGATGTTGCCGCTGGTCCGAAATTCCGGCGGAAAGTCCGGTGGTCCCCGCCAGGGAAGTGGCGATGGCCGATGCCGCGGTCGCGCGGAGGAATTGGCGGCGTGGCAGGCGCCCAGGTGGTGTCATCATGGGGCGAACCTCCAAATTACGTGATCCGTGGCGGCCCTCATTATGCGAGAGGAATAGATCAGCGACAAGCCGTTTTATGGTCGCTCGCGCTGTTGCCGCCGAACTGTCGTTGCCGTACCTTGAATGGTTCAGGGCTTTTTCTGCCATGCGAACCCAAGGGCCAGCGAGTCGCTTACTCACATGAACCGTACATGCTTGTTGTTTTTCGTGGTGCTGTTTGTTTCGACGGCCCAGGCCGAAGACTGGCCTGCCTGGCGGGGTCCCAGCGGCCAGGGATTCTGCAAGGAAAAGGATATCCTGCTGACGTGGAGCGACACTGAGAACGTCAAGTGGAAGGTCGCGCTGGAACATCAAGGCAATTCCACGCCCATCGTGTGGGGTGAGCGGATTTTCCTCACGCAGGCGGACAAGGACGGCCATACGCGGAGCCTGCTGTGCTTCAACCGGGCCGACGGCGCGAAGCTCTGGCAGCAGGACGTGGCGTATCCGGAGGACGAGAAGAACTGGAATGCCAACTGGTATTGCAACGCATCGCCAGTGACCGACGGCGAGCGAGTGATTGTCAGCTTCGGCTCGGCCGGGATGTATTGCTTCGACTTTCAAGGTAAGGAAGTCTGGAAGCGGACCGACCTGGGGAAATGGGAACACCAGTTCGGCAACAGCTCGTCGCCCGTGCTGTACGGCAAGCTGGCCATTCTCTGGTGCGGTCCGAATCAAAAGGAGGGACGGAACTTCCTGCTGGCGGTGGACAAGACGACGGGCCAGACGGTCTGGGAGCGGGACGAAGAAGTGGGTTCATGGGGCACGCCGCTGATCGTCACGAGAGACGGCCAGGACCAACTTCTGCTGTCGCTGGTGCCTCATCTGAAGGGATTTGACCCGCAGACGGGCAACGAGCTGTGGCGCTGCGAGGGGCTGAACAAGTACGTCTACACCTCGCCGCTGTACGGCAACGGCGTCGCGGTGGCCATGTCGGGTTACACCGGCGCGGCGCTGGCGGTCAAGCTGGGCGGTTCCGGCGACATCACGGGAGATCGGCTGTGGCATCATCCGCAGAACATCCAGCGCGTCGGTTCCGGCATGGTCGTCGGCGATCACGTGTACATGGTCGAGGAGAACGGCGTCCCGCACTGCTATGATCTGAAGACGGGTGAGGAGTTGTGGCAGGTGGAACAGCGGCCTGGCGGCACGACGTGGGGATCCATGGTGCATGCGGAGGGACGGCTCTACGTCCTGATGCGCAACGGCGAGACGCTGGTCTTCGCCGCCAGCCCCAAGTACGAACTGCTGGCCCGCAATTCGCTGGGTCGAGG
>JAGFJK010000393.1 GCA_024102795.1 Pirellulaceae bacterium
GCTCGGCCGCTCGATTTCCCTCTCGCAACCGGCTGGCGCCCGCTCCGTATGCCGGAGCGGCCAGCTTGACGGCCGTCGCCTGGTCGTGCGGAATCAACCGCTCCGCCAGCCGCCGGGCCGCCTGCACGGTCAGTTGTTCGAGCGCCTTCTCTTGGGACTTCGAGCTGCGGCTTTCGCCGTCCAACATCACCTCGTCCGACTCCGCGATCCCGTCGAATACCACCTGGCCGCTGCGGACGTCCAACAACTCGTACGCCACCACGGCCCGCACCGCCGGGTTGCCAAATCGGAACGCTTTCGAACCGTAGGGACTGCCATCGGCTTCCAGCAATTGGACCTGCCCGACAAGCATCGAGTCCAGGCCCATGCGCCGAGCGGCGTCGATGGCCGCGTCCCGCTTCAGCCGGCCGTCGTTGTGATGCAAGGGCCAGGGAGCGAAGCGTTGCAGTTCGCGGCCGTCCACCACCGGTACCAGGCCCGACCTGCCGAGCCGCTCGCAAACGGCGCGGTGGGCCAACGGGCGGTGGGCTTCCGGCGCGTCCAACTCCATCACCGCCAGGCGGCCTCGCCCCACCGCGGGAGTCGCCGCCGGCTGAGGTACCAGCAATGTGGCGGTCGGAGCGCAGCCGGTCAGCAGAGCCAGCGCAAGGATGAACGCGGCAACTTGAAATGCTTTGTATGAGCGCAACATCAGACCGGTGCCTCCTTGCGCCTCTACTATCGTCAGCCGCGACGCAGGTTCCTGAAGGCAAGGCCGCTGAAATGAGAATCAGCGGCCATGCTGGGGCGGAGCCGGCTTGTGGACCCACTGCGAGCGGGTTGCGCTGCGGGGTTTGCTCAAGATAGTGCCGCGGAGAGAGTCGGGGCAGACTGGATGGCAGGTTGGAAATAGGCAGACCTGCGAGTAGCCCGATTGTCCTCAATCGGGCCGCGGCCAGCGGCCTGCGACGGACTTTGCGGGTTGTAACGGCTGTGCGGGTTGTTTTGGTAATCGTGATACTCATGGTCTTGCGGGGCCGATGCTCCAACTACCAACGATCGCAGCGATTTTACCGTTTCGCGAGACGCACACGCTCGGCGCGACCCGGAGCCGCCATGAACCCGCAACCGCTACCAGATACAACTCGCCGCTTCCACGGCCGGACGGCCCACGCCAGGCTGGGACTTCGACCGGTCATGCTGGCCGTCAGCATGACCTTCGCCGCGCTTTTCTCGACCGGCTGCGGCCACCTCAAGAGCTGGATGCACAACGATTTCAAGGTCGGGCCGGAGTACCAGAAACCGGCGGTGCCGCTGGCCGAAAACTGGATCGACTTCAACGATCGGCGAGTGCTGAGCGACCCGGAGCTGGACTGGTCCTGGTGGCAGTCGTTCAATGACCCGGTACTCAACTCGCTCGTCCAATCTTCGTTCGATGGCAACCTGACGGTGCGTCACGCCGGCCTGCGGGTGCTCGAAGCTCAAGCTCACCGGGCCTTTGCCGTCGGCAACCTGTTCCCGCAGCAGCAGGACGCCACCGGCTTTTACCGGCACATCCAGCTCAGCGAAGCCGGCAGCAGCGTCGGCGTCGATCCGACGTCGCGGGCCTTCGATCTGTGGAACGTGGGAGCGGGTTTGTCGTGGGAGCTGGACGTGTGGGGCAAGTTCCGCCGCGGCATCGAACAGCAGGACGCGGAGCTGGACCGGCGCGTGGAGATGTATGACGACGAAGTCGTGCTGCTGCTGGCCGAAACTTCCAGATCGTACGTGGAACTGCGGGAGTCCCAGCAGCGAGTTCGCCTGGCCGAGGAAAACGCCCGCATCCAGCTAGGCAGCCTGCAGTTGGCCGAGGCTCGGTTCAAGGCCGGGGCGGTCAGCGAACTGGACGTCGTTCAAGCCCGTTCGACTCTGGAGGAAACCCGCGCGCTGATTCCGCAGTTCCAGGCCCAGGCGCGGCAGGCCAACAACCGGCTCTGCATCCTGATGGGCGTGCCGCCGCGGGATTTGACCGAAGAGCTGGGCCAAGCGCCGATCCCGACCACGCCCTTGTCGGTGGCGGTCGGCATTCCGGCCAACCTGGTTCGTCGCCGGCCGGACGTGCGGGCCGCTGAGCGGGAAGTGGCCAAACGGAGCGCCGAGATCGGCATTGCGGTGGCCGACCTGTTCCCGGAATTCCGCATCGACGGGGCGTTCAGTTGGACCGCCGGCCAGCTTCCCGACCTGTTCACGCCCGAAGCGTTTGGCGGCCTCGTCGGTCCCACGTTCCGCTGGCGGATTTTGAACTACGGCCGCATCCGCAACAACATTCGCGTCCGCGACGCCATCTTCCAGCAGGCGGCGGTGGATTATCAAAGTGTCGTGCTGCGAGCTCAGGAAGAAGTCGAGTCGTCGCTGATCGCCTTTCTGAAAGCTCAAGAGCGAACCAGCCACCTCAGCGCCGCGGTCGAAGCCACCGAACGCTCCGTGCAACTGGCACTGACCCAGTACCGCGAGGGAGCGGCCGACTTCGAGCGGGTGTTCAACGCCCAAAACGCCCTGGTGCGGCGGCAGGACGAACTGGCCCGCAACCAGGCCGACGTCGCTCGCGCGCTGATCCAGGTCTACAAGGCTCTGGGCGGCGGCTGGCAGATTCGCCTGGGAGGACCGCCCCCGCTGGCCCCATTCGCGGCGGAGGAGCCGAGCGGCGAGCAGGCGGAACCGGTCCCGCTGCCTTCCGACGCGGGCGACGAAGGGCAACCGGCGGCTCCGTTGCCCGTTCCGCAAGCAGCCGCGCCCGACAAGGCCGCTCCCGATGCAGCCGCCAAGTTTTCCACTCGGAGGAAGCCGGCATGAACCGCGTGTTTGGCCTGTGCATTGTGCTGATGTTGACCAGCGTTCCCGCCGCGCTGGCTGGCGACCGGGGCCACGGCTGGCTGGGCCCGGTCTGCTGGCCGGACTGCCTGGGCCGCCGCTGCTGCGACGACTACGACGTCAAACCGCTGCCGTGTCCTTGGCCCGTGAAGTGCTTCGAGTGCGACGACTATTGCCCCCGGCCGCTGCCCTGCATCGTGCCGATCAAGAAGTTCTGCCCGGACGACTACTGTCCCAAGTGTCCGCCGCCGGTGTGCGGCCCGCCCCGCGGCGACCTGGTCTGCCCACCGCCCATGTGTCCAAAGCCCGCTTTCTGCGCGCCGACCGTAAGTGCCCCAGCCGCTGTACGCACTCGGTGACCGACGCCCTGGCGACCCGTGCAACTCGTTCGTCTACAGCGCCCGCCGCGCTCCCTCCCCGCTGCGAATCCCGCCGGCTTGCCCGGCGGATCGTTCGGCTTTCAGCTACACAGCGCTCGCCGCGCTCGCCGCGCGACCGCCGAACGGCGTTACTCACGCGGTCCGTAGCAGACCACCTGGCCATCCTCGCTGGCGAAATACAGCCGCCCGTGAGCCGCCGCCAGGCCGTCCCAGACCGGCAGTTCGTCCAACTGGTATTCGGCCAGTTGCCGCCCGTCCGCGGCCGCCAGCACCCGCAACAGCCCGCCCTGAGCTCCCCGCAACGCCGCGTCCTGCTGCTCCAGCCGCTCGGCAATCCGCGGATCGCGGCTGACCAGCCGCTGGAACGACTCCTCCTCGTCGATCAGGTCGGGCGGTCCGAACACGAACAGCGTCTTGTCGGCCAGCACCATCGCCCGGACCAGCAGCGGCAGGTCCTGGTTCCACTCGTGCTTGACCAGCGAGCCACCGGCGGCCTCGCCGCGAGCGGCAAACCGCAGGCCGTCGCCCAGTTTGCCCGGAGCACGGGTCGCTCCAGAGACCTGGCCATGGTTGTCCCGGCCCGACAGGTCCTTCGCCTGGCCGCCGTCGAAGTCGTAGGCCAGGACCAGCCGCGGGTCGTTGCCGATCGGCTGAACCGGCTGAGCTTGGGGGGCCTGCTGAGCGGCATGGCGAGCCAGCTCCTCGGCCGGCAGCGCGGCATGGTAGATCCGCACCTGGTCCACGATGCCAGTCAGACCCAACGGACTGCGGTAGTCGCCCACCGCCCCCTTGTCGTCGCCGCCAATTTCCAGGGCCTGAGCGGGATCGGTTGAGAGCAGGCTTTCCGCTTGCGCCGAGCCGGCCAGCTTGCCGTTGACGTACAGTTGCAACTGCTTGTCCTCGGTCAACACACCCGCCAGGTGCGTCCACTGGCCGACAATCCGCTGATCGGAATGCGCCGAATACAACCGCTGCCGGTCGCGGAGAAGGAATCGCGGCTTGCCCTGCCGGATCACCAGGGCGTAACCGGCGGTCGGGCCGCCGCGAGCCAGGACGACGCCTTCGGGCCGCTCCGCCTGAACCCAGGCCTCGACCGTTAGCGGCTTGCCCGCTGGGTTCAGGCTGGGCGATTTGGGCACGAATACCAGGTCGGGACCGCCGGCCGCGGCCGCCAGGTCGGCGGGCGGCGCTTCCTTGCTGGTGGCGAACAACTGGTGTTCCAGCGTGGTCGTCCAGCGGTAGTATTGCGGCTTGCGGCCAAAGCCATAGACGTGGTCGTCGTCCACCGAGAGGATGCGGCCGGCCGGAGCGAACTTGCCGGCCTGATAGTAGCCGTTGTGCCCGCCCGCGAAACTGCGGCCGTAGACCCAGTACGAACGGTGGAACCAGGTGTCGTCCAGGAACCCGGTGGGCGAAAACAGATGCACCTTGTCGCCGTGCTGCACCGAGCCCTGCGCGGCCGCCTGGCCGGAATGCGGCCCCAACTCCAGCCGGTTTCCCTGCAAGTCGAACGCCTGCGACCGCATGTACAGATACCGCCCGTCGCTGGACAGCACGTCCGGCAAGCCGACCGGCATCTGCAAGGTCTGCAACCGGTCCTGGATGTCCGTCCCGGTCTCCGGATCGACGTCGTCAATCACTTGTTCCGAAAGCTTGCGCCCCGTGGCCGCGTCGAGACGCAGCAGCCGCAGCCCGCCGTCCAGAAAGCACGAGCGGCCGGCCACGCAGTGAACCACGCCGTCCTGGACCAGCACGCTGCCGTGCACCGGCCAGACCGATTCCAACTGTTCGAACGCCACCAGGCGGCGGTCCAGCGGCGCGGCTCGAAACCGCCAGATCAGCCCGCCGTCTTCCGCCCGCAGGCAATACACCCAGCCGTCGGCCGATCCGAACAGCACGCGGCCGTCGGCAATCGTGGGCGGCGAGTCCACTCGGCCGCCCGCCATGTAGCTCCACAGCGGCGTGCCTTGCCGAGCGTCCAACGCGTGCACCGTATGCGCGTCCACGGCCGCCACGTACAGCCGCTCGCCAGCCACCACCACCGGACTCAGCTTGCCGCCCAGCTTCTGGCGCCAGGCCGGCCGCAGCTCCGCCGGTACCGCGGCGCGAGTGAATCCGCTGCGCCGAGCGTCGCCGCGGTAAGTGGGCCAATCGCGGTCGCGGGACGTGTCCGAGGCAGCGCCCGGACCCGCGCTACCCTGCTCCAACCGGCCTTCGTCCGGCACCTCGCGCGGTACCTGGCGGGTGGCGGAGGCCGGGGCCAGCGCGCTCAGCCCGTACAGCTTGGCCTCCGGATAGCAGGCACAGTTGTGCGGCGGCGCGTACACCAGGCCGTTGCAGGGCATGATGCCGTACAGGCAGCCGCCCCGCACCCAATGATGGATCTTCCAGCTCTCCTGCTGCGGGTCGACGAATTCGATTCCCGTGCGCGAGGGCAGCAGGAACCGGTCGGTGGCCTTGGCCATGTGGCAGCGGTGGTGGAACCAGTAGGTCTCGACGTCCGGCGCGAACTCCCGCCGCACCTCGCCGCTGCGCACGTCGCGGCCCGTGTACACTCCCGAATCGTTGCTGCTGGTCGTCGGCGCGGACCAGACCAGGCCTCCTACCACCAGCAAGTCCTCGGGCGACTGGTAGCCACCTTGGGCGTGCGGCGCCGACCAGAGCAGCTTGCCGCCGTGGCTGTCGAACGCCCGCATCGTCCGGTCGCCGCCGGCGAACAACAGCACGCCTTCGTGCAGCACGATCCGCGGCCCGAAGTGAAAGGCGATCGATGGCCGCCGCCCGACGGGCGGAGTCGCCCAGGCTTGTTCGCCCGACTTGAGGTCCAGGCAGACGACCCGCTCGCCGTCGTGGAAGTACGCCTGCCGCGAGTCGGCGGCCAGGCTGAGCGGAGCGACCCGCGTCTGGCGGCTCCACAGCCGCCGGCCCGACGAGCTGTCGTAGGCCGTCAACTGCCGCGGCAGCTCATTCCAGCGGAATTCCTCCGCCACGCGCCGCTGATCGCCCACGTTCTGCTGCGGGCCGTAAGCCGCCAGCTCCGACGGACCCTGGTTCACCAGAGCCAGCACGACGCCGTCCAGCACCAGAATCTCCTCGGTGGCCTGGCTGCCCTCGAACACGCGCACCAGCTTGCCCGTGGCCGCCTCCAGCTCCGACAGCGGCGCGTCGATCCCCAGCGTCACGTAGACCCGGTCGCCGGTGGCCACGAGCCGCCGAGCCAACTGGCTGGGCCCGCTCTTGAGTGGCCAGAGATGGCTATGCCAGGTCGCGATCGGTTGCTTCCACAACACCACGCCGTTGAACGCGTCGCGAGCGACCAGCGTCCAGCGCGGCGGCAGTTGAATCGATACCCGCGACCCCTCGTCCATGATGTAGAACGCTCGGCCGCCCGCCGAGACCAGGGCGCTCAGACTGGCCATTCGATCGTGATGCCGCGACCACTTCGGGCTGCCGACCCACTGCAGATGCTCCGGCGGCCCAACCACCGTGTCGTGGGCCACCGCGTTGCCCGACGGATCGTGCATGAAATGTGTCCATTCGTCGATCTCGGCCGGACGCGGCTTGACGGTCTTCTCCCACCGCTCGCCCTGCCGGATGTACGCCGTTCCCCGCGGGACCAGCACCCGCAGGACTTCCGACATCGGGACACCCTGCATCTGTTCGGCCACCAGCAGGTTGACCACGTTGTCCGCGTACGGCAACCGCTCACCCAACAAGCGATCGACCGACACGGGGCCATTATCCAGCGGCCGCAGGTACTGCCGAGCCTGCTCGACACGCGCCGGATCGCGATCCAGCCCGTGGACCAGATAGCCTTCGCCGGCCCGCAGCGCGGCGGTCAGCCGGCCGTCGCCACACGCCAGGTGCACGATTAGCCCGCCCTGGACTCCCGTTGCCGACAAAATCCGCTGCGCCTGCTGGTCCGCGGCTGAATCTTCGGCCGCCGGATCGTCGTCCGCCCGTTCTTGGGCCGCAAGTCCGACCGTCCCGCCGCCCGCAGTCGGCAACATGATCCCAGCCATCCCTAGGAGACAAACCAGGCCGAACTTCGGACAACCCCAGTTGGATACGTGCCGGAGCATGATGGAACCCCCAAGCCGCCAGAAGAGAATGAAGCGACCGTGTGCCTGCGACCAGTGCGCTAACCAGCGGAATTGCGGAGTTGATCTGCAACCCGCCGTCGAAGCTGCGCACCGTTATAAGCCGCGGCGGCCAGTCGCTCAAGCATCACAACTTCCACACCGTCTTTCCACATCTGGCACAGGGTTCTCTCGAACACCGCCGGGTGGGAGTCCAAAAAGTCGCCCTACAAAAACTTTCGCCGCCCATCGCTTCCATCTTGGCAAGCGGGTCGTCATGTACGCCTTACGTGCCTGCCGGTTGGGGCGCTGATCGTATTGGTCGGCGATCAAAGTAGCCATCACGCTCCGCGTGATGACGAGCCTGGATTCCCATACGACCACTTGACCTAAAGAGTTTGGCGGCGCGAGCCGGAATGTTCCGGGCTTTGCGACCAACCTGGTCTAGTCGAACGGTCGACATTAGGCTTATGGTCCACCGTGTCAGATGGTGAACGCATGATCCTGGCCCTTTCACCGAATCGCGATTCACTGCCAAAAAAAGCGGCATTTTGCGCTACCCGCCCGAAAGTGCGCGTTTTTCCAGTTCAGTTGTGACGAGGTTTCGTCCTCCCGGTAGGTCATGTCGAGGGACCAGTGCAGCGTGTTCTCGATGGCCCAAAGATTCCGCACGGCTTGATCACGGGGTTGCCACCCCAAATCCGACCTGACTCCGAGCTGCCAGTACGATTGGACTTGAGCTTCCGCCACAAGCGGATCGTGAAAGCCGTCTCCAAACATCTCCGCGACTGCGCGATCGAACGCGTCGCTGTGCGGGCTCGCCTCGCCCTCGGCGGATCCGCGTGAGTTGAGGTAGTTGATGACCGCCAGCGCGTCGTTCGGGGCCAAGACGTTGTCCCCCACGACATCAACGTAGGGAGGCGGCGCCAAATCGTCGCTAGGGGTCGGCAACGGACCAGAGCCCGTCGCATTCAATCTCAGGATGATGGCCAGCACGTCATTGGGAGCCACAATGCCATCGTCGTTAACGTCGTACGGATTTCGGGGATTACGCCAGCCTTCCACCACGCGAATCGACGTCGATCGAAACTCAATCCTCTCCTCCGGAATGGCCGACGAGGATGCGTAGGTCAACACACTATGCTCCGGGTGCTGCTCGGCCGCATCAATCGTAAAGTCGAACTGCCCGGCTCTGTCACCTCGAAACTCCACGCTCACGACGGCGAGCGGACCAGCGCCCGGACTCGTGAGCGAGCCGAACGCGCCCCATTCATCCACGATCCCCTGGCCGAATTGGCCACTCACGCCGTTGAGATACTCAGGCCCTGGCAGGACTGTTTCCACAGGTTCCATCGCGTCGGAATCGAAATTCAGATCCGCATAGGCCGCGAACACTCCGGCAGCCGCCGCGGAAACGTCCTCTGCTAACAAGGTAATCAGAAAAGGCCGTCCCTTGTGAATTGTGGCGATGGGATTGCCCTGGAGGTCAGTAGCCTGCAGCGACAGTCGGACCACGGGACTGGCAGCGGAGTCGTCGTCGATGGTCGTCACCGACACGGTCTGATCGGCCAGGCCATCGAAGGCGTCGTCCGAACTGGCCGCCACCACGCTGATGGTGACGATCGTGACCTGGTTACCATCCGCTGCGGGATCATCCACGCCGGTCACCGTCACGGTTTGCGGCTGATTCCAATTGCCGGGAGTGAAAGTCAGCGTGGCGGGCGCGACCGTGGCCTCGCCCGTGTCGCCACTGACCACCGACAACACGACGTTGCTCGAAGGCTGCGCGGTCAGCATGACGGTGATCGTGTCCGTGGTTCCCGTTACGCCGACCACGGTACCGCCGTCGCTTTGCGTGACGGAAATTCCCGGCGAGTCGTCGTCGATGGTCGTCACCGACACGGACTGATCGGCCAGGCCATCGAAGGCGTCGTCCGAACTGGCCGCCACCACGCTGATGGTTACGATCGTGACCTGGTTACCATCCGCTGCGGGATGGTCCACTCCAGTCACGATCACGGTTTGCGGATGATTCCAATTGCCGGGAGTGAAAGTCAGCGTGGCGGGAGCGACCGTGACCACGCCCGTGTAGCCGCTGACCACCGCCAAC
>JAGFJK010000394.1 GCA_024102795.1 Pirellulaceae bacterium
TATCAAGACCACGGCCGCTGCGCTCCACCCCGCCAGACGGGAACGCACAGTTCCTTTACGCATCCGATGTGCCGGCAATCAGACCCTACCTTGCATCACTTCCAGGGATTCTTCAGGGTGGCGTCGCTGAGCGGCGGCGTCCATCCTTCCGGCTTCGGCTTGGAATGACACTTCTTGCACGAGGCCGTGGTGATCGGAAACGAGACCTTGCCGTGGCATACGCCGCATTTCTGCCCGAGCAGGATCGCCGACATGCTGATCTGGTTGGCGCCCTTCTGCGGCACGAAGATGGCCGGGTGGCAGTTGGAGCAGAACAGCCATTCGGTGTGCTGGCGGTGCGGGAACACCACGTCCGGCATCGAGGCCTTGACCGGCCGCACGATGTCGAGATCCATCACGAAGGGTTCCTCGTTGGAATTCACGCGGTCCCAGCGCGGCCGCAGCAGGCCGTCGTCCAGCGCCTTGACCCAGTCAACGTGGTTGCCGAAGGTCGTCGTGGGCAGGCCCGCATAGGCCTCCTTGGGCGGCTGCAGGGCGTGGGTCGCCTCGTTCTCCGGGTCGTGGATGCCGTCCTCCCACGGGGGAGGATTCGGATCGGCCGTCTTTTTCAGATTACGGTTGAAGATATTGGCGTCGGAGACGGCCGGCGCCGCGGCGGCAGCGCCCCCCGCCAGCGCCGGCGCGCTCGCCAGCAGCGCGGTGCCGATCAGCAGAGCCGGCAGCGCCAGTGCGGTGAATCTTGCGGTGATATTCATGGCTTCCCCCCCACTCGCTCTATTTTTTCTGGTTATTCTCGTCGTACTTCACGCCGGCGGTTTCTTTCGGGTCCAGCGGCTTGTACGCGGGTGCGATCAGGCGCTGGAGCGTGCTGCCATGGAAGTGCGTCGGGGTGCCGGGGATGCCGGAGTGACACATGGCGCAGTTTTCCACCGACCAGGCGATCTCGCCGTTGTGGCAGGCGCCGCAGAACTGGCCGTTGATGATCTTCGCCATGGTGATCTGGTTGCCGCCGGCCTTGAACTGGAACCCGAGATCGGCGTGGCAGACCTTGCAGCGGAAGCGGATGCGGTGAAACCAGTGCGGGAAGACCGCCGGCCGCATGCCGGCCGCATCGGCATAGTTGTTGATGACGACGTCGGCGTACTCGGCCTGGGACTCCTGCGGCGCGACCCACAACCCCAGGCTGACCAGCAGCCCGAGGATGAGCGCGTTCACGGTGTGTTTCCGCTCGATCTTTGGTGACATAACCCTCTCCTCACGTGTGTTTCGTACCCAGTCTTGTTGTTTTGTAGGCCGGTCCGCGCGACGCGGCCTCAGAAACGCCGGTTCACCTGAAAATAGATAATATTGAAGTCCTCATCGCCGTTCAGGTCAATCCAGCGCCAGCTGAGGCTCGTATCCAGCAATCCTATTGCGTAGTCCAGGCGGTTTTCCCACTCTGTGCGGTCGACCCCTTCATCGGTGGCCGCCTGAGAGAGCCGCAGATCGGATAGGAACCGCAGGCGGGGCAGGCTGAACAGCCCCGTCTGCTGATAGTTCAATTGTCCGGTGGCCGTTACTGTATCATCAACGCCCAGATCGTTGAAGTCCCGGCGCACCGCCTGGACCGTAAGATTCCCGGACAGCGTGCTGCGTTCGGTCAGGGTCTGGCTGCGCAGGAGCTGCATGTTCGCGAACTGCTGGCTGTCCTCCTGATCCCCGAAGGCGTGCGAGTCGGCCAGGGTGAACTGGACCATGGTCGTGCTGAAGGCGTCATACTTGTCCCAGGACAGGCTGCCGGAGTGATCCAGGCGCTCGGTCGTCGCGTCCGCGTCCCCCGCCAGCTGGTTGGCGCTCACGGCCTGGGTCAGGCTGAGCCGGAACGTGCCGCGCCCTTCCGTCAGCCACAGCCGCTGGGCATCATGGCCGAGGCGGATCTGCGCGGACTGCACGGTCTCCGCGCCGGTGTCCTGATTCTGCAACGAGCCCGAGGCATTCCACTGATAGGTGTAGTGGGAGAATATCTCGTGGATATCCGACTGGAACAATGCCCCCGCGCGCTGCTTGGACGCGGTCACCGAATCCTC
>JAGFJK010000402.1 GCA_024102795.1 Pirellulaceae bacterium
TTGGCGGGGCGAGCCGCCGGGCTGGCTGAGCTTGCTGCTCGCGGCGGGCGGCGGAGCGCTGTCTGGTCTGTTGCCGGGGTGGTTCTGGCCAGGCAGTTGGCGGCGAGCGGCGTTGGTCGTGGATGAGCGTTGCCGGTTGAAGGATCGCGTGCTGACGGCGCTGGCCTTTTCGGCGGAATCGGCGAGCGGCGAATTGCAGCGGCTGCAGATCGAAGACGCGCTCGATCATCTGCGGGCCGTCGACGCTCGACGCGTCGTGCCGCTGGTACTGCCCAGGGCGTTGCCCGGGGGTTGTGCCGCGCTGTTGCTGGCCGCGGCGATTGGTGGCTGGTCCGGCCTGTCTCGTCAGGCTGCGTCGCCGGTACCAGCGGGACGGCCGGTCGATCCCCGGATTTGGCAGCAGGCGGAGTCACTGGAGACTGGCCTGCTGGCGAAGATCGAGGACCTGGCAAAGCAGCACCAGGAGGCGGAGGTGCAACAACTGGCCAGGCAGTTGCAGGAGATGATCCAGGAGCTGAAGCTTCAGGGGGCCGCGCCCGCCGAGGCTTTGGCGCAGTTGTCCGACATGCAAGCCGCCATCGCGGCGGCTCAGGCCCGTTTGGATCCGGCGTCCACGGGCGCGGCGTTGGACAAGATTGCCGACGCGCTTGCTCCAGCCGAAAGCCTGCAAGCGGCGTCCGAGGCGTTGCGGGCTGGGAAGTACGAGCAAGCCGCCGAGTTGCTGGAAGCCTGGGATGCCACGCAAGTCGATCCGCGCGAAGGGCAGGCCGTGGCCGAACAGCTTCAGGAGCTGTCCCAGGCGATGCAGCAAGCCGGCCAGGAGCCGCTGGGCGAGGCGGCAGAGACACTGGCCGAAGGTCTCGCTCGGCGGGATGCCGCGCAAGCGGAATCCGCCGCGGAGCAACTGGCCAGCGAAAGCCGCCGGCAGGAGGTGCGGCAGGAGATCGCGCAGGCGCTGGAAAACCAACTGCTGGCGCTGGCGGAATCGAAGAGCGGCCTGGCGGTCGAGCAAAGCGGGGGCGACGCGACCAGCCTGTCGCAAGCTCCCAAGACCACCTGGGGACGCTGGGTGACGGACCAGCCGTTCGGAACCGAAACCACTCCTTTGGAAACCACGCGGCAGCAACAGGACCTGACTGGGACCTTGGGCGAGGGGCCGTCGCAGCGGCAAGTGACGCGGGCAGCCGAGGCGACGGAGACCGCGACCAGGGGGCTGACCGACAGGTTCCAGCAGTACCAGCGGCAATCGGAGGCTGTGCTGGAAAGCGAACCGCTGCCGCTGGGACAGCGGGCGACGATTCGCCGCTATTTCCAGTCCATCCGGCCCGATGGCGAAACGGCCGCGGCCGCCGCGCTGCAGCGGCAACTCGAAGCCGTGCAGGACTGAAGCCGCGACTTGACTTCATGCAAGCCGCAATTATCCTGGCCGCCATGCACGCCACTCTGCCCACCTCGCGCTGGCTCCTCGGTTTGTTGCTGCGGATCGCGGCGTATCTGCTGCTAGGCGCCGTCGTCACAATCCTTGCGTCGCTGCTGGCGGCCCGGATCGTGCTCCACTCGCTCGCTCGGCCGTCCACCGAGCCAGCGGCCGCCGCCGCGGATGGCGCCCAACTGGGCGAACCGGTTGAGCGGATCGACTTCTACGAGGCCAGCGGGATCGAACGGCAGGCGTTGCGGGAGTATCTGCGGCAGACTTCCGAGCGCGACGGCGTGACGGACTATCCGGTGTACGTGAGCCTGAGGAACGAGTCGGGCGATTACCTGGCCGAGGCCCGCGTGATTGTCCGCTGGAACTCGGGTGAGCATCGGCTGCTGGTGGGAGCGTCCGGGCTGGTGCAGTTCCTGCTGACCGCGGAAAAACTGGAGGGGCTCAGCCTGCTGGTCCCCGCCGGTTACACGCGGCTCACGCAACGCACGATCCCGCTGGGTTCGGCGTACGAACCGGAACCGGAAGTTGACGACTCGCAGCGGCCGTACAACATCGTGTGGGATGGTCGAGTGCTGCAGAATGTGAATCAACACTTGCGAGTGTTCCGCGAGTCGGGCCAGGTGGTCCCCTACCCTGTTCTGCGCGAACAACTGCGACGCGACTCGTGCGACTGGGTGCCGCCCGCGGAGTCCGCATCGGTCGGCGAGGGACCTTTCGCACCGAGCGAGATTTTCCAGCGGCGGCAGGACGCCGTGGTGATTATCGCTCATTCGCTTCCCGGTTTCGGGACGACGCAGGCCACGGGCGTGGTGCTCGATCCCAGCGGCGTGATTGCCACGGCCTACCATGTACTGGACAAACCGACCGCCACGTCGCGCGCGGTGGTGACGCGGGACGGGACCGGTTATCCCATTGTGGAAGTGCTGGCCGCCAGCAAATCGGATGATGTCGCTCTGTTGAAGATCGAAGCCCAGAACCTGGCGGCGGCTCCGCTTTCCGACGGCGATGGCGAGGGTTCCGAGTTGACCGTGATCGCCCATGCGGGCGGTGCCTACTACAGTCTGACTCACGGGCATATCAGCCGCTACTGGGCCACGACGCATCATGGCCAGGTCAGCGTCAAGATGTCGGTAACCGCCGCGTTCGCGGACGGTGCCAGCGGCGGGCCGCTGTTCAATTCGCGGGGCCAGGTTACGGGGATCGTGTCGGCCACGACAGCGATCGGCCAGCAGATGGTCACGCGAATCGCGGCCCCCGTCTCGGCCATTCAGAGTCGCCTTTCGCTCCGCGAAAGTAGCGCAGCTGACAGGGAATAGTCTCCAAGTGCCACGGTTATCAGCAAATTCAAGACGGACCGATTTGGCTGTGTCACGTCCTGGAGTGAACCGCTAAATTTTGGCGATCACTAGACTTCAACTTGGACTGTCCCGCACCAACTGGATTTGGAATCTCCCCCGTGGTGGCTTAGTATCTGCACTTTCGGACTTTCGCCATTCGTCATGCGGCCAAGGCCACGAGACGTTCGGCCGGGTCGACGAATTTTCGCGGTGTCCGCCGTACTTCGGTGGCCGGCCGCGACCGCGTCGCTGGCCGGGCTTCGGCTTGGCAGGCAGGTTTGGTGAACCCGACAAGAGCACCGGCAGTCTCCAGCGATTGCGACCGTGCAGTCCAGCGGATCGCTTTCTCTCGTGGCGAATTGCTGCTTCGCGACGGGAAAGGACAGTGAGATCGTGTGACCATGTGGCCAACGAAGGTCCAGCCAGCACTCCGACAGCATCTGGAGATGGTTCGTCGGCAACACGATTGGGATCTGACTTGTGGACTGGGCCGCGCGCCGTTGCCGGGGGCACTGGCACGAAACCGTGGTGCAGAAGGCGGTCCGCGATGCGGCACGGAAGGCTGAACCGAGGAGGTCGTGGCGTCCGGAGTCCCCTGGATAGGGAATAAAAACGGTGGTCGGCATAAGCCGGGCGAAGTGTCTGAGGTAGGAATGCGCAACTTATTTGCTTGCAAGGCTTTGGGTGTTCGATGGCGACCGAGTGGTGCCGATGAAAGGCCGACCGGGCCGGTCGGCCTATCCATCCGCCAATAGGACATTATCCAGGTCGGCCTATTCCGGCGACCGACACACCCACGGTCCCGATTCAACTACTTGAAAGGCAAGGGATTAAAGCGACAATCGTCGAGGAGCTACGGGCGGGATAGCCCGCCGTCCCGGTCGGCCCATTCCCGGTCCGCGATGTGCGTGATAGGCCGTTTGGGATAATCATTTGTTCGGCAGCGAAAGGACAGACGATGAAAGGCCTCGTTACCTCGATACTCTGGCTACTGATTCCGCTGGCCGCTTTTGCGGAGGAACAGGAAATCCCCGCCATTTCCAGCGCGTGCCAGTTTCGATCTCTGCCTGGCGGAAGGGACGGCTCAACGGTCGAGTATTCCTGGAAGATCACCGCGAAAGCCCGTGAAGACCGGGTCCTGTCGGTCAACCATTTGACACGAGACTCCAAACTTGGCCTTCCGAATTGAGTATTCGCCGGCTACGGAGGAACACTTGCGAGTGCTTACGGCTCGGCAGCGTACGACTGTGTTTGACGCAATTGACCGACAGCTGACCCATCAGCCGCTTGTCGAAACGCGCAACCGAAAGCCCATGCGGCCGAATCCAATCGCTCCGTGGGAACTACGCGTCGGTAACCTTCGCGTATACTATGACGTCAAGGAGACTCCAGAGGCACAAGTATTGGTTGTTGCGGTCGGGAAAAAGCTCCGGAATCGCGTGATTATCGGTGGCCAGGAGGTGGAACTATGAAAATTGTCGAAAAGTCCGAGGCGACGGGCACGCTCGCGGAATACGCATCGAACATCCAGAACGGCGCCGTAATTGTGACCGATCATGGTTCGCCTGTGGCTGCCCTAGTACCCATTCAAAATGCCGATGTTGAGACCGTTACCTTGAGCACGAATGAGCAGTTCATCAATCTCATTGAACGCTCCCGTTCACGTGCACAGACGGAAGGCGGTATCTCAAGCCAGGAGTTGCGGAAGAGATTGAAAGCGAGCACCGAAGCGGTCGCCGAACAAACGCACGCACCGGAGCCGCCGATCCGGGACGTTTGAATTGGAGAGTCGCTTGGCGGCGGTCGGGTGATGCTGTTCGTTCGTCGCCTGTGTCGCCGGTGAGGGAAATAGTGAACGAAAAGCCAAACTCTCAACAGCAGCTACTGGAGCTTCTTGCGAAAACTGGCTTCCATGAATGGTACTATGAGTTCGGTGACGCTGCGCGGCAAGGCGCGAGCAAGGAACGATGCACTTAGGAGCAGTTGTGTCAGGTCCTTAGCGCCTGCTCATCCAGGATTTCCCGGCACCCATAGCTTTGCTCCCAGTGTAGCCCGATTGTCCCCAATCGGGTTCTTTGGCGCCGGTGGTGAGCGTTACGCAGGGAGCGATTGGGGACGGTCGCTCTACGTCAAGAGCCGAACGATCCGCCGGTCAAGCCGGCGGGATTCGATCGCGGGGGAAGCGCGGCGTGCGCTGCGGAGCGAAAGGCGAATGTCCGCTACTTTCGCGGAGCGAAAGGCGACTACGGTGTTATTCGCGGTGCCGGGAGCGTTTCGTCGTAGACCACAATCGTCTCGTCGGGCCACTGCTTCTCCCGCCGCACCTGCTCCCAGAAGCGGCGATACCAGAGTTGCACTCGGACGCCGTGCGCGCCGGGCGCCAGGCGAAACTCCGTCTCCACTGGCCGGCCCGGCTCAAGCCGCGTATCTGTCTGCTGCGTGATCGTACGCCAGAACGGAGCCGGCGAATTGCCGGTGGAACTGGTCAGTAATCGCCCGAATAAGCGTCCAGGACGACCCGCCAGTTCGGGGCCCACGGCGTCCGGCAGCAGCGGACCCTGGATGAGAGACGAGCCGCCGTTGTCGACCGCCTGGCCGTTATCATCATCCACGGGCTGTACATGCAGGATGAGATGACGATCCACGAAACCGGTCGGCACGCGGTGCCCGACGTCCTCGGCAGTAACCTTGATCCGGAGCCTCGAACCGGTCTCGTCCGCAGTCCACTCGGCCGCCACGTTCAGACAACGGGCCAGCATGGCCGCCTTGCCGCCGGGCAGCAACTGGTGCGAGGCAAGCGTGGCCGGATCGCGCTCGATGCCGCCCGCGCCGGGCGCGATGTTCCGCAGTTGGCCATCGGGCCGCATGTGGCACGACTGGCAGGACTGGCCCGCGCTCTTCGCCGGACTTTGCAGCCACTCGCTGTACGTGCCATAGACGTGCACGCCGAACACGATCCCCTCGTGGCACGTCGCGCAGTAGCGGCTGTCCTTCAGCAGCGGCGAATAGGTTTCCTCACCGCGCGTGGCGTCCTCCAGCGGGCCAAAGAACAGTTGCCCCTCGGCGGGGCGCAGCAGTTGCACGGCCAGCCGGCCGTGAGCGATACCGGGGGCGGCGGGCAGCAGTTGCTGGATTTTGTGGCAGAAGTCGCAATGCACGCCCTGGGCGGCGACGCCGGTGATCTGCCGCAGGTCGTCCTGTCCGGGTTGATGGCCTTCGAGCGACGGAGCGTGGCACGATGCACACACTCCCGCGCCCAGCGGGTAGTCGTCCAGCAGGCTCCAACCGGCCTGCCCTGTTCCATCCCAGGTCGTGCCCGCATAGAGGTTCAGAAAGCGGCGGTTCGTCGCGGCGGTGGCGTGCGAGTCGCCCTGCCATTGCTCGTAAATCTCCGCGTGGCAGTTGCCGCACCGCTGTGAGTCCTCGGCGCTGGGCGCCGGCTCCACCCAGTGATAGTCCGTCGCGTCCTGCTCCGGCAGTCGCCGCAGCGCGATCGTCGTCTGTCCCGGCTCGCGTCGCGCGAGCCCGATGAAGTAGCCCGGCTTCCAGGCGGCGAGCATCACGTTCGCTTGCTCGGACGGAGGCAGTTCGAAGCAACCCCGCTCGTCGCTCAGCACATAGTCGTCCGAGCCTTGAATGCGGACCCGCGCTCCGGCAACCCGCTGCGGGCCCGATACGACGACGCCTTGCCAGGTGGCGGCGGGCGGTTGCCTGCCGGGCGGGCCGGCGTCTGGATGGTCGGAGCCACAACCGGCCCCCACCAAGGCCAGCCCAAGCAGCGGCAGGAACAAGCACAGCGGCCTTCGGCGACCATGCGCTGGTCGCCGGCGACCGTTCCGTCTCAGCGGCAGTTGACTATTCAATGCCGGCTCGTCACGGCGTGAGGTACGTGTGTGCCCGTTCTGCCGCCGCCGTCCGCGGAAATTCGGCCACCAGCTCGCGCAGTCGGCGCTGAGCCGCGTCTTCCCGGCCGCCCAACAGCAGTTGCTCGGCTTGGCGCAGCTTCTGTTCCGCGATCCGTTCGTCCGCCTGCTTGGGCGTGTCTTCGCTGATGCCTTGCCGATCCTTGTTCTGTTGCCACCAGTCGTGCCAGAGCAGGCTGGCTTCGTGAATCTCGTCCGCGCTGGCCAGCAGCGATTCAGGACCGAAGTCCACTCCGCGGCCCAGGCGGACGAGCGCCTGATG
The DNA here is from genome assembly GCA_024102795.1 of Pirellulaceae bacterium. Classification (GTDB taxonomy): domain Bacteria; phylum Planctomycetota; class Planctomycetia; order Pirellulales; family Pirellulaceae; genus JAGFJK01. Next base: position 6,952 of record JAGFJK010000402.1, read on the forward strand.
AGCTTCCTGACGCACGCCGGGATCGGTGTCGGAGAGCAACGGAATCAGCTCGTCGACTAGCTGGATCCCCCGTGAGCCGACCGTCTGTGCCGCGGCGGCCCGCACTTCCGCTTCGGCCGACGCCAGATCGCGCCGCAGATGGTGGACACTTTGACGCCGCATCCGTTGCAACAGCATCGCCCGCTGATCGCTGGGGCCGCCATTTGCCGCCGCCGCGCCGCCCGCCGCCGCGCCTCCCGCCGCCGCCAT
>JAGFJK010000424.1 GCA_024102795.1 Pirellulaceae bacterium
CGTTAAGCTCCGCCGCCCTGGGCAGGCGGCCTCGATCGATGAAAGCGACAACGGCGAAAGCGATACGCAAGGCCGCGAAATGCGCATCGCCTGCATCGACATCGGCGGCGGCACCAGCGATCTGATGATCGCCAGGTACACCTGCGAGGCCCATTCGGGCGGCGACCGCGTCACCGGCGAAACCCTGCATCGCGACGGGATCTACCTGGCCGGCGACCAGCTTGTCAAACGGCTGCTCGAACGCGTCATCGTCCCCCAATTCGCCGATGCCGTCGGCCTGGAAGACCACGACGTGCTGCGGCTGTTCGGGCCCGAAGTCCCCGGCAGCAACCGCGAGTTCCGCGCGCAGCGGATTAACTGGATCAACCGCCTGTTCGTGCCGCTGGCCCAGACGTATCTGGAATACGCCGTCGACGTGGTGGAGGACCAGGAGATTTCCCACACCGATCCGGATCTCGTCGCGCCGGAGGTTGTCGAATCGCTGCAGGCCACGATCGATCAGCACTGGGGAGCCGGCTACTACCGGGTCGACCAGCCCCTGCAACTGTACTTCGACGCCAAGGAGTTTGACGACATCGTGGACGAAGTGTTCGGCGACCTGATGCTGGATTACTGCGAGTCGATTGTGGAGCACCGGGCCGATGTGGTGCTGCTGGCCGGACTCCCCACCAAGCTGCGGGCGATCCAGGAACTGGTGCGGACCTATCTGCCGCTGCCCAACTCGCGGATCATCCCCATGTACAACCGCTACGTGGGCACCTGGTATCCGTACCAGAACCCGGACCACTTGAATCCGGGCGTGATCGTCGATCCGAAAAGCACCGTGGTAGTGGGGGCGGCGGTCGAGTTTTCGGCCCGCTTCGGGATGCTGTCGCAATTCAAATTCCGCATGAAGGACGAAGCCGCTCGTCAAAGCTACTACTGGGGCGTGATGACCGAATCGCGCATCGACGAGCAGAAGATCCTGTTCGACGCCCTGCCGGCCGGCGCGGCCCGGCCGCCGCGCGAAGAACACGTGCTGAACGTCTCGGACCGCCGCCTGATGATCGGCCGCAAACGCCGCGCCAGCGACGACGCGCAGGCCACGCCCGTCTATGTGATCAAGGTGCAGGTCGGGCAGCGGCTGGGAGAAATCGATCTGCACCTCACGCTCGTCCGGACGCTGGGTCCGGAAGGCGAGGAGGAATTGCAGGTCAGCGAAGTTGCCGGCGACGTCGCCGGCGAACCCGCGGTGCTGAACGAAAATGTGCTGTTCGAGTGGCGGACGCTGGCCGACGAACGCTACTACCTGGATACCGGCGGCTTGGACAAAATCGAGCTGGGTACCTGAGGCGAGGAGGTCCGATGGCGGGCGAATTGTACGACGACGGCGACGAAATTGTCGTCGACGAACCGGAACGCGAGGATGGGCTCGGCGCGACTACCGAACCTGCGCCGGCAAGCCAACCTGCTCCTGGCAGTCAACCGGCGGAGGCCGCGGTAACCGCCGAACTGGAGCGGATCGCTGCCAGGCTGAGCTTGATTCAGGAACGCTTGAACGCCGAACGCCCGGTGCGGACCGACGAACAGTCCGTGGCGGCGGCCGTGGCCCAGGCGATGGCGGGCCTGACCGGCCGGCTGGACGCGTTGCTGGAGCACGTGGAGCAACTGGACCGGCGGCTGGAGGAACTCGCCTCGCCCTCCACCACGCCCGCCGCCAACACTCCGCCGCCTGAGCAAGACACGCTGCAGCAACTCGTGTTCGGCGGCCAGCCGTCTGGCGATCCGGCGCTGGTCCAGTCGCGGCGCGAACTGCTCAACGGCGTCCTGCGGGGCCAGGACAAGGCAATCGGCCTGGCCGCGAGACTGATGCTGGTGCACGCGGTGGGCAGCGAGGAACTGATGCCCCTGCTGAAGGAAACGGGCGAAGCCTACTACCGCTGGCGACCCAAGCGGTTGGATGAACAAGACCCGCTGGAATCCTCGCTCGTGGAATCACTCGGCAAACGGATCGCCGCCGTGGGGCTGCGCAATTCGATCGAACTGGTCCGCCCAGGCGACCGCTACGACGCCACGCGTCATCTGTCTTCGGACCGGGGCGTCGAAGTGAGTGAAGTGCGTGGATGGGCCGTGCTCAGGGACAATGGCAAGCCGCTGACCAAGGCCCTGGTCGGCCTGCGGTGACCGGCCAGGTTCAGGATACCATCATGGCGAACTACACTTGCAGTCAATGCGGTCACCAGCAGGAAGGACTGCGCGGTATGAGGCCGCCCAAATGCATCCACTGCGGGGCCAGCGGAAACATCTGGAGCGACGCTGCGGCGGGCGGCGGCGGCCCGGCGGCGGGAAAGGGCGTGGCGGGAACCCAGTTGCCGCCGCCCCCAGGAGGCAAACCACTCGCG
>JAGFJK010000450.1 GCA_024102795.1 Pirellulaceae bacterium
CGGCACGCCAGCGGCAGGCGCTTCGGCCGACGGCTCCTGGCCATGGCCCGCGGGCGGTGCCTTGCCAGCCGCCGCCCCGCGGCCCGTCGTGGAGCCGTTCCCGCTGGCTGAGCCATTGCCACCGGCGGAACCATTGCCGCTCGCCGCGCCGTTGCCATTCTCGGATCCGCCACCCAGCGCCGTGTCGTTGGTCGGTTGCAGATAGCGTCCGAGCTGCGGCCCCTGAGCCTGACCGCCAATCCAGTCCATCAGGTTGACCACTTGCGTGGCGTTCTCGGCCGCGATCCGCTTGATCTCGTCCACGTACACCTGCACGGCGTCGTGGCTGCGCAGGTCCAGGCAGTAGATCTTCCGCCGCGGCACCTCGCGGCTGTCCCGCACTCGCGGCTTGTCGTCCGCCTTGGCTTCGGCCTGCTCCCGCTCGCCATCCTCCTCGTCGTCTTCCTCTTCCTCGTCGCCCGACTTCAGCAGCGTCTGACCTTCCTGGCCCAGGATGCCGTGCCGGTCCAGCGTCCAGAACGCGGCCCGCGAATACAACCACGACAAGACCACCATGTGCCCGGTGATTCCCTGCAACGCCAGGATGCCCGTGCCGTCGGGCTTCAAGTCGTACAAGTTGGGCACCACCGTCACATCGATCCCCGGCTCCAGCATCAACGCCGTCACCAGGTCCTCCTCCAGGTGCCGCTTGGCCGGATGATTGCTCTGACCCTGGGACAGGACAACGCTGATTCGTTTGGCCATGTTCGGGATTCCAATGCCTCGCTGACGCTTCGGGCTACAAGTGGCCACGTCTTTCGCCAATCCGCCCCTTGCTTACGCTTTTTGAAGTTGCGCTTTTCGTGGGACCCGCGTCGGCGAGCATCCCTCAAAATCCCTCTGGCTCCCTCCCCGCTTCGGGGAGGGCTGGGGAGGGGCCCTACTTTCACTCGGTTCAAACTCAACCATAGCCCGTCGAATCCGCTCGACTACCAGCCGGATGTTAACATCCAGTTCCTGATTCCGAAAGCGAATCACTTGGAATCCTCGCGTTGCCAGCCACTGGGTGTGCTGATCATCGTGGCGTTGCTCACCGGTCCCGCAGGCCCCTCCCCAGCCCTCCCCGAAGCGGGGAGGGAGCCAGAAGGATTTTTATTGTTTCCTCATCGCTCGCGTGAATGCCCAATCGCTCGTTGTTGCTTGAGTACTCAATGCACTTGCGGTCTTGGATCCGAAGTGCGCAACTTCAAAACTGACGCTTCGGGCTCCATGGGACCTGTTATCGTAATGCCCAGGCCGCCGGGAGGCTACCGGTTTACGACCCTGCCTACTGATTCAACTGGCCCTTGATGGTCCGCTGAGTGACCTCCCAGACCGTCGCCAGGTGCTCCAGATACTGCTCGGTCGTCAACAGCCCTTCCCGCTCGGCCCGCATCTCAAACAGCCAGCCATCGCCGTACTTGTCCACGTTGATCGCCGACGGGTCTTGCAGCAGACCTGGATTGAATGCCAGCAGCGTGCCGGCCAGCGGAGCGTACAGGGCGCTCTCGGCCTTCTTGCTTTCGATCGACCCGATCTCCTGGCGAGCCCTCAGCTCCGTCCCCTCGGCCACGTCCCAGTCCAGGAAATAGACATCCTGCAGCAGCCGCACGGCGTAGGCCGAAAAGCCGAACCGGAATCGATCCTCCAGCGGCAGGGCCCACATGTGGTTGGCGGCATACAGGCGATCGGTGGGAAAATGGGCTGCGAACTCGCCCATCATGAACACCAGCGATTCGCTCATGTATAGCGGACCCCGCGATGCTCCGGCTCAAAGAACGGAGGCAGCAGCGAATCGACCCGCAGCAGGCCCTCGCGCGTCAGCCGGATCGAATCCCCGTCGACCGCCAGCCACTGCTCTTCCTCGTACTGCTGCCACTGGTCGCGCCACCGGTCGACAATCTCCACGCCGTACTTCTGGCGAAAGTAGCCCGCGTCCAGATAGCCCCGCTTGAGCAGCAGGATCATTTCGCGGATCAGCAGTTGCAGCGCCGTGGCCCGCAGTCCGCGGCCCAGCGGCAGGCGATCCTGCTCCAGCAGCGAACCGACATAGCCGTCCCATTCCGGCAGATTCTGGTAATGCACTCCGCTCACGTGGCCGAAACTGGCGATGCCCGTGGCCAGCAGGTCGGCGCCCTGCCAGAGATTGTCGCGGTAGCTGAAGTTCACCTTTGCCGGGTCCTTGACCATCGTGTAGGCACTCGACACGTGGTAGCCCGCCGCGGCCAGCTCGTCGAACGCATAATCGACCCAGGCCCGCTTGGTCGGCCAGTCGGCCACCGGCACCTCGATCTGGTTGCCCAGGATGTCGCGCGAATACACCGTGTTGTACGGCAGCTCCATCTGGTAAATCGTCACGCTGTCCGGATCCAGTTCAATCGTCCGGCGGATGCTGTCCTTCCATTTGTCCCACGTCTCGCCGACCATCCCGGAAATCAGGTCGATATTCACGTTCGGAAAACCGGCGTCGACGATCCATTGCCAGGCGCGGTAAATCTCGCCCGACAGGTGGGCCCGCCCGTTCTCCTGCAGGACTTCGTCGCTGAAATTCTCGATCCCCAGGCTGAGCCGTGTGACGCCCAGCTCACGCAACGCCTGGACCTTGGGCTGGGCCAGCGTTCCCGGCTCGCACTCGAACGTCACCTCCTCCGCCTCGTCCCAGCGGATGTTCGCCCGCAGCCGCTCGCCCAGCGATGTCAACTGCCGCACGCTGAGGTACGAGGGCGTGCCACCGCCGAAATACACGAAGCGGAACGGCCGGCCGCCCATCACCGGCAGGCGGCTCACCAGCTCGATCTCCCGAGACAACGCCGACAGATAGGTCTCGATATCGGCGGCCGTATTGTCGGTGAACACCTTGAAGTAGCAGAATTTGCACCGCTTGCGGCAGAACGGGATGTGCAGGTACAGTCCCAGCGGCACGTCGCGCGGCTGGCTGTTCATCGCCTCCAGCACGGCCGGCAGTTGCTCCGCCTTCCACTGCGAAAACGGCGGATAGTTCGAGATGAAGTAACTGCCGACTTCGGTTTTGGTCGATTCCGTGGTCATTGGTTCGAGCGTACCTCGCTGCATGCCTCAACCGTCGCGTTTTCCGAAACAATAAACCACGCCATCCTCGTTCGCAATGATCAGCCGGCCCCGCGCCACGGCCGGTGAAGCGATGAAACCGGCTCCCGCGTCGAATTCCCAGACCTTCTTGCCGCTGGCGATGTCCAGCCCGTAGAGCCGCCCGTCGGACGATCCGACATACACCCGCTGCCCGACCACCACGGGCGACGAATCGACCCGCTGCTGCGTCGGACACTCCCACAGCAGCTTGCCATCGTCGGCATTCAAAGCCACCACCCGGCGGCTCCGCCCGCCGACAATCACCCGGCCGCCGGCCACGGCCGGCGAACTGCGGTAGGCCTGCGCCCGGTTCTCGTCGGTGAACGTCCAGTCGACTTGGGCCTGCTTCCAGTCCACCGCCAGCAGCGCGCCCCCTTCGGTGCCGAAATAGACCCGATCGCCCGCCGCCGCCGGAGTCACGCCCGTCGGGCCGCCAATATCGACCGCCGCGACTTCCTCGCCCTTCACCAGGTCGATGATGTGCAGTTGCCCGTCGCAACCCGCCACGAACGCCCGGTCGCCGATCACCGTCGGCGTGCAGCGGATCTGGTCGGCCGTTTCGTACTTCCAGACCAGCTTGCCGCTGGCCGCCTCCAGGCAGTACAGCCGCGCATCCTGCGAGCCGAAGATCACGCGCGAGCCATGAAAATTGGCCCCCGAATCGATCTCGGCCTCGGCTTCAAACTCCCACAACGGCTCGCCGGTGGCGGCGTCCAGGCAGCGGAACTTGCCGTCGATATCGCCGATGTACAATCGGCCGTCGCGGACGGCGGGAGCCGCGATGAAGCCGCTGTCGGTCGCTCGCTCCCAGAGCTTGCGGCCCGTGCTCAGGTCCAGCGCGTACAGCTTGCCATCCAGATCGGCCAGATACACGGCGTCCCCCACGATCGCCGGCGCGCCGTCAAACGACCCCTTGGGCACCTCGAACTTCCAAAGCAACTCCGGCGCGTCGGGCAGCTCGCCGCGAGCCACTCCGCTGGCCTGCGGATCCCCGCGGAACAAAGGCCAGGCGTCGGCTGCCGCCGCCGGCGCGGCCTGACCGCCCGCCGCAGGCTCGTCGGCCCACACTAGGGACCCGGCCGCAACAACAAAGCACAGTCCAACCGAAACCCAGCACACGAGGCGGTTGCGATAAGCCAGCATGATTGACTCCCGGTTGTCAGTTTTCAGTCATCAGTTTTCAGTTTTCAGTTTTCAGTTGGCAATTTGCATTTTGCAATTTGCATTTTGCAATCGCCTGTCGCTTGTAACCGTTCACGCCATTTCGTAACTCAGCTAGTCGTCAAGAATTCAACCTATCGCTTCTGGCTCCTTCACCGCTTCGGGATCGTTCAGCTTTCAAGTTGTTTTGCGTATGGAACTTGGGATGATGAACCAATGGTCAGCTCGACTTTGCGGGGCCCCCCCTCGATATCCCTCTGGCCCCCTCCCCGGCTTCCGGGGAGGGCTGGGGAGGGGCCTGCGGGACTATGGATCAATGCAATTCGCTCTATTCGCACATGGCCATTCGCGGGACGCGGATTTCGGACGAGTCGAACATCAATAGAGGATCTGGATTCTTGAATGCGACAGGTGTTGGGTGATTCCATCGGGTGCTAGCTGCGCCAAAACAGGGTGCACAAGAGCCCTCGCCGGTTTGATTGACACATGCTCGTGAACGGTCGCGCTGTCAGCCGGCAGACTGCAAATTGCAAATTGCAAATTGCAAATTGCAAATTGCAAATTGGCGGCTCACCACTCACCACTCACCACTCACTAATGACCAATGACCAATGACTAATGACAACTATCCTCAAAACGCTCGATCGTACAACTCGTGCAGATCGGCCGCTTCCACGGGGCGCGGATTAAACGTGCCGGTCCACTGCCTGGCCGCGTCGTCGGCCAACTTGCCGAAACTGGCCCGCGAAACGCCACATTCGCTGAGCCGCACGGCCAGGCCCGCCTTGGCCACCAGCCCGGAAATGAAATCGGCCATCAGGTCCACGCACCCCGGCGCATCGGGCGAACCGTTCACCAGTCCGCTGGCCTGCATCAGTTCCTGATACCAGTGAGGATACTCGGCCCCGTTGAAGCGGACCACGTGCGGCAGCATCACGCCGATCGCCTGCCCATGCACCACTCCGAATTCGGCCGTCAAGGGATTGGCCAGCGCGTGAGTCGCTCCGAGCATCGAATTCTCGATGGCAATTCCCGCGTAGCATGCGCCGAGTTGCATGGCGGCGCGCGCGTCCAGATTGTCGGGTTCATCCAGCACGCGAGCGAAATTGGTCGACAGCAGCCGCCAGGACTCGCGGCTGAACGCCAGCGACAGGGGCGTGCGTCGCCGAGTGACGAACGTTTCCAACGCGTGGGCCAGCGCGTCGATCCCGGTCAGCGCCGTCACTCGCCGGGGCTGCGTCAGAGTCAACTTCGGGTCCAGCAGGGCTACCCGGCACGCCGCCTTTCTGTCGCCGCAGGCCATCTTGGCATGCGTCTCGGCATCCGAGATCAAGGCAAATGACTGCGTTTCGCTGCCCGTGCCGGCCGTCGTCGGCACAGCGATCATCGGCAGCATCGGCCGAGTAGCCTTGCCGACGCCCCAGTAGTCCCGCATCTCGCCGCCGTTGGTGTAGATGAAGTTGAGCCCCTTGGCGCAATCCATCGAGCTGCCGCCGCCCAGCCCCACCAGCAGATCGGGCCGGCATTGCCGCGCCACCTCAACCGCCGCCGCCACGTCACGCGTCGACGGGTTCTCGTGCACGTGATCGAAGTGAAACGTGAACACTCCCGCCGCCTGCAACGAATCGACTCCCCGCTGCATGTGCCCGGCGGCGATCACGCCCGGATCGCTGACCACCAGTGCTCGCCGAGCGCCCAGTTCCCGCGCCAGCTCACCCAGGGCGTCGATCTTGTCCGGTCCGAACACGATCCGCGTGCCCGGCTGGTAGTCGAAAGGAATCATGGCGTCGGCGTATCCCTGGCAGATGACCGCAGGCGGGACGCGGCGTCGGGGGCGGGTAATCCAAGGCTGGCAGGGTCGGGGAGCGGCCGAGGAAACCCTCCCCCCTGTAATACTTTGCTAGCGAAGTCTTGGCCGTTTGTCAATTTGCGGTCGCCGGGACCCGCCGCTTCGCCGCTCGACGGCGCACCAGCCACGACCAGGCAAAGCGGACCAGGAATACAACCAATATCAGGCTCAACAAAGCAGCCAGAATGGGGATAAACAGCGCCAACAACGAGAGCGCCAGCGAAACCAGCCATTCGATGGTAGAAACCACCCAGTTCGCCAGCCCGCCCGTGGTCGCCGTCGCCATGGCCCGCAACCCAGTCATGCCCAGCTTGATGGTTCCGGCGCTGCCGCCCCCGGCGATCACGGCCAGCGACCACTTGAGCAGCGGATCCATATCGGTCACGCAAGCCGCGGCCGCCACGATCCCAGCCGCCACGGCCGCCGGCGCGGAGACCGAGTCCAGCAGATTATCGAGCCAGGGCACATAATAGGCCCCGATCTCCAGCAGTGTGGCCACGGTCAGCGTACCAATCGCCGGCCAACTGCCGAGCCACTCGAAGGCCGGCGCCAGTGCCAGCATTTCGGCCTTGGCCGCCAAGGCAATCAGCAACAACGGCACGAACACCCGGAAACCGCACGAGGCGGCCAGGCCCAGCCCCAGGCAGACCGCGATCAACGTCTCGAACATGGAGTCGGCTCCCGTCCCCCGGCAGCCGGACGGTTGACCTTCAACCGTTCAGACCGCCGCCAGCTTCTCGGCCGGCAACTGGTAGGCCCGCGAACGGAACAGAAAGTCAATGATATTCCCTTCGTGCGGCTGAAGCCAATTGAGCCGCGTGGTGGGAATCGGTCCGATGTTCAACCGGTCCACGTGCACCGCATCGGTCAGTTGCCGGATCAGGTTGGGATCTTCCGTGATGCCCGTGCAGACCAGCGTCGGTCCGATCTTGGCCAGCATCTGCTCCTGCGGGCACTCGACGACGGTCGAGAAGGGGAACATATACTCCTTCTTGGCGACCTGATTCTCCGGGCTCTGGCAATGCACAATCGTCGGCCGCAGGTACGCGCAGCGTTCCAGTTCGACCAGCCGAGGCCCATAGGCGGACGTCAGATCGGTCACGCCGTTTTCCTTCAGGTCGGCCTCGATCATGCCCCACACGGCCTTGGCCATGCCGGGCACGGTGAACGCCGCCAGCCCCGCCTGCGGGTCTTCGGGCGGTTTCACCTCGATCGGTCCCAGCCGTTCGGCCAGGGCCTGAGCAATCTCGCGCGTGTGCCGCGACGCCCAGACACCCGAACAGTTGATGCAGCCGCGGCCGCTGTTGATGTAGATGCTCTCGGCCATCAGGTCCAGGTAATCTTCCCAGTGGTCAACGACGTCGTCACCCAGCAGGATCTTCGAGAAGCCTGGTCCGTGAGCCTGAACCTTGGGATTCCCCTTATACTGTTCCACCGTCGCCGAGCCGCCGAAGATCATTGCCCGGTCGCAGGCGCTGAGCAACGCGGCGCCCGCCTCCGGCCCGCCCGGATACAGCGCGAACACCTCGGCCGGCACGCCCGCTTCGATGAACGCCGATACCATGCGGTAAGGCGTCCAGGGCTCCTGCGGACCCGGCTTGAGCACCAACCCCAGTTGCAGCGGGATGGCCGGCAGCCACAACGTATGGACACCTGGCGAGTTGGACGGCAGCACGGCGCCCAGCACGGGCGACTGGGCCTGGTAACTGACCACCACCCCGCGATGCTCCACGCCGTAGCCGCGGGTCAGGATGTCAAGGTCCAGGCCCCGCGTGAGACAGTCCAGAATCTGCTTCATGTTCTTGAGCACGAACGAGTTCTTGGACATGTTGGCCCGGCACATGTGTTCGGGCAGCCCGGTGGTGGCCGACTGCTGGTGAGCGAACTCGTCGGGACTCTGCGAGCCGTCGCCCAGCGGCAGCGTGCCTTTCTCGTACAGGTCGGCCGCCCGCCCCAAACGCTCGATCAGCTCCGAGCAGGGTATTTCGCGGAGAATATCCCGGGCGAGGCTTGCCTTGCGCAGGTCGCGCTGGATGATGCCCCCATTGGCCTGACTCACCTGGGCAATCGGTTCGCCCGTGCGGAAATGAACGACCTGGTCCAGTTCCAGCGAGTCGTAAGGCTTGCCCCAACGCAGTACGGGAATCTTCAGCACGACCAGGTCTCCGATAGCTCAACTGGTTTCGAATCAATCGCCGGCAGGCAACTTCCCGGCGGGCCGGCTCAATACACGCCAACCGTCGTCTGCGAGGCCACGCCGCGGTACGGCCGCACGCCGCTCACGCCGTCCCAGGGATACTTTTCAAACGGCAACTCCCGCTCCCCCTCGTCCCGTTCCAGGAACCCCGGCACGAAGAACTCCCTGGTCAGCGTCGTCAGCTTGACCCGGCCCGTCTCGCCGTAAGGCACAGGTTGCATTGGATCATCGAAGTCCACCACCTCGGTGACCGCTCGCGGTTGCGGCGCGTAATACGAGATCTTGTAGCCGTCCGCGGCCGTTACCGGCTTGCTGCACGCCAGGCCCATCAGCGTGTTGCCGTAGGTCGGCGTCATGTACACGCCGCTCTCCTCGGGCGGACCACCCAGCAGCTCCTCGACCGCGTACCGCGTCCACTGGGGAGTGAACTCGGTGCCGCCGGAGAAAATCCCGGTCACACCCAGCTCCCGCAGACTCGTCTTCCGTTCCTCCAGGGCCAGGCACAGCGCATCCAGCAGCTTCGGCGTGGCGAACATGCACTTGATGTCGTGCCCGGCCGTCAGGATCGTGATCGCCTGGTCGATGCAGTGCTGCTTGTAAGCTTCCAGGTGCTCCATCCAGCCTTTCTTGATCAGCTTGACAACCCACCTTGGATCCAGGTCGATGCAGAAGCAGATGCCGCCGCGGAACTGGCAGAGATGCTCCACCGCCAGCCGCAGCCGCCGAGGCCCGGACGGACCGAGCATCAGCCAGTTGGACCCGCGCGGGAAATACTTGTCCGGCAACGTCTCGCTGAACAGCTCGTAGTCGATCCGGAAATCGTCAATCACCACGCGGCTCTTGGGGATGCCCGTCGTGCCGCCCGTCTCAAACACGTAGATCGGCTTGTCGGCGTAGGCCTTGGGCACCCACCGGCGCACCGGCCCGCCCCGCAGCCATTCGTCCTCGAACAGCGGGAACTTCCGCAAGTCGTCGAAGGTCTTAATTTCCTTCAGCGGATCGAACGACAGTTCTGCCTTCTTCTCCAGCCAGAACGGGCAGCCGGTCGATTCGTGGAAGTGCCATTGGATCATGTCGTACGCATGGGCGTCCAGCCGATCCTGAGCTTGCTTTCGCAGGGTCTCCAGGTGGGCCGACGAGGATTCGGTGGTACTCATGCCAGATTCTCGCTTCGCAAACAGGCAAGTCGCAAACAGGTGGGACGCTCCGGCTGGCCAAGGTCAATTCGCACGACTCAGGACCAAACAGGGCGCTGATTCTCAAGGTGGGCCAAGGGTGCGCGGGTCAGACTATCGCTGACCATACACGACCGGGCAGGCCCCGGCAACCGGCAGGCCGCGGCCTCGACTCCCGGCCCCATGCCGGCCAAGTTCCTCCCCTGCGCCGCCCGTATCTTAGGACGCCTCGGGCCGCTCGCCAAGCCACGCCAGGATCCGCTCAGCCAACGCGTCCCGCCGGCTCGTGTACATGTGATCGGCGTCCGGGATGACCACCGTGCGGGCAGCATAGCGGCGGTCGGTCAGCGACTCCAGCGCCTCGGGCAACCCCGCGAAGGCCACGCCTCCGTCCCGCAATTCGCCGCCACCGTAAAAGAACACGTGAGGGCAGGCCACTCGGCCGGCGAACTTCAGAATGTTGTACCGCTCCTCAGGGCCGTACTTGTCCAGGTACGCGGCCGCTCCCATGATCAGCGGAAACGGCACACGAGCCGGAAACAACTGCAGCGGCTGACCCTGCTCGACGTGCCGCCGAGCGGTCTCCAGGTCCTCGAAGAACCGCTCGCCCTGCTCGCCCGCCCGAAACGCCCGGCACGACAACCGCGGCGGCGACAACGCCACCAGCGCGGCCAGCGCGCCATGCGGTGCATGCGCCTGGCTGTACAGCGCCTTGATCGCACCCAGGCTGTGCCCCACGATCCCTGGCGCCAGGTAGCCGCGATCCACCAGCAAATCCAGCCAGCCAGCCACGTCGTGCCGGCATTCGTCCACCGTCTCGTACGCGGCGCCTTGCCGCCGCGGTCCGGCCGCCGTCTGGACCACCGCCACGTGATCGTGGCCCCGCGTATTGACCCACAACACGTCCAGACCCGCCGCCAGAAACTTCGGCGTCAGGTCCTCCGCCAGGCTCGAACCATAAAAATTACTGCCCACCCCCGACAACCCCAGCAACACATCCACGCGCAGACCAGTTGCCCGCGGTGCGGTCGCCGAATGCAACGCTCCGTGCAGCCGGACCCCGTCGGCCGTTACCGTTTGAACCAGATCAACGAGCATGGCGAGTCAGTTGTCAGTTGTCAGTTGTCAGTCGGCAATTTGCAATTTGCAATCTGGAATCGGCAGCCTCCAACAAGCCGCGTCGGAAACTCAACTTCCCAACCGGCGGACGGCCTCCGCTTCGGCGAACGCTCCCCCCCTCGACAACCCTCTGGCCCCCTCCCCGCTTCGGGGAGGGCTGGGGAGGGGCCTGCGGGACTATAGAGCAAAGCGATTCGCTCAATTCGCACATGGCCACTCGCGGGACGCGGCTTTCGGACGAGTCGAGCACCAATTTGAGGATCTGAATTCATGAGTGCAATAGGTGTTGGCTGATTCCATCGGGTGCCAGCAGCGTCAAAACAAGATGCACAAGAGCCCCTCCCCAGCCCTCCCCGGAAGCCGGGGAGGGGGCCAGAGGGATCTTAAGGGGGAGCGCTCGCAAAGGCGCAAGCCGTCCACGTTTCCCTCGGTTAAAACGCCAGGTTCCATCGGCAAGACCACTTGAGAGCTGCACGATCTCGAAGCTGGCGAGCGGGCCAGAAGTGATTGGTGAGGCTGGCGCGGCCATTTTGCTCCAACATGGGTACGGAACATAAGTAGCCTGGTCGACAACCCTCAATACTCGACCAAAACCACCCTGTATTTAGCAGGCCACCCGTCGCGTCTCTCGACAATTGGAACGCCAAATCTATTGGGCGGAGTTGCTGGCAGGAGTGACGCTGCTGAGCTGCGACAGCACCTGCAGCACGCCGTTCAGGTGCGCCAGACGCGGACCAAAGCGATCGACGAATTCGTTCAGCACAAACTCGCCGTCCAACAGGCATTCCTCGTTGTCCGCCACCTCCTCGGTCAGCGCCTGCAGGAACGTCGTCTGCACCCGGCTGAGCGTCTCGGCGGCCATCCGGCAGCGGCGAGCCAGGTCGGGGTTGGCCTCTTTCCACTGCCCCAGTTCGGTGGCTCTCTGCCGCTGGGCGGCACTCAATTGGCTGGACAACTCCTCAAGCAGTTGATTTTGCCTCTCTTGCCCAGTCAGCAATTGCCGGAGCAACGTGACCAGCATCGGCCCCACGTCGCGTCCCGCCGCCGGCTCGCTGGTGGTCGCGTCGGCCGAGACGTCGATCCGAAAGATGGGGGGCACCTGCTGGGGGTCGTGAGGCATATGGTTTTCACTCCACAGGGGAATTTTCCCCAGTATAAACGATCAGTCAGCCTTGTCGAGTAACAGGTTCGGTGCGGTTGGCGAGCCAGCAAGCCCTGGCGGAGACTAAAGTCCGGTCCACGGCTCACCCGATGGACAAGTTTGACGATTGCACCACGACGCCACTTCCTCCCCAAACCGGTTCCAGATGACAGCCAGCGGCTCTAAGTCTCTGCCGTCGATCGGTTTTTTGACCGTGACCGAACATGGGGAGCATGGCCTGTTCGGGGGCTACCTGGTGTTGAACTCGGCCGCCCGGCCGCTGGAGTTCCACTGCACCGCCCCGGTGCGGCCGAATCGGGCCCAGGAGATTCTGTTCGGCCCGACCCTGAAACCTTACTTGTATGGCGAACAGATCGCGCACACCCTGATCACCAAGGCTCGCCAGACGCCGCTGCTGATCTTCACCGACGTGGTTCACGTGCTCGACGTGCGGCCGCTGATCGAGATCCCGGTGGTGCACCTGGCCAGCGGAACGCCGGCCGCCGGGAACGAACGTTCGCTGGAATCGGCAGCGGAACGCGCGGCCAGGAATGAGCGACCCAGCGATGCGCCGGTCGCGGCCAGCGACTGCCCGCGAACTGAGTACGGGCGGCCTGCGTACGGGCGGCCTGACATGCAGCCACGGCGCCTCGACGACCAGCACCATCGCCCCCCCGGATCGCACCTGCCCTGCTTCCGCCTGGGACAATTCCCGGTTGCCGTCAGCGGAGTAGTCGAGGGCGAGCAGTCGCTGGTCAGCCGGTTGTGGGCCGAGCACCTGCAGGGGGTCGACCTGGAAGAACCCTTCGAACGGATTCGAGGCGCCATCCAGGAAGCGCAGCGCGCCGCCCGTTGAGCGGACGCCAGTCGGCGCCGAGCTCCGCACGACGCGCACCAGACGAGGGCCTGATGCAAACACCACCGGGGGAGTTCTGGAGCTGGCGGCTGGACGTTCCCTCGGACGCGGCAGCGCACGAGCTACGGCCGCCGGTCAGCCTGTTCGCCACCGGCTGGCAAACGGCGCTCTCCCGGCCTTGCCGGATCAAGACGCAGACCCTGCCGCTGGACGCCACGCCGCCAGCGGTCGTGTCGCTGCTTGTGCAGCCGCCGCGTCTGAAGACAATCAGCCTGGCATTTGAGCCTCCGGAGCCAGGTCCAATCGGCGCTCTGCCGGCGCGGCCGCCGCGGGAACCGGCCCCCAGTTTGCATCCGGCGCAGAACCAGAGACCGGGCAAGACGCGCGTGGCGCCGCCCAAGGACATCGTCAAACTGGAAGATCGCCTGTTCTATCTGTTGCAGCCGCCGCTGGAATCGCTGCTGCACAACGGCACGCTCGAGCTGCCGTTCGAGCCGTTTCCGTATCAGTATGAGGGGATCGCCTTCCTGTACCCGCGATATGCGGCGATCCTGGCCGACGAAATGGGACTGGGAAAGACCATGCAGGCGGTCACCACGATCCGCCTGCTGCTCCGTTCGGGCGAACTGCGCAGCGTGCTGCTGATCTGCCCCAAGCCGCTGGTCACGAACTGGCAGCGAGAATTTGCCCAGTGGGCGCCCGAAATCGCCCTGGGCGTGATCCAGGGCGACAGGACGCGGCGCGAATTTCAGTGGCAGCAACAGCGTGCGCCGGTCAAGATCGCCAACTACGAACTGCTGATGCGCGACCGCGACCTGCTGGAATCCGGCCAACTGCATTTCGACCTGGTGGTGCTGGACGAGGCCCAGCGGATCAAGAACCGGTCCAGCACCACCAGCCAGATCGTGCACTCCATCCCCCGCTCGCGCAGTTGGGCCCTGACCGGAACGCCCGTCGAAAACAGCTCCGAGGACCTGGTCGGCATTTTCGAATTTCTCTCGCCAGGCTATCTGAAAAGCGGGACGCCAGCGCCGCAAATGGGCGAGGCGATCCGCGACTTCATTCTGCGCCGCACCAAGGAAATGGTGCTGACCGACCTGCCGCCCAAGATGTTCCGCGACGCGGAATTGTCCCTGACCGCCGAGCAATGGGCCACCTACAAGACGGCCGAGGACGACGGCGTCGTGCAACTGACCGACATGGGCGAGGAAGTCACGATCCAGCACGTCTTCGAACTGGTGCTGCGGCTGAAACAGATCTGCAACTTCGACCCGGCCACCGGCGCCAGCGCCAAACTGGAACGTCTGGAGGCCGACCTGGAGGAAGTCGCGGCCAGCGGCCAGAAGGCCATCGTGTTCAGCCAGTGGGTCGGTTCACTGCAACAGATGAACAGCCAGTTGGAACGCTTCGGCCCGCTGCAATACCACGGCGGGATCCCACCCCGCCGCCGCGACGACGTGATCCGCACATTCCGCGAGGATCGCGACCGGCACGTGCTGCTGATGAGCTACGGGGCCGGCGCCGTCGGACTGAACCTGCAGTTCTGCGGCTACGTGTTCCTGTTCGACCGCTGGTGGAATCCGGCCGTCGAAGACCAGGCCATCAACCGCGCGCACCGCATCGGCGCCTCCGGTCCCGTGACCGTCACCCGGATGCTGACGCTGGACACCATCGAGGAACGCATCAACCAGATCCTGGAAGAGAAACGGCAACTGTTCCAGGACCTGCTGCTGACCACCGGCAAACCGACCAGCCGCGGGCTGACCCAGGACGAAGTCTTCGGCCTGTTCAACCTGCGCACGCCGGCTCGCCGAGCGGTGGCGTGATGCTGCCGGTCAAATCAGCTCGGCGATCGGCTGGCCATCGGTCAGCATGTACACGGGCCGGCCCGACGGGCTGATCACCTGCATGTGCGGGTCGATGCCCAGCACATGGAACACTGTGGCCATCAGGTCCTGGGGCGTGATCGGCGTCGTTTGAGGCACGTCCACCTTGGGCGCCGACTCGCCAACCACTTGCCCCATCTTCAGGCCGCCGCCCGCCAGCGCCAACGTGCTCAAACGCGACCAGTGGTCCCGGCCCGCATTGCGGTTGATCTTGGGCGTGCGGCCGAATTCCCCGGTGATCACCAGCAGAATGTTTTCGCTCAACCCCCGCTCGGCCACGTCCGCCACGAATGCCGCCACGGCCTGGTCAAGTTCCGGGGAGCGGCGCTTCATCGAATCGGCGATCCGCCCATGCATGTCCCAGCCGCCATAATTGACCGTCACGAAACCGCAACCCACTTCGCACAGCCTGCGGGCCGTCAACATCTGCTGCCCCAGCGTGCTCTTGCCGTACCGCTCGATCGTCGCCGGCGACTCGTCCTTCAGGTCGAACGCCTTGGGTGCGTTGCCGAATACCAGCCGGAACGCCTGCTGCTCGAACTCATCAAGCCCTTCCAACAACCCGCTGCTGTCCACCCGCCGATCCAACCGGTCCAGCGACGTCAGCAGGTCGCGGCGCCCGTCCACCCGCTCCTTGGGAATCGGCAGGTCCATGTTCTTTCGCGCCTGCCCGTTCTGTTCGAACGGCGCATAGGCCGCGCCCAGGAACGACGGCCCGTCGGCGAAAATGCCGCCCATCCGCACATAGGTCGGCGCCCCGGTCACCGCATGGTTCGCTCCCCGGCTGTACGACAGAATCGAACCCAGCGACGGCCGGCCCGGCACGCCACCGTTGTCCGCCTGCCGGTTGTCGTAGCCGGTCATCACCCAGTGCGTGCCGCCGCCGTGACCGCTGTTGCCGTGGGCGAACGAACGGACCAGGGCCATCTTGTCGACCACGCCGGCGATCTTGGGCAGGCTGCCGCCGATCGTCACGCCGGCCAAGGGCGTCTTCTCCTCGCCCGTCACGCTGCGATACTCCGACGGTGCGGTCATCTTGGGATCGAACGTCTCGACATGCGTTGGCCCTCCGCCCAGCCACAACCAGACCACCGACGTGTCCTTGACCGACCGGCCGCTCTGAGCCGCCGCGGCGCGAGCCCGCAACAACCCCGGCAAGGTCAGGGCCCCCACTCCCAGACTCCCCACCTTCATGAACTCACGACGAGTGGTTCCCTCACAGTCGCGAAAACGCCGGTTGAATTGCAGCTCGAACACGCCCTCGTCCTCCCCATGAATCCAATTACCCGGCGGCCGATGAAGGCCCCCCATTAGTACGAGTAGCCGACGGCCCGCATTTTACATCAATATCGGCCGATGAGTCAAAACTTTTTTTGGAGATCTTCCGCTTCCACCGCCACCCCCAGTTCGCGCGCCCGCCGCAGATGCGGCTCGGCCGCCGCCCGCTGGCCCTGTTCCAGCCATAACTGAGCCAGATTGTAATGCCAGGCTCCCTGGTCGGGGCGAAGCCGCAGCGCCCGCTGGTAGGCCGCCACGGCCTCCGACATGCGCTGCTGGCAGTGCAACGCCGCGCCCAGGTTGTTCCAGCCATCGGAAAAATCCGGTTGCAATTCGACCGCCCGGCGGTAATGACTTTCCGCCTGCTCGAAGTCCTGGCGCAGGTAGCAGGCGTTGCCCAGTTGAAAGTGAGCCTGAACATGATCGG
The DNA here is from genome assembly GCA_024102795.1 of Pirellulaceae bacterium. Lineage (GTDB taxonomy): Bacteria > Planctomycetota > Planctomycetia > Pirellulales > Pirellulaceae > JAGFJK01. The sequence continues at coordinate 16,216 of JAGFJK010000450.1, forward strand.
GCCGCTGCTGGATGACGTCGCGCAGCAGCGCCGCGGCCTCCTCCGGCTGGCCAGCATTGAGTTGCGCGACGGCCAGAGCGAATCGAGACTCGATCCGTTGCGGGTCGAGCTGGCAAGAGCGGCGCAGCACTTCAACGGCCTCCTGGAACTTGCGGGAGGCGACCAAGGCGGAACCCAGAACGGCATGCGCACGGGCCGATTCGGGCCGCAACCGGCACCCCTCGCGCGCCGTTTCCAGCGCCTGTTCATGCCGTCCGAGGGCCGTCAACGATTCGACCAGAGCCGAGCGCATCGTGACCGAGTGGGGCGCGGCGGCCAGAGCCACCTGGAATTCGTCGACCGCGCCGGCCAGCTCCCGCCGCTCCACCAACAACAGCCCCAGGTCCCAACGCAGAGCCGGTTCATCGGGCCGCAGCCGGATCGCGCGCCGCATCTGCCACTCGGCTTCCTCCAACTGCCCGGCCCGCTGCCAGGCGATCCCCAGGTCGCGCACATTCTCCCACTGGTCCGGCTGCAAGGCAACGGCCTGCCGCAGCGCCTCGGCCGCTTCCTCGTACCGCTCGGCCACCAGCAGCGCCT
>JAGFJK010000477.1 GCA_024102795.1 Pirellulaceae bacterium
GGGGCGCTCGCGGCCTGCTCCGCCGCGGCCGCCGCCGAGTCCTGATAGAGCCGCGGACGAGCGACGGGGGCGGCTGGCGCTCCGCCGTGAACATCGTCCGGCTGGCTGCCCGCCGGATCTCCGGCCCATTCACCCTCCGGCGGCGTCCCCAACAACGCCGCCAGACCACGCCCCAGTCGTCGATCCTTACTCACGGTCGAGCACCTCCATGCAAAGTTCAATATAGGCTCGCGTGCCGCGGGCCCGGGGAGCATAGTCAATCACCGAACAACCATGACTCGGTGCCTCCGACACGGCCACGTCCCGTGGAATCACCGTGTCGAAGACGATGTCGCCGAAAAACTCCCGCACCTCCTCGTCCACTTCGCGGGTCAGCTCCAGGCTGGCGTCGTACATCGTCAGCAGGATGCCGCCAAACTCCAGGCGGCCCGGCTTGCGCTGCATGACGTCGCGGATCACATGGATCATCTGTGTCAGCCCCTCCATCGCGAAGTACTCGCACTGGATCGGCATCAGCACCTCGGTCGCGGCCGACAAGGCGGTCTGGGTAAGCGGGCCCAGCGACGGCGGGCAGTCGATCAGCACAAAGTCGTAAGCGTTCATGCCGCTCAGCAGGTGCTGTTCCAGCGTGGCCGCCTCGCCCGCCGTGCCGCGGGCCAGCACCTCCACGTCCTGAAAGCTGCGGCTGCCAGGCAGCAGTTGCAGGTTGGGCGTCCGAGTGTCGCACAGCGACTCGCGCAGCGGCTGCCGCGAGACCAGCGGATGACGGCTGGTCGGCGTCAGGCCCAGGCCGCTGGTGGCGTTGCACTGGGGATCCAGATCGATCAGCAGCGTGCGGCTGCCGGACTTGGCCAGTGCGACGGCCAGGTTGACGGCCGTCGTCGTCTTGCCCACTCCGCCTTTCTGATTCGCCACGCACAAGATCCGTCCCAAGGCCAGCGTCCCCCGTCGCGGGTCCGTCCGCTCGTCGAAGCTGCGACCGGGCGATTCTAACCGGCGGCACGCGGTTTTCGGAATGCCAGTTCGCGGACGGGGCCAGCCGCCGGGGCCAACCAGCCACATGGCCGCGAGTGCCACCGGGGTGCCACTTGGCTGTCACCGGGGTGCCACCGGGCGGGCCAGCGGCGCGTTTCACGTGCCATGTTCCGGCTGGCGCGGCAAGCCGCCGGGGGGTTCCACGTGGAACCAGCGGAAAAAACGGCATATTTCAGCACTGGCCGCTGATTACCAGCGGGGGACAGCCGCCGGCCCGCTCATTCCAGCGGGTTCAGCACCAGGCCGCTGAGCAGCTTGGGATAGAAGTACGTGCTCTTGGGCGGCATCCGCTCGCCGTTCTCGCTGATCGCCTGGATATGATCCAGCGTCGCGGGCTTGACCAGCACGGCCAGCGGAAACTGCCCGCCGTCGGGGTCGCCCTGCTCCAGGCACTCGATCACTTCCGACACCTGGTGCACGTAATGCGGCTTGGGCAGGTCGCGGGCCTCCAGCAAGTTCTCGATGACCAGCCGCTGCAGGATGGCCACGCCCAGACCTTGCCACTCCGCGCTATGGTCGCTGGCCAGCTCCGCCATCCGCTCGCGGCCAATCTTCGTAATCGTGGCCAGCAGCCAGCGTCCGTCCGCCTCGGTGTAAAAGCCCAGCGTCCCCTGGTCGCCCGCCGCCGCGATCGTCTCCCAGACCAGTTCCGCCAGGTCCGAGCCCTCGCCGGCCACGCGGGTATGGAAGAACGGTGCCAGCCGCTCGGCCAGTTCCGCCGAACTGAGCCGCGGCAGGCCGCGAAACAGCCGGTGGGTCGGCAGAACGATCATGCCCGGATCGTTCATGCTGATGCACATCGTCAGGACATAGTTGGCTGGATGCATGGCATCCAGCGGTCCCTCAGCGGCCAGCAGGTCCCGATAGTTGCAAGCTGTCTCGTAGCGGTGGTGCCCGTCGGCGATATACAAGGCCTTGGGTCCCATGATGGCGGACACTTCGGCGATTGTCTTGACGTCGGTCACCGGCCACATGCGATGGACCACGCCCAGGTGGTCGGTGGCTTCGAGCGGCGTCTGCCCGGCGACGGCTTGTTCCAGCACCTGCTGAGCGGCGTTGTCATCGTCCGCGTAGATGCCGAAAATCTGGCTCAGGTTCGTGCGGCAGGCCTGCGTCAGCTTCAACCGATCGGCCTTGGCCGCCGCATGGGTTTCCTCGTGCGGATAGATGTTCCCCTCGCCGAACCGCTGCAACCGCACGCGGGCCATGAACCCTCGGCGGTTGAACTGCTGGCCGCCGTGGATGAACTGCTGGTGATAGACGTAAACGGCCGGATCCGGGTCCTGCTGCAGCACTCCTTCCCGCCGCCAGTTGCGGAGGAACCGGCTCGCGCGGCTGTAGCGGTTCTCCGCCTCGTCGTCCCCCGGCTCCTCGCGGTTCAGGATCAGGCGGATCACGTTGGCCGGATGCCGCTTGTACAACTGATCGCGCAGCGGCGGGTCGATCACGTCGTACGGCGGAGCGACCACGTCGCTCAGCGCGCCCACGTGACCCAGATCGTAGCGCAGTCCGCGAAAGGCCTGAATTTCGGGCATGGAGTGGTTCGCTTCGAAGCTTCGAACGTGCCTTGATCAATACCGGTAATAGTCCGGCTTGTAGGGACCTTCCACCGGGATACCCAGGTAGTCGGCTTGAGTCTGCGTGAGTCGCGTCAGCTTGACGCCCAGTTTTTCCAGGTGCAGCCGAGCGACTTCCTCGTCCAGTTCCTTGGGCAGCACGTGCACGCCGATCGGATACTTTTCGGGTTCCTGCCAGAGGGCCAGTTGCGCCAGCACCTGGTTGGTGAACGACGTCGACATGACGAACGACGGATGGCCCGTCGCGCATCCCAGGTTCACCAGCCGGCCCTCGGCCAGCAGGATGATCGAGCGGCCGTTGGGGAACGTGTACCGATCCACCTGCGGCTTGATCTCCTCGTGCGTCACGCCAGGCTGGGCCTTGAGCCAGGCGACGTCGATTTCCAGGTCGAAGTGCCCGATGTTGCAGACGATCGCGTCGTTGGGCATCTTCGACAGATGCTCGCCCAGAATCACGTCGCGGCAACCAGTGGCCGTGACAAACAGGTTGCCGATCGGCGCCGCCTGTTCCATCGTCGTGACCTCGAAACCCTCCATCACCGCCTGCAGCGCGTTGATCGGGTCGATCTCGGTCACCAGCACGCGGGCTCCGTAGCGCTGCAGCGAATGGGCGCACCCCTTGCCCACGTCGCCATAGCCGCAGACCACGGCCACCTTGCCCGCCAGCATGATGTCCGTCGCCCGCTTGATGCCGTCCGCCAACGACTCGCGGCAGCCGTACAGGTTGTCGAACTTGCTCTTGGTCACCGAATCGTTGACGTTGATCGCCGGGACCTTCAACTGGCCCTTGGCGTGCATCTGGTACAGCCGGTGGACACCGGTGGTCGTCTCTTCGGACAGTCCCCGGATCCCGCCCAGCAGCTCCGGGTACCGCTGATGAACCATCGCCGTCAGGTCGCCGCCGTCGTCCAGGATCAGGTTCAGCGGCTCGCCGTCCGGGAAGAACAGCGTCTGCTCGATGCACCAGTCAAAGTCCGCTTCGTTCATTCCCTTCCACGCATAGACCGGGAAGCCAGCGGCCGCGATCGCCGCCGCGGCGTGATCCTGCGTGGAGAAGATATTGCAACTGCTCCAGGTCACCTCGGCACCCAGCTCGGCCAGCGTTTCAATCAACACGGCCGTCTGGATGGTCATGTGCAGGCAGCCGGCGATGCGGGCTCCGCGGAGCGGCTTCTGCCGGCCGTACTTGGCCCGCAGCGCCATCAAGCCGGGCATCTCGTTCTCGGCCAGCATGATCTCGCGCCGGCCCCACTCGGCCAGACTCAGATCCTTCACCTTGTACGACAGCCTCTTGGTTTCCGCTTGCGACACGACCGGCTCCTCCCAAATCCGAGGATGTGAACTGAATTGTCAAGAACCGCCCTCACTGGGTGGTTTGTCGGCGATGGTACTGTCCCACCAGATGAGCCACCTGGCAGCAGCTTGTGCGTCGTCCAACTTGCTGCGGATATGATAGAAGGTGGAACCACAGGCCGACAACCCGCCAGCCGGCCTTGCCGACAAAAGTCTTCCGCCGGAGCCAGCGCCCGCCTTGCTGCGTCCTGGCCGAGGCGCGAGCGAGCCGGCCTATCGGTCGGGGCGTCGATCCAGACTGGTCAGCGCGGCCAGCGCCTCACGGACGAACTGCCGCACCAGGTCGGGGCTCTTGCGGCCCGGCGCCAATTCGACGCCGCTGGCGGTGTCGACCGCGGCGGGACGAGCTGCCTGGATCGCCTGCCGGACATTTCCCGGGTTCAACCCACCGGCCAGTACCAGCCGGATTCCCTGGCATCGCTCGCCGAGTTCCGCCACGGCTGGCCAATCCACCGTTCGTCCGGTTCCGCCGTACGTACCGGGCCGATGGGCGTCGATTAGCAGGGCCGCCGGCCAATGTCCCAAAGTTCCGCAGTCGGCCAGTAAGCGGTCCACCATGGTCGAATCACCCGGCCGGCAGCGCAGAGCTCGAACCACTCTCGACGGTGCCAGTCGCGCCAGGTACTCCACCGGTTCGTCGCCGTGAAGTTGCAGGTAATCCAGGCCCAGATCTTGCTGGCACTCCAGGATTTCCTCGACCGCCGCGTTGACGAACACTCCGACCCGCGCGACGCTCGGCGGCACTTCGCCGAGCAGTTCGCGGGCCTGGCTCCGGGTGACAAACCGCGGACTGCCGGCGTAAAAGTTCAGTCCGATGGCATCGGCGCCGCAGTCGGCCACCAGCCGAGCGTCCTGGGGAGTCGTGACCCCGCAGATCTTGACGCGAAACAGCATTGGGATTCCCAGTTCTCCGCGACTTTTCCGCGCCTTCTCCGCGATGGTGATCGCCGCCGGGCATGACGCGGTCATCTTTCCGAAGTTACCCGATTCCCGCTGCCCAGGCGATACGACCCATTTTATCCGCAGAATCGCTACAGCTTCGCTAAAGCACACGACCCGAACCGCCCGATGAACAGGAGGAACCTTACGTGGCGAACCGATTGGACGCTGGCGGATAGGCGAATTCATGTTGGCAGACTCATCTGCGGAACCATCCGGACCCGCCCGCGGCCCGGCCTTCAGCTTACCAATCCCGTGGTATCGGGCGGCGGTCGTCGCGCTGGCGGTGATCCTGACCGGCTTGTGCATCCTGCACAGGCCGCCCGCGGGCTTTGTCGCCTCGGTCAAGCTGCAGCGCCGAGTAGCTCGCGGACCAGATCCCCTGCGCGGCGCGATGGCCGAGGCGCCGGTTTCGACCGGACATGAGGTCACGGCCGATCGCCTGCGGCAGCTCCTGGCAAGCGATCTGGCGGCGACGCGGCTGGGGAACGAACCGGGTGAGCGTACCGAGGCGGCGGCACGCCTGGCGGCCAGGCTTCGAGTTCGCCTGGAGCAGCCGGACCAGGGCTGGACTTCGCCACTAAGGATCGATTGCCGAGGGCAGGACCGGCGCGAGGCGCTGGACCTGGCCGAGGCGGCGGCGGCATCCTTGATGGCGGCCGTGGATCGCGAAGAAAGCCAGCGGATGGCTTTGCAGGCCGAACGGTTGTCGCGGTGGGAACTGCGAGAGCTGCGGCATTATGAACAGCGGGCCAGGTTGGCGATGAACGAATTTCTGGCCACCTGGCAGCCGGCGGCCGAAGCGTCGGAAGCGGAAGTGGCCGCAAGCCGAGAACGGCCGGAGCCGAGTGCGGCCGAGCGGGCGCGTGCATCGGCGTTCGCGCCGACCCGCAGCCTGGTGGTGAACCCCCGCTGGGAACAGTTGAATCAACAACTCGGACAGATGGACGCCCAACGCCAGCAGTTGCTGGCCAGTCTGCAACCGGGACACCCGCAGGTTCAGCAACTGACGCTGCGGATGGTCGAGCTGCAGGCCGAACTGAGCCGCACCGAGGAGCACCTGGAAGTCGAGACGGCGGCTCCCGTTTCCCTGTTGTCCGCCGTCGCCGTGGACGATCCCGAGGGCTCGGGCGAGCCGGATTTGTCCGCGACGCCCGGCGAGGAGCGGAACTCGGACCAATCGTCCTGGCGGATGACCTGGACGGAATTGACGGAAAACTACCAGCAGGCGGTCGCTCGCCGGGAGCAGGCCGAACGGCAAAACGAAGCGGATTTGCACCACTTACTGGCCACGGCCCGCGCGGTTCGCAGTTGGCATGTGTCCACCCCGGCGATCGCCGGGCGGCTGGGCACGGCGATGCCCCGGCGGCGGTTGGCGGGCCTGCTGCTGCTGGCGTTGGTCGCCGGCGGCCTGGTCGTCTGGCTGGAACGGCGGCAGTCTTTGGCCGGCGACGTGTCTTTGGCCGGCGACGTGTCTTTGGCCGGCGATGGGTCGGCGGATGCTCGGCAGGCCGACGAACGGCACGCCCCGGGCGACACTGCCGGCACTGCCGGCGGCAACGGCGGTCTGCGAACCGTGACTCGGATTGCCGAGGGCGTGGTGGTCGTGCAGGTCGCGGCGTGTCTGCTGCTATTGGCGACCGGCAATCCGCTGCTGACGGACTTGCGCGCCGACCCGTTCGGCGCGTGGGGCGAGATTCTGCCGCGGCTCGTGGAGACGTGGCTGGCGTAGGGGGCGTAGCTGGCGTAGAGAGCGTGGCTGGCGCGAGGGTTCGATTTCAAAGCTCAAGGGCAATCTTCGAGGCGAGGGAACCCAGGACATGTACGAGGCGTTCTTCCACTTTCATGACCGACCGTTCGCCGCAGTTCCCGAAGCGCGGCGGTACTTTCCCGCCGCCACCATCGAAGAGGCTCGGCAGACCTTGCTGCGGCTGATCGAGCGGGCGGACGGTCCCGGACTGGTGATCGGTCCGGCCGGCACGGGCAAGTCCCTGCTGTGCCACGTGCTGGCCGCCCACTGCCGCGCGTCGTACGACGTCGTGCTGCTGGCCAGTGCCCGCCTGTGCACCCGCCGAGCGCTGTTGCAAAACATCCTGTTCGAACTGAATCTGCCGTATCGGGAACGGGAAGAGGGCGAACTGCGGCTGTCGCTGATCGACCATCTGCAACCTGGTCCTCGTTGTCCCAACGGCATGCTGTTGCTGGTCGACGAAGCGCACACGCTGCCGCTGCGCCTGCTGGAAGAGATCCGGATGATCACCAACCTGGTTCGCGAGGGCCGGACGCGGGTCCGGCTGGTGCTGGCCGGCGGGCCGCAGTTGGAGGAGCGTTTCGCGCATCCCAAGCTGGATTCGTTCAACCAACGGCTGGCGGCTCGCTGCTATCTGCAGCCGATGACGCGCCAGGAGACGGCCGACTACGTCCGCTTTCAGATTCGCGCCGTGGGCGGTCAGCCGGAACGGGTATTCTCGCCGGAGGCGCTGCAGGCCGTGTTCCAGGCCACCGACGGCGTGCCGCGACTGGTCAACCAGATCTGCGACCACGCGCTGCTGCTGGCGTGCGACGAAGGCCGGCACCAGATCGACTCGGAGGCCGTCCAGTCGGCCTGGGCCGACTTGCAGCGGCTGCCCATTCCGTGGCAGCCGGAATCCGCCGCCACTCAGGCTTCCAGCGGCGTGATTGAGTTCGGACAACTCAGCGACGAAACCCCGCTCGCCCCAAGCGAACCGGCCGGGGCGGAAACCCGCCCGCTCCGCATCGCTCGGCCGGCCGACATGCACTCACAGCCACCGGCTGCGGCGACCGGAGGCGGAACGAACCCGGCGCCCGGAGCCGACCCGCTGGCTGGTGTCTTCGACGAGGAAGAGGAGATTGTGGACCGGTACGCTACCCTGGACGCGGCCCGCTGCCACACGCCGCCGTTCACGGCGGCGCAGCCCGCGGTGATCCGCATCGGCCACGAGGAGCAGCCCGCCGAGCTCGACACGCGGCAGCCAATCGACGACTCGACGTTCCAGATCGTTGAGTTCGCTCAGCCGGCCTACGTTTCCGAGATTGGAGATCAGGAAGCGATGGCGTCGGCCGAGCCGGTGGAGCAATGCCTGCTGGAGGACCATCTGGCGGTTGACGACGAGGGCCGGCGGGAGGTCGTCGAATTAGCGCCGGCGGGAATTGAGCAGGACGACCAAGAGGAGTTCGACGCGGTTCGCGCGGATGACGACCGCACGATGATCGTGGTGGCCGACGAACCGCACGCTCCGACGGCGGTCCCCGCGGGTCGGGGGCGAGCCGAACGCCGGGACTATCGCCAACTGTTTGCCCGGTTGAGAAATCAGTGAACCGACGACTTCACGCCCTTGGGCAGCTCGTGTGCCGGTCGAGCGACCTCGGCGTGTGCCAGGCCGACATGCAGCATGCTGGCGGCCTGCTCGGCTGCCAGCCGATCGTCGACGGGAACACAGGGCTGCGGCGTTCGAGCGACGACGACCGCTGGTTGGCCGCGGCCTGACGCGGCGCGGGCCGGCGAGCGTCCGATCAGCCAGAACCAGCCGCCCACCAGTGCCAGGAACAGCGTCACGCTGCAGAACATCACCGGGTAGGGCGGCAGCCCCAGCCGCTCGGCCGCTTCAATCAGCGCGCCGACCGCTGGCTGACCGATCAGGTTGCCCAGGTCGAACATCGACAGCGTCAGGGTCGTGGCCACGCCGCGATACCGGGTGGGAAACGACAGGCTGCCCGCCGCGACGACCGCCGGAAACAGCAGCGCGTGAGCCACTCCCGCCGCGGTTGCGGGAATCGCCAGGGTCCATTTGTCAATCACCACCATGTACAGCAACGTGGCGATCCCTCCGCTGATCAGACCGCCGAAAATCAACGGCCGGAAGCCCACCTGTTCGGTCAGCCGCCGAGTCAGTAATCGGACCGCGAACGCCGTCACGGCGTAGACCAGGAAGAAATTGCGGATCTCGCCGATCCCCAGCCGGTCCGTATACGGCCGCAAGAACGTGTTGGGCAGACTGACCGTCAGTCCCATCGCCACCGCCACCAGCAGCAAGCTGCCCGGATGGTACCGCCGGATCAGCCAGAACAGCGGCGGCATGCGGCGCGACGAGCGTTTCCGCAAGGCTCCCCGCGTGGCGAAGGCGGCACAGATCAGCGAAACCACCGCCATCCCGGCCGCGCACCAGAACATGCGGTCGACCACCTGCCGCGTCACCGCCCCGGAAGCAAAAATCAAGTCGCCCACCACCGGGCCGACCGCCATCCCGACAAAGCCCGACGTGCCCAGCGTCCCCAGCATCTCGGCCACTCGCGATTCGGTCACGCGAAGCGAAATGTATGCCAGCGACGCGCCGAACGCGCCCGCCACGCTGACCATCCACAGAATGCGGGCCAGGAAAATCCCTGGTCCATGGGCCGAGCCGATCGTCAGATGCAGCAGGCAGGACGCGATGAACAAGACCAGTGATCCAAGCCAGATCGCCCGCGATCCGTAGCGATCGATCCCCAGCCCTTGGAACAGCCGCATGCCCAACGCGCCGACCATGCCCAGGCCGACGATCAGGCCAAGCTGAAACTCGGACCCGCCGAGATACGAAATCACGAAGTCCGAATAGCGGAACAGCAGACTGACGGCCACCATCAACGACGTGTTGCCAATGTAGCAAAGCCAGAATACCAGGCCGTAGGCACCTTGGTCTTCGTCCGCGACCGCCTGTCCGAGGCGAGTTGGCAACCCGGCCGCCGAGCGGATTTTGGAAGCGGGCCTGGATGATAGCGGCGGCATGAACGGAATAGCCCAGCGGGGGGGCTCTGGCAAGTGTCCGGGCAGGATCGGGTGGGCCAACGGGCGGACGTGCCGGCTCCGATCAGGCCAAAAAACCGTCAGAGCCGAACGACTAAGCTACCATCATAGGCAAACGGGCGGCCGAGGAAAGATTGGATCGGCCGACAACCGGAAAACTTCACCCGATTTCACGTGGTAAGCTTGCGACATGGATTCCGCCGCCGACACCTTGATCACCGTGGCCACGTACAACGAGATCCAGAATCTGCCACCCTTGGTGGACAAGATCCTGGAGTTCGCTCCCGATGCGCATGTGCTGGTGATCGACGACAATTCACCCGACGGCACCGGCCGTTGGTGCGACCAGCGGGCGGCGGGCGACCCGCGCGTCCGCTGTCTGCACCGCACCGGCAAGCTGGGGCTGGGATCGGCGATCATCGCGGGCATGAAGTACGGCCAGGAACATGGTTACCGGTACGTGCTGAACATGGATGCCGACTTCAGCCACGATCCTCGGTACCTGCCAGCTTTGCGGCAGGCGATGGACCCGCCGGAGGGACCGGCGGCGGACGTGTCCATCGGTTCGCGGTACGTTCCCGGTGGCGGCGTCCGCAACTGGCCGTGGCGGCGGCAGATGATGAGCCGGATGGTGAACCTGTATGCCCGCTGCCTGCTGGGGCTGCGCGTGCGGGACTGCAGCGGCGCGTATCGGTGTTATCGCGCCGAACTGCTGGACCGGGTGGATCTGACGCGCGTCCGTTCCCGCGGCTATTCGTTCCAGGAGGAGATTCTCTGGCATCTGAAGCGGGCCGGAGCCCGGTTCGCGGAAACGCCCATCATCTTCGCGGACCGCGAGTTGGGGCAATCCAAGATCAACTCCCGCGAGGCCCTGGCCGCGCTGTGGATCATCTTCCGGCTGGGCGTGCGGAACTGGCTTGGCCTGTAGCCTCGCACCGCGGCGCGTGTTTGACACTGCCCGCGCCCCTTCCTAAAATCCGATCCTTAGCCACGATTTTTGGTTTGACACGCGGCAGCGGGTGGAGGATCTCCATGGCGGATAGCAGTTCGGGCGGCCAGATCGATACGGTCCTGCGCGAGAAGCGGGTGTTTCCCCCCAGCCTGGAGTTTGCCACGCGAGCCCGGATCGGTTCCCTGGAAGCCTACCAGCAACTGTACGACCGGGCGGCAGCCGATCCGGTGGCGTTCTGGAGCGAACTGGCCCGTGACGAACTGCATTGGTTCGAGCCTTTCCGGGAGGGTCTGCGCTGGCAGGAACCGGTTGCACATTGGTTCGTCGGCGGGCGGACCAACGCCTCGTACAACTGCCTGGACCGGCACCTGGAACGCGATCGGCAGCGGACCGCGTTGATCTGGGAGGGCGAGCCGGGCGAGCAGCGGTCGCTGACGTACGAGCAACTGCATCGGGACGTCTGCAAGTTCGCCAATGTGCTCAAGCAGTTGGGGATCCAACCGGGCGACGTGGTGTCGATCTACATGCCGATGGTCCCGGAGCTGGTGGTGGCGATGCTGGCCTGTGCCCGAATCGGCGCCGTGCATTCGGTGATCTTCGCGGGCTTTTCGGCCGAAGCGATCGCCGACCGGAACAACGACTGCGGCGCTCGGCTGCAGATCACGGCCGACTCCGGTTGGCGGCGTGGCAAGGCCCTGCCGTTGAAGGAAACCGTCGACGAGGCGCTGGACAAATCGCCGACGGTCGAAAAGTGCGTTGTGCTGCGCCGCGTCGGCAATGAAGTGGCCATGCGCGGCGGCCGGGACTTCTGGTGGCATGACTTGATGGACTCGGCGTCCGAGGACTGTCCCGCCGAGCCACTCGACAGCGAGCATCCGCTGTTCATTCTTTATACCAGCGGCTCGACCGGAAAACCCAAGGGCATCCTGCACACCACAGCCGGATATACCCTGTACGCCAAGCAGACGTTCGAGTGGGTGTTCGATCACCGCGACGACGATGTCTTCTGGTGCACGGCGGACTGCGGCTGGGTCACGGGCCACAGCTACATCGTTTACGGCCCGCTGGCGGCCGGAGCGACCGTGCTGATGTACGAGGGGGCGCCGAACTGGCCCGCCGAGGACCGTTTCTGGGAGCTGATCGAAAAGTACAAGGTGACCATTCTGTACACGGCCCCGACCGCGATCCGGGCCTTCATCAAGTGGGGCGATCGGCACGTGCTGAAGCACGACTTGTCGAGCCTGCGATTGCTGGGCACGGTCGGCGAGGGCATCAATCCCGAAGCCTGGATGTGGTACCACCGAGTGGTGGGCGGCGAGCGGTGCCCGATCGTCGACACGTGGTGGCAGACCGAGACGGGCGGCATCATGATGTCGCCGCTGCCGGGCGCGATCCCGACCAAACCCGGTTCTTGCACCCGGCCCCTGCCCGGCATCCTGCCGCAAGTGGTGGACCCGGCGGGACGGCCCGTCCAGGCCCATCAGGGCGGCTGGCTGGTGATTGCTCACCCCTGGCCCGGCATGCTGCGCGGCATCTGGGGCGACGAGCGGCGGTACAAGGATCAGTACTGGGACAAGGTGCCGCACAAGTACCTGGCCGGAGACAACGCCCGGATCGACGAGGACGGTTACTACTGGATCATGGGCCGGATCGACGATGTGATCAACGTTTCGGGGCATCGCCTGAGCACGATCGAGGTGGAGAGCGCCCTGGTGAGCCATCCGCGGGTGGCCGAGGCGGCCGCGGTCGGCCGGCCCGATGAACTCAAGGGACAGGCCATCGCCGTGTTCGTCACCGTCAAGGACGGCGAGCCCGACGACGCCCTGCGGGAGGAATTGCGGCATCACGTGCGGAAGGAGATCGGCGCGCTGGCTCAGCCCGACGACATCCGTTTCACCGGCTCTCTGCCGAAAACCCGCAGCGGCAAGATCATGCGCCGACTGCTCCGCGATATCGCCTCGGGCAAGGAGGAAGTGGGCGACACGACCACGCTGGAAGATTACAGCGTGCTGGCGCGGCTGCGGGCCAGCGAGGAAGATTAGGCCGATTCTTCCGGCAGACCGGCACCGGTTGCCGACAGCAATCCACCCCGAACTATTTTGGCGAATCGGACCCTGTTCCCAGCCAGGGTGGTCTTCTACAGTGTCGCTGCCAGCGGGGGCCGAGCTGCCGTGCGAGACCGGTAGGTGCCCCAGTGCGCGGGCCCTGTTGAAGAACGATTCCGCGAGGTACCGGAAAGTTGAGTGACCCGAGCCCATCCAAGCCGCAGCCCTGCGAGCTGGTCGACCACGTGACGCCTAAACAGGCGGCGCGAGCGATGGGGGTCAGCGAGTCGTCGGTCAAGCGCTGGTGCGACCGGGGTGCCCTGGGCAGCAGCCGGACCGCGGGCGGGCACCGACGCATCCCGCTGCACGAATTCCTGTCGTTCATCAAGGCGGGCCGGTACGAGCTGGTGCGGCCGGAAGAACTTGGGCTGCCCGTCACTTCGGGCCAGACCGACCGGGTTCTGGAACGGGCGGCGAGACAGTTCCAGCGGGCTCTGGTGGCCGGCGACGAGGCGATTGCCAGACGAGTGGTCCTGGATCTGTTCCTGGCCAACCACCGCTGCAGTGCCATCGGAGACCTGGTGATTGCCGAGGCGTTCCATGGGATCGGCGCCCAGTGGGATTGCGGGGACCTGGAAGTGTATCAGGAACGTCGCGGATGCGAGATCTGCCTGCGATGCCTGCACGACTTGCGGAGGGCGCTCTACGAACCGGCCGACAGCACCTTCACTGCGTTCGGTGGAACGCCCAGCGGCGACCCGTACCTGCTGCCGACCACGATCATCGAAGTCGTGCTCCGCGAATGCGGCTGGCGGGCTGCTTCCCTGGGCAACTCAATCCCGCTGACTTCCATGGCGGCGGCCATTCGCGACGCTCGACCTCAACTGTTTTGGCTCAGCGTGTCCCATATTCCCGACGAGCAGGCGTTCCTGGCGGACTACTCGCAGCTTGTCAAATCGGTCCCTCACGACGTGGCCCTGGTTGTGGGCGGGCGAGCGCTGCACGAAGGCTTGCGCCGCCAGATGACATTCGCCGCCTTCTGCGACGACTTTCGCCGACTGGAGTCGTTCGCCACGACCCTGATGCACTCCACGCTGCGTGGTCGAGTTGGCCAGCAGCAGGCCAGCCAGAACTGAGTGTCTATCCCTGTCTTCGATCCCCAGGTAGCCCGATGCGTCAGCGAGGTGAAAGATTATGCACGGACTTCCGTCGCTCACGCGTTGGGCTGCTTTTCAGCGGCCCGCTCGCTCACGCGTCGGGCTGAACCAGGCATCGACTTCTATCTGAACCAACGCCGTACGACGATCGGCTTTCCGTTGTAATCCCTGGCCAACTTCGGCCCGGAGTCCGAGTGGAGGTAACCGTATGCGACGCCCAACGATCCAATCCTCGAACTGCGTTCTGGTCGCAGCTCTGACTGCCCTGCTGTCCTGTCTGTTGGCGAACGACGCCTGGGCCGAGCCGTCGTCCGAGGACTGGTTTCAGTGGCGCGGACCGCGGAGGACCGGCGAGTTTGTCGGTCCGGCGTGGCCCGACAGCCTGGATGAGCGGCACCTGGTGCAATCGTGGAGCGTGCCGCTGGGCCCCAGTTACTCCGGACCGATCGTGGACGGCGAACGGGTCGTCGTGACAGAGACGAAAGATCAGAAACTGGAAATCGTGCATGCCTTGAGAACCGACAACGGCCAGCCGCTGTGGAAGGCTGAGTGGGAAGGTTCGATGCGCGTGCCGTTCTTCGCCGCGTCCAATGGCAGTTGGATCCGGGCGACGCCGGCCAGCGACGGCGAGCGGGTGTACGTGGCCGGAATGCGCGACGTGCTGGTTTGCCTGGAGATCGCCACGGGCAAGGAACTGTGGCGAGTGGACTTTGTGGAGCGGTTCAAGTCGCCGCTGCCCACGTTCGGGTTCGTGTCGTCACCGCTGGTGATCGGCGAGGCGCTGTTCGTGCAGGCCGGCGCCGCCTTCGTCAAACTGAACAAGTTCACGGGTGAGACGATCTGGCGAAGCCTGGACGATGGAGGCGGAATGATGGGCAGCGCCTTCTCGTCCCCCGTTCAAGCGACGGTGGCGGGAAGCGATCAAATGATTGTGCAGACGCGGCAGAAGCTGGCGGGAGTCGCCGCCGATTCGGGCAACGTGCTGTGGAGTCGCGACATCGCCGCTTTCCGGGGAATGAACATCCTGACGCCGACCGTCATCGGAGACACGATCTTCACCAGCGCCTACGGCGGGAAGTCGCAACTGCTGCGGGTGGATAACGCGGGGGGACAACTGCAAAGCGAGGAAGCGTGGACCAACAAGACCCAAGGCTACATGTCGTCGCCCACCGTCATCGGGGACCACGTTTACCTGCACCTGCGCAATCAGCGGTTCACGTGCATTCGCCTGGCGGACGGCGAGATCCGCTGGACTACCGAACCGTTCGGGCCGTACTGGAGCATGGTGGTGCAAGGCGACCGGATTCTGGCCCTGGACGCCAAGGGAACGCTGAGGCTGATCCAGGCCGATCCAGCCGAGTTCCGGCTGCTCGATTCGCGGCAAGTCGGCGAGGATACCTGGGCGCACCTGGCGCTGCGGGGCGACCAGGTATTCATCCGCAGCATCGATTCCCTGACAGCCTATCGCTGGCAGCGATAACGACTCAGGGCAGGCTAACGGCTTGCCCGTCCTTGGGGTCGAGCAGCTTTTGCAGAGTACCTGGGTCAAGCGTATTGCTGATGAAGCGGACGGAACCGTCAAACAGCGCGGCCTGGAAGCCCCCTGGGTGCCGGCTGCGCTGTTGCATTTGCATGAACTCGGCCGCCGACACGTCGGTGGGCTGGGCCCAGGGCACGGAAGCACCGGTCACTTCCACGATGGCGATCGTGTTGGACGTGCCGTCCGTGATGTTGGCCAGTCTGACACCCTGCTGATCGATAAAGGCGGTTCCCGGTCCGGTAACCAGCACGTAGTTGGTCATCGTCGTGTTGACGTTGGTGTCCGAAGGGCAGGTGTAGAGCGGTATCATCTGCTGCACGGCCGCCTGGTTCTGAGGACTGTCCCAGGAATAATTGAAGTCGTACTGGCTCTGGGCGGCCATGGCGCCGGCATCACCCAGGAACGGCAGGATGAGTGTCCTCCAACTGTGCATCGGCCGGCCGTTGTCGTCGGCGATGTAGGCCGGCGGGAACGTGTTGTACGTGTCGTGGTAATTGTGCATGGCCAGGACGATTTGTTTCAGATTGTTCTGGCACTGCATGCGGCGAGCGGCTTCGCGGGCGGCTTGCACGGCGGGCAACAGCAAGGCGACCAGCAGCCCGCCGCACACCAGCAGGCCCGCGCCGCCGCCCAGCAGCAGCACGATCAGCAACGTGGCTCCGCCTCCCCCTCCGCCTCCACCGCTGGACTTCTTCGGGGCCGCCGCCGCTGACGACGTTCCGTAAGGGATCGTGATTGGTTGGCCGCAAGCCTGGCAGGGGCCCGTCTGGCCGGCGTATTGCTCGGCCACGTCAAAGTGTTTTCCGCAGTGCGGGCAATTGAAGGCGATCGGCATGGTGGTAAGCTCCGTTGAGTGGATGAATTGGCGACGGGGGTGGTCAGTTATCAGTAATCAGTGGTCAGTTCTCAATTTGCAATTCTCAATTTGCAATTCTCAATTTGCAATTTGCAATTTGCAATCCTCAATCAGCCTGATCATCCACCACGCTAGGCATCGACTCCCGGACGGTTACGCGCCTTACCGCCAATCGGCCGACCAGTCGGCCGTCTGGTACTGGCTGCGGATCCGCCATTCGCGCAGGACGGCCAGCAGCTCTTGCTTCATGGTCTGGGCTGACGGATCCATCCACAAGTTGCAAACTTCGTCGGGATCTTGCGCCAGGTCGAACAACTGGCCGTACGGTTCGTCCAGGAAGTGGACCAGCTTCCAGGCCTTGTTGCGGACCATCGTCATGAACTCGCAGCCGGTCAGGATGCCGTCGCGAGCCTGTTCGGCGAACACGTAATTCCGCCCGCTCCAATCGGCTCCCAGCAGAGCTGGCAGCAGCGTGATCGCTTCCAGGTTCGAGGGGATTGGGATGCCGGCCAGTTCCAGGATCGTGGGTCCCAGGTCCATCTGCTGGCAGAGTCCCGCGACACTGGTTCCCGCCTGGAAGCGACCGGGTGCCCAGACGATGGTTGGCACGCGAGTGATCTGGTCGTACATGGTCCACTTCTGACTGTGACCGTGGTCGGTCAGACAATCGCCGTGGTCGGAGGTGAAAATCACGACCGCGTTTTCCAGGTAGCCGCGTTGTTCGAGGGCCGCCATGATCTGGCCGACTTTCTCGTCGATCATGGTGACGTTCGCCAGATAGTAAGCTCGCTGGCGGTGGCGTTGTTCGGGTGTGGGGTTCAGGTCGAGCACAACGCTGTCGTGGTCGATCTGGTTATTATGGATCCGCAGTTCCTGCAGCGGCGGCGGCTGGCCGTCCAGCTCCTCCTGAGTCACTTCCAGTAGCGGCAGGTCCTTGGCCCGGTAGGGTCGGGCGTAACGCGGAACAGGATCGTACGGCGGGTGGGGTCCGGGGAAGCCGATCTGCAGAAACAGCGGTTCGGTCCGCGGGAAGCTGTTGATCCACCAGGTGGCCAGGTCGCCCACGAACACGTCCGGATGGGTATCTTCGGGCAGTTCCCATTCGAAGGCCCCCAGCCGCTGGCGGTAGTCGGGCCGCTGCCGATACAGCTCCCGTTGCTGCTTGATCAGGCCGCGAAAGCGGAGGGCCTTGTCCCACTCGTCGAAGTAATAGCGGCCCTCCAGGTAGCGGTCCTTGTTCTCGACCACGTACCGCTCGTCAAACCCCAGCTCCGTCTCGAACGGCCAGGTGTGCATCTTGCCGACGTTCGTGCAGTGGTAGCCGGCCTGGTTCAGCAGTTCGATCCAGCTATGCCGCCACTGGTCGGCGTTTTTCAGGATCCCGGTGGTGTGCGGATAATACCCCTTGAACAGGCTGGCACGCGCCGGCGCGCACGACGCGGCCGTCACATGGCAATCGGTAAAGCAGACGCCTTCGCGGACCAGCCGATCCAGGTGCGGCGTGTCCATGTAGTCGTAGCCCAGTCCGCGGATGGTGTCATACCGCTGCTGGTCCGTGATGATGAAGATGATGTTCGGCCGCTGTTCGACGATGGTTCCGCTCCTCGGCTGGTGCTGCTGCCGCCGCCCCGGTCAACGCTCGCCCGCGGACAGCGGCAGTTCAGAAAAAGTAGACCTTCTCCGCTGTCTTCCGCAACAGCCAGTCGCGATCGGCGGGCGAGAGAAACGGCAAGCGGTCGCGGACCAGGGCCAGCGAGGCGGCGTAGGTATGTGGCGGCTCGACCTGGTACGGGCAGTCGCTGGCCCACATCAGACGTTCGACGCCGAAGGCTTCCACCAGACGGCGGATCATCGGCACCAGGTCGAGATATGGCGGCTGCTTCTGGCCGAGGGCGTAGAATGCCGACACCTTGACGTGCGTCTGCTTGTGCCGGGCCAGCCGGAGCAAGTTCCGCAGATCTTCGTCGCGGATCATGCCATCCACGCCGATCCGCGCGAAGTGATCGATCACCACCGGAGTCTCCGGGAACCGCTGGCACATGCGATCGACCGATTCCAGGTACTTCGGATCGAGCAGACAGCACATCGCCTGGCGCGTGTCGGCCGCGCAGCGCCACATGGCGGCCATCCCCGGACCGCTCAGCCACTGGTCGCCCCCGGTCCAGGGCGTGATGCGAAACCCGGTCACCTGCTCCCGCAGCAACCGCCGCATCGCCTGGTCCGGGCGGGGCTGCCGGTCGTCCACCATGCCCACCACGCGAAACACGCCCGGATACCGGCGAGCGGCATCGGTCATGTAGGAGTTGTCGTAGCCGTAGTACGTATGATGAGCGATCAGGACAACGCGCCCGATGCCCAGCGGGCGAGCGGCCGCCAGCAGCTCCTCGGCCGTGAAACTAGGCGGCGCCAAGTCGGCCACCGTCGTGCCGGCCTTCAGCGGAAACGACTCGACGTCCCGCGTCCAGATGTGGCTGTGCGCGTCGATGTACTGAGGCTGCGACGACTCCTGGGCGGCCAGCAGAGGTGCGGTGGCGACCAGTGTGCTGGCCGCCGCCGCACCACCGAATTCCCGGCGCGACATGATAAGGTCTGGCATGTCTGGTTAACCCTGTCTGGTTAACTCGTTCTGGTTCACTCGGCTTGCTGGATTCAGCCGCCGCGGCCATTAACGGTAATAACCGCCGCGGAAGTATGACCGGCCGGGTCCCGAGGGAAAACGTCCTGGTCCGACCGGATACCGGTCCCAGCCCCAGTCGTAGCCCGGCCCCGACCAGCCGTAGCCGTAGCCGTAACCGTAGCCGTAGTTGTAGCCCCAGCCGCCAAGGTTGTAGCCTCCGTACGAGAACTCGGCGTAGTTCCGCGGGTACGAACGATACGCACCGTACGTACTGCGTGGGTGCTGGGAACGGGGCGTGCCGAAGCGCCCATAGGTCTGGGCGTCGGCGGTCGAAACGATCGTGGCCAGCGCCAACAGGGCCAGCCAGGTCCAAAGCATCTGCCGCATGATAGGTTGCTCCCGTGGAAAGGTTCCAAGACCGCGAACACGAACTCGCAACCACCGCCCGCGGGCCCAACGCCCGGAGACGCCAACGAATCGGCGATTTCGGGCGAGCGGACCGGCCATCCCCAGCGGGCCTGGATCCCCGTACGCTTCCTTGCGGTTCTCCAGCCCCTGCCGGGGATTATCGCAGCTTTCACGCGTTTCGCAAGCAACCGGCTCGTCTTGACCTCCCCGATCGATCCTGATAGATAACTCCGCCCTCGAATCGTGGCTTTCCGTTCCAGGCACCGCAGGCGGCTCGATCCAACCGTGAACATCGCGCGACACATTCCGCTGGCAAGCTGCCTGCTGTCGCTGGTCGGCACCGCGACGCTGTGCGCGCAGCAGCGGGTGCAGTTCCCCCAGCCCGGGGCCAGTCCGCCGGCCGCCAGCTCGCCCTACGGCACGGTCAGCCAGCCCTCGGGAACCGTTGGTCAACCTTACGGAGCGGTCAGTCAGCCGTACGGCGCGGTCAGCCAGCCGTACGGCGCGGTTAGTCAGCCGTATGGAACCGTCACGACTCCGACCTACGGCGGCACCGTGCAAACGCCAACTTATGGTGGGGCGCCCGCCTACACACCGCCCGCGTCGGGCGGCGGTTTGATCAACGTCCCGCCCACGCCCGGCGCAGCCACCGGCACGACGTTCGATCCGTACGGCACGTCGTCCGGCGCGGCTTCCGTGCCTCCTGCGTTGCCCGCCGATCCCAGCCTGGCCCCCTATGGCGCGAACCCCTACGGGGCCAGTCCCTACGGCACGAACCCCTACGGGGCCAGTCCCTACGGCACGAATCCTCCTGGGGCCAGCCCGTACGGCGCCAGTCCGAATCCTTACGGAACAGGTGCGACGCTGGGCACTCCGCCCGGCGCCTACGGACCTGGCGCGTATCCCCCGACCGCTCCCAATTCCCTGTTTCCCAACGGATTTGGCGGCAATCCGGTGCAGGCGGCGCCCTGGGGACCACCGATGCGCCTGCTGTACGGACCTCGCCTGCGCTACACGTGGGTCGTGCCAGAAAGCGAACCGAACGCCCTGGGGATCAACGATTTCGACATTTCCGTGGCCCTGGCCTGGCCGAACTTTTTTGGCACGGGCCAACCGATCTTCATCATCCCGTCGTTCTCGCTGCATATGTGGGACGGTCCCAAGCCGCCGAACCCCTCGGACCTGCCGGCCCTGGCGTACAGCGGGTACCTGGACCTGGGCTGGCAGTCGGACGTACAGAAACAAGCGGGTCTCGAATTGGGGGCCCGCGTGGGCGTGTTCACGGATTTCGACACGTTCAACACCAACAGCGTGCGCTACCTGGGACAAGCGATGGGCCGTTTGCGGATCAGCCCCACGTTGACCATGCGACTGGGCGCCGCCTACATCGACCGCAACAAGATCAAGCTGCTGCCCGTGGGCGGTTTTTTCTGGGAACCCAATGCCATGACCCGCTTTGATATTTTCTTTCCCGAGCCCAAGCTCGCCCAGTACCTGACCACGGTCGGAAACAATGCCGTCTGGTGGTACATCGGCGCCGAGTACGGTGGCGGCTCATGGACCATTGAACGGCCACTTGTCCCGGCCGGAGACTTTTCGGACCGGATCGATATCAATGACATTCGAGTCATGGTCGGTCTGGAATGGGGACAGCCCAACGTGATCGCCCAGGGGCGACGGTTCGGCTTCATCGAGGCAGGTTGGGTGACCGATCGCGAAGTGATCTACGTCGCGACGCCCGACCAGAACTTTCGCGCCCGCGACAGCCTGATGCTGCGGGCCGGCATCGGCTACTGACGCCTGGTCCATGATGCCGCGAATTGCCGGACGGGCCCTCTCGCCCGTCGTGGCTGGAACCAAGTCGCTCAAAGGATTCGACTTTGCCGGTTATGTCCTCGAGTTTACCCGACGGCGGGCGACACACTCCCGGGTCGGACCGCGGTCTGCCGTGGTGGCTGCCGATCGTCCTGCTGCTGGCCACCGATCCGGCTCACGGGCTGGCGCAGATGGCAAACCATCCGGCGGGCATCCACCAGGGGCTGCTGCCGGTCGAAGCGCCGCCGCGGCTCGTCGAGCAACTGCCGGCCTGGCCGAATGACAACGCCGGCCTGCCGCAGTTCGCCCTGCCGGCTGGCCTGGTGAGCGAGCGGCGGACGCTGGACGGCCAGCCGCTATGGTTGGAGGAGCCGCCGGCCGCTCTGCCGGCCGGACCG